>JAUXRW010000048.1 GCA_030681555.1 Acidimicrobiales bacterium
AGTAAACCCGAAGTCGGGGCCCCGGCTCAACGGGATTGCCATCGAACGTGCTCACCCGCGTCGCGCCCTCTACACTCCGGCCCGCCCCATGAAGCGCACGTCGTCTTCGTTGAACCGGATGGCCTGCCCCAGCTTCGACAGCATGAGGATGTCGTCGCCCCCGTTCGTGGGGATGACCTTCACCAGCTCGTCGCCGTCCCGCAGGTTGATGGCGATGATGCCCGTGCGCAGCGAGGAGTCGTACTCGTTGAACTTCGTCTTCTTCACCTGGCCGTTCTTGGTGGCGAAGAAGAGGTAGCGGTTCGTCTCGTAGTCCCGCGTGTCGATGATGGTCTGGATGTGCTCGCCGGGCTGAAGCTGCAGCAGGTTGGGCATGGCTGTGCCGCGCGCCGTGCGCTCTTTCTTCGGGATCTCGTGGGCCTTGAGGCGGTAGACCCGTCCGAGGTTCGAGAAGAACAGCAGGTAGGCGTGGGCCGTCGTGGTGAGGATGTGGGTGACGTAGTCCTCGTCCCGCAGCTTGGCGCCGGCCACGCCCCGGCCACCGCGGCCCTGGGACCGGAAGGCGTCGGACGCGACCGTCTTGATGTAGCCCTTGGCCGACAAGGTGACGACAAGTTCCTCGTCGTCGATGAGGTCCTCGATGTTCATGTCGCCTGCGTCGAGGGTGATCTTCGAGCGACGGGCGTCGGCGAATTTCTCGCGGACCTCGCCGAGCTCGTCCTTGATGACCGACCGCAGCCGGCCCTCGTCGTTGAGGATGGCCTCGAGGGCGGCGATCGTCTCGCGCAGCGTGCCGAGCTCCGTCTCGAGGTCGACGCGGGCGAGGCGGGTGAGCTGGCCGAGGCGGAGGTCGAGGATGTGCTCGGCTTGGACGTCGCTGAAGCTGAACGGCTCCGACGTGAGGCCCGTGCGGGCGGCGGCGCGGTCGTCGGAACCACGGATGAGGGCGATGACCTCGTCGATGACGTCGACGGCCTTGAGCAGGCCCTCGACGATGTGCGCACGGTCGCGCGCCTTCTTCAGGCGGAACTCCGACCGCCGGCGGATGACCTCCACCTGATGCGCGATGTAGGCCTGCAGGGCCTGCACGAGGTTGAGCGTGCGGGGGACCCCGTCGACCAGCGCCACGGTGTTCACGGCGAAGTTCGTCTGCAATGGGGTGAGCTTGTAGAGGTTGTTCAGGATGACGAGGGCGGTGGCGTCCTTCTTCAGCTTGATGACGAGCCGCGTCTTGCCCTTCGCCGACTCGTCGTTGACGTCGCTGATGCCCTCGAGCACCCGGGTCTGCACGAGCTCTGCGATGCGGGCCGCCGTGACCGAGATCGACGTCTGGTACGGCATCTCCGTGACCACGATCTGGTCGGTGCGGGCGCCTTCCTCGATCTCGGCGACGGCGCGGATGCGGATGGAGCCCTTGCCGGTCGTGTAGGCGTCGAGGATCCCCTGGCGACCCATGATCAGGCCGCCGGTGGGGAAGTCCGGGCCCTTCACGTACGCCATCAGGTCTTCCGGCGTGGCGTCGGGGTGCTCGAGCAGGTGCACGGTCGCGTCGATGACCTCGCCCAGGTTGTGCGGCGGGATGTTCGTCGCCATGCCGACGGCGATGCCCTGGCTGCCGTTCACCAGCAGGTTCGGGAAGCGGGACGGGAGGACCTCGGGCTCGATCTCGTCGCCGGAGTAGTTCTCCACGAAGTCGACCGTGTCCTCGGCGATGCCGTCGAGCATCCGCATGGCGATGGGGGCGAGGCGGCACTCCGTGTAGCGCGAGGCGGCGGCGCCGAAGTCGGGCGAGCCGAAGTTGCCGTGACCGTCGACGAGGGGCATCCGCAGGGAGAAGTCCTGCGCCATGCGGACGAGGGCGTCGTAGATCGAGCCGTCGCCGTGCGGGTGGTACTTGCCCATGACCTCGCCCGTCACGCGGGCGCATTTCATGTGCGACCGGTCGGGCCGCGCCCCGAGCTGATCCATCCCGTAGAGGATCCGGCGGTGCACCGGCTTCAGGCCGTCACGAGCGTCCGGAAGGGCCCGGGTCATGATGACGGACATCGCGTAGTCCAGGAAGGAGCTCTCCATCTCCTCCTGGATCTCGATCGGCTCGACGGCGACGTTGCCGCCCGGCCCGTCGCCCGCGGGGAGGCCGCCGTTGCTGTCGGAAGAGGGGGTGGTGTCGGACATCAGATGTCGAGGAACCTCACGTCCTTGGCGTTGGTGACGATGAACTGCTTGCGGAGCTCGACGACGTCGCCCATGAGGGTGGAGACCACTTCGTCGGCCAGCGCCGCCTGCTCGACCTTGACTTGCAGCAGCGTGCGCAGGCCGTCTTCCATCGTGGTCACCCGCAGCTCCTCGGCATCCATCTCACCGAGGCCCTTCAGGCGACCGAAGTCCTTCTTGTGGTTCGGGTTGTCGCGGAGGAACACGTCCTTCGCGTGGTCGTCCTTGAGGTAGATCTTCTTCTTCGCCACCTCCGTGGAGTACAGCGGAGGCTGGCAGATGTAGACGTGCCCGTGCTCGACGAGCGGGCGCATCTGCCGGAAGAAGAAGGTCAGCAGCAGCGTGCGGATGTGGGCGCCGTCGACGTCGGCGTCGGCCAGGATGCAGATCTTGTCGTAGCGACGCTTCTCGACGTCGAACTCCTCGCCGACGCCGGCCCCGATGGCGGAGATGAGCGCCTGGACCTCGATGTTCTTGAGCATCTTGTCGAGCCGCGCCCGCTCGACGTTGAGGATCTTCCCCCGGATCGGGAGGATCGCCTGGCGCAGCGGATCGCGCCCGGAGACGGCCGAGCCGCCGGCCGAGTCGCCCTCGACGATGAACAGCTCGCGCTCCTCACGGTTCTTCGAGGAGCAGTCCTTGAGCTTGTCGGGCATGCCGGCGCCGTCGAGCAGCGTCTTCGACCTGATCACGTCGCGCGCCTTCTTGGCCGCCATGCGCGCCTGGGCGCCGGCGATCGCCTTCTTGACGATCTTGTTGGCCTCGGGTGGGTTCTCCTCGAACCAGTCGCCGAGCTTCTCGTTCGTCGCCTTCTGGACGAGGGTCTTGATCGAGGTGTTGCCCAGCTTTCCCTTCGTCTGGCCCTCGAACTGCGGGTCGCGGAGGCGCACGGAGATGATCGAGGTGATCCCCTCCCGGATGTCCTCCCCGAGGAGGTTCGGGTCCTTCTCCTTGAGCAGATTCTTCGCTCGGGCGTACTTGTTGACCACGGTGGTGAGGGCCGCCTTGAAACCCTCCTCGTGCGTGCCGCCCTCGGTGGTGTTGATCCCGTTGGCGAAGCTGTGGATGCCGTCGGTGTTGAAGCCGGTGTTCCACTGGAACGCGACCTCCACCTCCGAGTCATCTTCCGCGAGCTCGTAGAAGCCGACCTTGGAGAACAGGGCCTCTTTGCTCGTGTTGAGGTGCTTGACGAAGTCGACGATCCCCCCGGCGTAGCGGTACGTCACCGTCTCGCCGTTGCCGTGATCAGGGCGCTCGTCCTTGAACCGAATCTCGAGGCCCTTGTTGAGGAATGCCATCATCTGCAGCCGCTCGAGGATCGTACGGGACGAGAACTCGGTGGTCTCGAAGACGGTGCCGTCGGGCCAGAACGTCACCGTGGTGCCCGTGCGGCCGCGCGGGGCGTCGCCCGTCACCCGCAGCTTGGACTGCGGCGTGCCGCCGTTCGCGAAGTCCATCACGTGGTGCTTGCCGTCCCGGTCGACCTCGACCATCAGCCGGGTGGACAGGGCGTTAACGACGGACACGCCGACGCCGTGGAGGCCACCCGACACCTTGTAGCCCTCGCCGCCGAACTTGCCGCCGCCGTGCAGCTTGGTGAGGGCGATCTCGACGCCCGTCATCTTCTGCTGCTTGTTCACGTCCGTCGGGATGCCGCGCCCGTCGTCGGCCACGCGGCAGCCGCCGTCGGCCAGGAGCGTGACGTCGATCCGGGCGGCGTAACCGGCCATCGCCTCGTCGACCGAGTTGTCGACGACCTCCCACACGCAGTGGTGCAGGCCCGTGGGCCCGGTGCTCCCGATGTACATCCCGGGGCGCTTCCGGACGGGGTCGAGCCCTTCCAGCACCTGCATGCTGTTGGCCCCGTATGAGCTGGTTGTCTGCGCCACGAACCGACGTCCTTCAACGAGTGGGCCCGGGCGCTCGACGCGCCGGGTTGAACGGGGCACCGCCGACCGGCTGAAACGCACAAAAGCCCAGGTCAGGAGCCGTAATCACAACGTTGAGAGTCTACCAGCCGGGGTGGGACATCCGGGCCATCCACGGCCGAAAAACGGGCCCTCCGAAGGGCTAGCGCTTGGGCCCGACGCGCAGGTCGAGCGCGATCACGCGATCGGGTCCGAGGAGCTCCGCCAGACGGGCCAGGAGCTCCGCCTGGAGGAACTTCACGTGCGTCGCCATGGCGGGCTCGTCGACGGCCAGCACGAGCCGGTTGCCCTCGATCCGGAGGGGCCGGGTCCGGGCGGCCAGCCCCTCCCCGACGACCTCGGCCCAGCGGTCGAACACGAGGTGGACGCCGCTGGCCTCGGGCGCGCCGAGGCCGCGCATCACCCGGTCGAGGGCCTGGCCCACGGGCTGCGGGCCGGGGGCGTCACCCGGGAGCGGTCGGGCGGGCATGGTCGGATGCTACGACGGCCCGGCCGCGTCCGGCTCGGGCACGTCGGCGGCGATACGGCCGTCCGCGACGCGCAGGACGAGGTCCGGCCGGGCCTTCGGTGGCAGGCCGCTGGCGCTGGTGAGCAGCGTCTGGCCGGCCGGCAGGTTGGCGAGGAGCGCGTCGCTGCGATCGGGGTCGAGCTCGCTGAACACGTCGTCGAGGAGCAGCACGGGGGCCGATCCGGTGACCTCGGTGATGACGCGGTGGGCGGCCAGGCGCAGCGCCAGTGCGAGCGAGCGCTGCTCGCCCTGCGAGGCGTGCGTCCGCGCCGGCATGGCGCTGATCCGCAACTCCACGTCGTCACGATGCGGCCCCACGGTCGAGACGCCCCGCCGCAGGTCGTCATGGCGCGCCGCGCCGAGCGCAGCGGCCAGGCCGGCCTCCGCCCAGTCGGCCACGTAGTCCGCCGTGACCTCAGCCGGGCCGTGGGCCACCGCGGCGTAGGTCTCCGCGAGCACCGGCGCCAGGCGGGCCAGCAGGTTCCGCCGCGCGGAGGCCAGGGCCCCGCCCGCCTCCACCAGCTTGGCGTCCCACACGTCCAGCGTGAACCCGGCATTCTCGTCGAGGCGGCCGCCGGCCCCCTTCAGCAGGGCATTGCGCTGCTTGAGCACCTTGTCGACCTCGCTCCGGAGCGCGTCGTAGCGAGGATGCGACGCCACCAGCGCGTCGTCCAGGTAGCGCCGCCGCTCGGCCGGCCCTCCCTTGATGAGCTCGAGGTCGTCGGGCGAGAACACGGTGACCCGCAGCACGCCCAGCAGGTCGCGCGCCTTCTTCAGCGGCTGGCGGTTGACCAGCACCCGGTTGCGGCCGCTCGCCACCAGCTCAGCCTCGATGAGGATCGACCGGCCCTCCCGCTCCCCCTCGGCGCGGATCACGGCTCGGTCTGCCCCCCGCCGTACGAGGGCCTCGGTGGGTGCGCCGCGGAACGACGCCATCGTGGCGAGCCACGCCACGGCCTCCAGCAGGTTCGTCTTGCCCTCGCCGTTGTCGCCGAGCAGGGCCGTGAGCCCGGCCGCCAGCTGCACCTCCGCCTCCTCGTAAGAGCGCAGGTCGGTCACCCAGACGCGGTCGAGCCTCACGAGACCCCGTGGTCAGCGATGGCGGGCGTGCGTGCTCACGACACCCGGACGGGCATGAGCAGGTACAGGAACTCGGGGTGCTCCGGGCAGCGGAGGATGGCCGGCTTCAGGGCGTCGACCGTCTCGATGGACACCTCGTCGCCGGGGGCCACCTCGATCCCCTGCACCAGGTACTCCGGGTTGAAGGCGACGGTGAGCTCGGTGCCCTCGAACTTGGCGTCGAGGGTCTCGTGGGCCTGGCCGACGTCCTGGGTGATGGCGACGAGCTCCAGCCCCTCGCTCGACATGGCCAGGCGCACCGGGGTGGCCTCCCGCGCCAGCAGCTTCACGCGGCGGACCGCCTCGAGCAGCGCCTCTCGCCCCACGGTGAGGCGGTTGGGCTGGGCCTGCGGGATGAGACGCTCGTACGGAGGGAACTCGCCCTCGATGAGCACCGTGGTCAGCCGCGTCCCGCCCACCTCGAAGCTGGCGTCGCGCTCGCCCAGCCGGACGCTGAGCGTGTCCCCGCTGGTCAGCACCCGCGCCAGCTCCTGCAGGGCACGCGAGGGGACGAGCACGTGCTGCCCCTCGGCCAGGACGGTGGTGCCGGGGAGGTCACGGATCGCCAGGCGGTAGGAGTCGGTGGCCACGAGTCGCAGCCCCGCCGCCTCTGCCGCGAGCAGCACACCGGTGAGGACCGGGCGGGCGTCGTCGGTGGAGGCGGCCCGCACCACCTGCGCCAGCGCCGTCGCCAGTTCTGCGCTGGCCAACGTGACCGGATCGCCGCCGGGCTCGGGCAGCCGGGGGAACTCGTCGGCCGGGAGCACCCGCAGGCTGAACTCCGAGCGTCCCGCCGAGATGCGCGCCTCGTCGTCGTCGACCTCCACCTCCACGCTCCCCGCCGGGAGCGCCCGCACGATGTCCGACGCCAGCCGGCCGGGGAGGATCACGACCCCGTCACCCCCGCCGGAGACGGCGACCTCGGCGGTGATGGTCAGCTCGAGGTCTGTGCCGGTCAGCCGCAGCTGGTTGCCCGAGAGCTCGACGCGCACGCCCGAGAGCACCGGCAGGGAGGTGCCGCGACCGGCGGCCGCGCGCCCGGCACTGCCAAGTGCTTCGACGAGGACATCTCGTTCGCATCGGAACTTCACGCCGTGACTCGCTTTCTACCGTCGTCTTGTGCTTCGCAACTAAGGAGTGGTGGTAGGGCTGTGGATTGGGGATGACGAGCAGTCATCGCAGGTCAGGCCCCGTTTCGCTGTCCGACCTCTGTCCCCAGGGTCCCACAGGTTCGGAGGGGTGAGAGGGAGGAGGGCCGGTGGGGGGCGAGGTTGCCCACAGGAGGGCCCTTCCCGAGGGATCTGATCCACAGGTCGTACCGAGGCTTTCCCCCAGCACGCCGACCAGCGTCACGCGCCGGTCCGGACGATCTGCATGAGCTCGGTGACCTGGTCGTAGGTCGGGCGCTGCGTGCGCATCTGGGTGCTGATCTTCTCCACGGCGTGGATCACGGTGGTGTGGTCGCGGCCGCCGAACTCCCGGGCGATGGCGGGGTAGCTGAGGTCGGTCAGCTCGCGGACCACGTACATCGCCACCTGGCGGGCCGCCACGAGCGGGCGCTGGCGCTTCTTCCCGGTGATTTCCTCGATCGGGATGCTGAACATCTTGGAGGTCGCCTCGAGGATGACCTGGGTGGTGATCGGCCGGGGCTGACGGGACGTCAGCAGGTCGGCGAGCACGTGGGACGCGGTGTCGACCGACAACTGCTCGGAGGTGAGGTTGGCGAACGCCGCCACGCGGATGAGCGCACCTTCGAGGACTCGGATGTTGTCGGCGATGTTGGCCGCGATGTACTCGAGCACCTCGGGCGGGATGAACGTCGCCTCGCGGTCGGCTTTGTTGCGGAGGATGGCCAGCCGGGTCTCGAGGTCGGGCGGCTGGACGTCGGTGATCAGCCCCATCTTGAACCGGCTGCGCAGCCGGTCCTCAAGGGTGCCGATGGCGTCGGGCGGCCGATCGGACGAGAGCACGATCTGCCGGTTGGCCTGGTGGAGGTGGTTGAAGGTGTGGAAGAACTCCTCTTGGGTTTCCTTCTTCCCCTCGATGAACTGGATGTCGTCGACCAGGAGGACGTCGACGTCCCGGTACCGCCGTTTGAACGCATCGTTGGTCTGCGTACGCACTGCGTCTATGAACTCGTTGAGGAAGGCTTCCGACGTGACGTAGCGGACGCGGTAGGTCGGGTAGTTCTCCCGCACGTAGTGGCCGATGGCCTGCAAGAGGTGGGTCTTGCCGAGGCCGGCGTCGCCGTAGATGAAAAGCGGGTTGTACTTCCGGGCGGGCGTCTCGGCCACGGCCAGGGCGGCGGCGTGGGCGAAGCGGTTCGAGGCGCCGATCACGAAGGCGTCGAAGGTGTACCGGGGGTTGATGTCGTGCACCGGGGCGTCACGTCCACCGGGCTGCGCCCCGTGGCTGTGCGCGGTGCCGTTGCCGATCGCCGCCGTGGGCGGCTCGACCGTCCAGGCCGGCTCGGGCTCGCTCGGGGACACCTCGATGACCAGCTGCAGGTGACCAGCCCCCATCTCCGTGAGCGAGTCCCGCACGAGCGACAGGTAGCGACCCTCGATGCGCTCCTTCGACATGAACGAGGGCACGGCAAGGGTGAGCAGCTCGTTGTCGAGGCTGACCGCCCGAGCCGCCTCGAAGGACGTGAGCCACACCGGCTCGGATACCTGCGCCCGCAGGATCCCAGCGCACTCGTCCCACAGTCGCTGTGCCTCGTTCACCCGGGGACCTTCCCTCTTTCTCGGGGAACGTCCACAGAGACGTCCACACCTGTGGAAAAACACGATGCGATTGGAACCGGCACCCGATCCGAGGGTCGGCGGAGCACGCCCGCTCCCCCGATCGGGCGAAGCGGGAACCATGCAGACCGGCCGTCACCAAGCCGCCGTGACGGGTTCGGGAACCGTAGCACCAGCCTCCCGGGCCGGCGCAAGGGCTCCTGTGGATTATCTGTTTGCCCAGGTCAGAGGGGGTAACAGGTCCCGCAGGCGGGCGGTAGCGTGTGCTATAGGCGCCCAGCCACCGACCCAGGTTGCCCTCACCCCGCCGACGCTCTACCGTTCCGGGCGCACCACCCGGTGCCGGGTTCCGGCGCGTCGTGGTGCACCCCCCGCAGGATCGCTGTTCGTCGGGTGCTCCCCTCGAGTCGGCAACCGACGGATCCACAGGTCATCGCTGTCCAGCCACCCGGGCGGGCAGACGAGGAGGCATCGCCGTGAAGCGCACCTACCAGCCGAACAATCGACGTCGCGCCAAGCGTCACGGCTTCCGCCACCGGATGGCGGACCGGGCCGGGCGGGCGGTGCTGCGAGCTCGTCGCGTCAAGGGCCGCAAGCGCCTGTCGGCCTAGGCGGCGGGGACGTCGATGCCCATGGTGGAGGACGACGCGCGCTCCGTGGTGGCGCGTCCCCAGCTCTGGCGGATCACGGACCGGGCCACGTTTCTCGCGCTCCGGTGCTCGGGTCGCCGGGTCCGACGCGGGCCGCTCTGGGTCACCTGGCTACCACCCGCGGCCGACGCCGCCGGCGAGCCCCTGCGAGTCGGGTTCGCGGCGGGCCGCTCGGCCGGAGGGGCCGTCGTGCGCAACCGCATCCGTCGTCGCCTGCGGGCGGCCCTGCGGGAGCTCCAGCGCACGGACGGCCTACCGGGTGGCGCGCTGCTCATCGGCGCGGGCGCGGAGGTCGTCCGGCTCCCCTGGTCGGAGCTGCTGTCCACGGTGCGCAACGCCGTGACCGCCAGCACAGCCTCCTCATGAGCCCGGTCGCCCGTGTCGAGCTGGCCGCGGTGCGCGGGTACCAGCGGATCACCGCCAATCGCCCCTCCCCGTGCCGGTTCGACCCGAGCTGCTCGTCCTACGCTCTGGACGCCGTAGCGCACCACGGTGCTGCCCGGGGTTCCTGGCTCACCATCCGCCGGCTCCTGCGTTGCCACCCCTGGGGTAGCAGCGGCTGGGATCCCGTGCCTGAACGAAAGGCGAACTGATGTTCGACGGCCTCTTCGAGGTCATCGCTAAGACGCTGAGCGTCTTCTACGACGTGGTTCCGAACTACGCGGTCGCGATCGCGATGCTCACGCTCGTGGTGATGGTGGTGACGACGCCGTTCACCCTCAAGGGCACCCGCAGCATGATTCAGATGCAGCGGCTGCAGCCCGAGATGCGGCGGCTCCAGCTGAAGTACAAGGATGATCGGCAGAAGCTCAACGAAGAGCTGATGGCGTTCTACAAGGAGAACCAGCTCAACCCGTTGGGCGGTTGCCTTCCCCTGCTCTTGCAAGCTCCGATCTTCTTCATCCTCTTCAACGTCATACGTGGCCTGACCCGGGTCGGGGAGGACGGCACCTTCAACCCGAAGTACATCGACCATGCGTCGAATCTCTTCGAGAAGCTGGATCCGGCGGAGAAGATGATGGCGTTCGGCGTCGACCTGGCCGAGAGTGCCAGCCAGTCGCTGGGCGAGGGGTTCTTCCACGGCCTGCCCCACGTGGCCCTCGTCGCCGTCGTGGCGGTGACCTCGTACTACCAGCAGAAGCAGATCCAGGGCCGGAACCCGAACGCGGAGATCCCCCCGCAGCAGAAGATGCTGATGCGGATCATGCCGGCGATGTTCGTCTTCTTCGCGTTCATCTCCCCCTCGGGGCTCGTCGTCTACTTCGTGACGTCGAACGTGTACCGGATTGGCATGCAGCACTACATCACCCGGAGCCTCTACCACGGCGAGGACTCCCTGGGGGCACAGGCGCAGCGCGCCGCCGTCGAGTCCAAGAAGCTCAAGGCCGAGCACGGTTCCCCGGACCTCCTCCCCCGCCTGGGTCGTGACAAGGCCAAGGACGTCACCGAGGTGACAGCGCCCGAGGCGCCGCGCACCCCGCCGACCAACGGGACCCGCACCGGGTCCGGCACGCCGACCCCCACCTCTCGCACCGGTGCCCAGAACCGGTCCAAGAAGAAGAAGAAGCGCCGCTGATGGAGTGGGTCGAGACGACGGGGAAGACCGTCGAAGAAGCGAAGGATGCCGCGCTCGACCAGCTCGGCGTGGACGAGCAGGATGCCGACTTCGAGGTCCTCGAGGAGCCCCGCACCGGCCTGTTCGGTCGGACCCGGGGCGAGGCCAGGGTGCGGGCTCGGGTGCGGCCCTCCGTGCCGCGACCGAAATTGGAGCGGCGGGACCGCAAGGGTCGAGGGCGCAACGGCAAGCCGCTGGGCGAGCGCGGGAAGGCGGCCCCCACGAAGCAGGGCGGCAGCCGCACCGGCAGCGACCGGGCCGAAACGCCGCCTGCGCCCATCGCTGACGTGGACGACCCGGCTGCCGCGGAGGCGGGCGAGGGGCCGGCAGCGGCGATGTCGACACCTGCCGGTCTTGGCGGAGGACGACGGCCGCGCGGCGGTGGCCGAGGCTCGCGTACCCCGAGCGGCAACGGTGCCGACGGATCCGATGGTGAGGAGAGCATCCAGATGAGCGGAACCGAGCTGGCAGAGCAGGCCGAGGTGGTCCGAGTCTTCCTGGTCGACCTCCTCGACGCCTTTGGGCTCGACGGGGAGGTCACCGCGACGCCTGCCGAGGAGGGCGCAGTGGAGCTAGCCGTCACGGGCGGGGACCTGGGTCTGCTCATCGGGCCGAAGGGTCAGACCTTGCAGGCGATCCAAGAGCTGTCCCGCAGCGCGCTGCAGCGTCGCCACCCCGGCGAGACCCACGCACGAGTCCGGGTGGACGTAGCCGGCTACCGCCAGCGTCGCCGCGAGGCGCTCGAGCGCTTCGTCCGCGATGTGGCCGAGCAGGTCAAGGCCTCCGGCACGCAGAAGGCCCTCGAGCCCATGAGCCCGCCGGACCGCAAGGTCGTCCACGATACCGTCAACGAGATCGAGGGCGTGCACACCGTCTCCGAGGGCGAGGACAGCCGCCGTCGGGTCGTCATCCTCCCCGGGTGACGTCGTCCGAACCTGACGACCGCGGCGCGAGGAGCACAGACGAGAACGCCCTCACGGTCCAGCTCGACCGCGCCAGGGTGCTCGGCTTCCTGGGCCCGGGGCCCATCGACGAGCACCTGGTCCACGCCCGCGGCTACCTCCGGACGCTCGACGCCGTGGAGGGACGGATCATCGATCTCGGCAGCGGGGGCGGCATCCCTGGGCTCGTACTCGCCCTCGAACGGCCCGATCTGGACGTAGTCCTGGTCGATGCGACGGCCAAGCGCTGCCGGTTCCTCGAGCAGGCGGTGACGGCCCTCGCCCTGGGCGAACGGGTCGAGGTCGTGCAGGGGCGGGCGGAAACCCTCGGGCGCGGCGCCTTGAGGGGTGCTGCGGGGGCTGTGGTTGCGCGGAGCTTCGGCTCGCCGGCCTCGACGGCGGAGTGCGCCGCTCCCCTGCTGCGGGTCGGCGGGCTCTTGGTGGTGAGCGAACCACCGGAAGATGCTCCGGGGCGGTGGTCGCCGGAAGGGCTGGCGAAGCTGGGCATGCAGGCCCGTGAGCAGCTGATCCGGCCCCGACTGCAGGTCGTCCTGCAGTTGGCCGCGTGTCCGGACGAGTTCCCGCGCAGGGACGGCGTACCCGCAAAGCGCCCGTTGTTCTGAAGACGGTGTGTTCCACGTGGAACACTGCGGTGTCACCCCCTCGGCGAGTCGGGAAGCGTTCCACGTGGAACCCTCAACCAAAATCCTTGCGCTGCGGCGTTCCGCCAGGCAGGATGCACCGGTGAGCGACGCCTCGGACGATGTCGCAGCGCGAGGGAGAGCGATCTTTCGGCAGTTGCGGACGCCGGGCGACGGCGACGTGGATCCCGTGGACGGCGACGCTCCCGACGCCGGCCCGGACGCAGAGGCTGAGCCCTCGGGTCCACCCGTGCTCGAAGTGGTCGAGGCCCCCGCGCCAGAGCCGCTGCAGAGCTCCGACAGCGCCCCACTGGCCGCAGCCCCACTGCCGGCGGGCATCGTTACCAGTGGCAAGGAGATCTCAGGCGACGAGAGCTCGGCACCAACGCCGTACGCAGCGGCGACCGCCGACCCGGGCGCCCCGCCCCTGCCCGCCACCGAAGGACCCGCGCCGGAGGCCCGAGTCCACGGGTTGGAGACCGCACCGGAGTCGGCGGGCGGGCTCCCCCAGGCGACCGAGGCCCCGCAGGAGGGTGAGCCGGACTCGACACCGGATCCCGCAGCGGTGGTGCCTACAGGTGTGGCGCCTGTGCGTGGGCCCCTCCCGGGTCTCAGCGACCTACCGCCGATCGCTGCGCTGACCGCCGAGCCCATCCCGGTCGTTGCGGTGGGCGAGGAGTCACCTGCACCGGCGCCCCCTGACCCCGACCCCGCGCCTGCACCCGCATCGTCGCTGTTCGCCCGGGAGCTGCCGAGGGTCATGGCCGTGGCCAACCAGAAGGGCGGCGTGGGCAAGACCACCACGGCCGTCAACCTGGGCGCGTGCCTCGCCGACATCGGCTACAGAGTGCTCGTGGTCGACCTCGACCCCCAGGGAAACGCCAGCACCGGGCTCGGTGTCAACATACGTGACCTGCAGGGCTCGATGTACGACGTCGTCCTCCACGACCTGCCTATCGAGGATTGCGTCGAGGCCACCTCGGTGCGCAACCTTTTCTGTGCCCCGTCGTCGCTGGAGCTGGCAGGGGCCGAGATCGAGCTCGTCCCCGCCTTCAGCCGCGAGCTGCGGCTCAAGCGGGCGCTCGACGAGGTCCGCGACGACTACGACTTCATCCTCATCGACTGCCCGCCGTCCCTCGGGCTCCTCACCGTGAACGCCTTCGCCGCGGCCACGGAGGTCGTGGTGCCGATCCAGTGCGAGTACTACGCCTTGGAGGGCCTGGGTCAGCTCCTCCGCAACGTCAACCTCGTGCAGAAGAACCTGAACCCCGTCCTCGAGGTGAGCGCGATCATCCTGGTGATGTACGACGCCCGCACCAAGCTGGCGGATCAGGTGGTGAACGAGGTGCGAGACCACTTCGGGGACAAGGTCTGCCGCCATGTCGTCCCTCGGACCGTGCGGCTCTCGGAGGCGCCCTCGTTCGGGCAGCCGATCATCGCATTCGACTCGAGCTCCCGGGGCGCCATCGCGTACCGAGAGCTGGCCAAGGAGGTCAGTGGTGGCACGCCGCAGCGGGCTCGGTAGGGGACTCGGCGCCCTCATCCCGACCGACATCACCGGCGAGGCGGGGTCGGCCCTGCGCGAGGTGCCGGTCGGCTCGATCTCGCCCAATCCCCACCAGCCACGGGGCTACTTCGACGAGGAGGCCCTGGCGAGCCTCACCGCGTCCATCGCCGAGCTCGGTGTCCTCCAGCCGATCCTGGTGCGGGAGCTGGCCGACGACCGCTTCGAGCTTATTGCGGGGGAGCGGCGGTGGCGGGCGGCGAAGCGAGCGGGCCTGCCGTCCATCCCGGTCGTCGTCCGCGAGGTCGACGAGGTGCTCTCGCTCGAGCAGGCGCTCGTCGAGAACCTGCATCGCGAAGACCTCAACCCGCTCGAGGAGGCTGCCGCCTACCAGCAGCTGATGGAGGACTTCGAGCTCACGCAGGAGCAGGTCGCGCAGAAGGTGGGCAAGTCGAGGTCCTCCGTCGCCAACACGCTCCGGCTCTTCCAGCTGCCGCCATCGATCCAGCGGCTCGTGGCCGAGAACCAGCTCGCCGCCGGTCACGCCAAGGCCCTGCTTGGCACCCCGGACCGTGCCTTTCAAGAGGTCCTGGCCAAGCGCATCGTGGCCGACGGGCTTTCGGTGCGGGAGACCGAGGAGGCAGTTCGGGCGCACGGAGCCCCGCTCGAGGACGACGCTCCGATCGCTGAAGCGGGCTCCGCGCCGCCGGCGACCCTCGATCCCGAGCCCCGCCGGCTGCGCCCACCCGGTCTGTTGGAGCTCGAGGAGCTGCTGGCCGACCACCTGTCCACCCGTGTGGGGGTGTCGATGACGTCTGGCAACGGACGTGGCAAGATCGTGATCGAGTTCTCGGGGCTCGAGGACCTCGAGCGGATCTACCGGGCTGTGACCGAGCCGGGAAACGGCGCCGCCTGAAGGCGCCGGCGGGACGACCCTGCCGACGCGGTGCCCGACGATGGATCCTTGATCGAGGGTTAGGGGCGTCAACACGAGGTTGACGTTGTCCACAACCTGTGGGTAACGTTGTGGAGAACCGCTGCAGGGGGTGCGGCCGCCCCAATGACCGGTGATGGTCGAGTGCAGGTCCACACGACCCTCGACCTCGCTACGAGATGAACTCGCTGAGCTCCTCGAGCAGCTGGCCCTTGCCCTTGGCACCGACCATCCGCTTCGCGGGCTGCCCGTCCTGGAACAGGATGAGTGTGGGGATGCTCATGACGTCGAACCGACGGGCGATGTCGGGGTTGTCGTCGACGTTGAGCTTGGCGATCTTGAGCTTTCCGGCCTGCTCTTCGCTGATCTGGTCGAGGATGGGAGCGATCATCTTGCACGGGCCGCACCACTCCGCCCAGAAGTCGACCAGCACGGGCTCGGAGGAGCCGGCGATCTCTTCGTCGAACGTTGCGTCGGTCAGGGTCGTGGCCATGGTTCCTTCTTCCTCAGTGGCCGGGAGATCAGCCATCGGTTCGCTACGGCTGCTCCAACGCCCCCCAGGGGAGCGGCATTCCCCTCGCTGCTCGGAGGGCGAACGCGTGTTCGTAGGCAGGCCAGGAAAGCGGGTCAGTGCTGGGCTTCGAGCCACCGCTCGGCGTCGATCGCCGCCTGGCAGCCCGATCCGGCGGCGGTGATGGCCTGCCGGTAGACGTGGTCCTGCACGTCGCCGCAGGCGAACACGCCCTCGACGTTCGTGGTGGCGGCGCCGCCCCAGCGGCCCGTGACGAGATAGCCGTTGTCCTCGAGATCCAGCTGCCCCTTCACGAGGTCGGTGTTCGGCTTGTGGCCGATGGCGACGAAGAGGCCGGTGACCTGCAGGGTCGAGGCCTCACCGGTGAGGACGTCCTCGATCTCGATGTGCTCGAGCTTGGTGTCACCCACGATCTCGCGGATCACGGAGTTCCACCGGATCTCGATCTTCGGGTTGGCGAAGGCCCGTTCCTGCATGATCTTGCTGGCCCGCAGCTGGTCGCGGCGCACGATGAGCGTGACCTTCGAGGCGAACTTCGTGAGGAAGGTCGCCTCTTCGATGGCGGAGTCGCCGCCCCCGACGACCGCGATCTCGTGATCCCGGAAGAAGAACCCGTCGCAGGTGGCGCACGTCGAGACGCCGTGGCCGATCAGCCGGCCTTCGTCCGGGAGCCCGAGCATCAACGACTGGGCGCCTGTGGAGATGATGAGCGCCCGAGCCCGGTAGGTCGGCTCGTCCGCCTCCGGGTTGCCGACCCAGACGCCGAAGGGGGAGGCGGCGAGGTCCACCCGGATGACCTTCTCGGTGCGGATGTCAGCGCCGAAGCGCAGCGCCTGCTCGCGGAAGCGCAGCATGAGCTCGGGGCCCATGATCCCCTCGGGGAAGCCCGGGAAGTTCTCGACCTCGGTGGTGAGCATCAGCTGGCCGCCCGGCTGGTCGGACGTGGAGGAAGGCTCGCCCTCGATCACGAGGGGAGCGAGGTTGGCCCGGGCTGCGTAGACGGCGGCGGTGAGGCCGGCGGGCCCGGAGCCGACGATGATGAGCTCTCGGACGTCAGCGGACTCGGTCATCAGCGGCACTGCCTCTCGGGGTGGGTGGTCGCTCGGGAGAACGAGCGGCGTGGGCGGCGTATTCCGCACCGGTGTGCCGGCAGCCCCGGACCGGTGCGCCTCGCACCGGCGCTAGGCGTCGGGCGCGGAGCGGCGGGACCAGAGGAACATCCCCAACCCGGAGAACGCGGCCCCGACGAGCAGGTGGGCCGCCCAGGTGTGCTGCTCGCCCACCACCGAGTCCGGCAGGTAGACGTCCAGGATGCGGACCGCGCCGACCGCGAGCAGCACCGCTACGGCCGTCCCGACGAGCAGGGCGAACGTCCCGTAGACGATGCTCCGGGCGACGGTGATCGCCGGCCCGGTCGTCTTGTCCCGGACGGTGCCGACGACGCGCTCGATGGTGTCGGCCGCCTGGGCCGGCCAATCTGATGTGTCGACCTTTGGCGTGGTGCTCCGAACGCCCGCGCGGAGCTCGGTGGACGGCTGGGGACCGGTGGCCATGGCCCAACCTTAGATCCCGCGTCCGGGGAGGGCCGGCAGCACCGGTACGGTGCCCCCCGTGTGGCTGCGACCGATCCTCGGGCTCCTCCTCGGCCTCCTCGTCGCAGCGTTCGGCGCGCTGATCCTCGGCGAGTACGAGTTCTCGGGGCTTCTGCCCTGGTTCGCCGGCCTCCTCTTCGGCCTCGCCGTCGGTGAGGTGGTCGTCTCGGTGGGCCGGTCGCGGGCGCTGGCCGTGGCCAGCGTGGCGTCTCTCACGGCCTTCGCCGGCATCGCCTGGGCAGGGTGGATCGACTCCAACGAAGGGGTCGAGCCCGTCAAGTCGTTGGTGTGGGTGGCGGCCGCGCTCGGCGCCATGGCGGCCTTCCTGCGGGTGGCCGACCTACGTCACCCCACGGAGTAGCGGGGCCGCTGCTCCCGGATCCTCTAGGACGCCAGGACCCGGTTCGCCACCTCGCGGCACCCTTCGCCGGGGTCGGCCAGCGTGAGCGTCCGCGCGGTCCCGCCCGGCGTCGGAGCGTCCACGACCCGGACCACCAGAGCGCGCCCGTCCAGCCTTGCCGTGCCGATCAGGACCACCACGTCGGGCGCTGCGGTCTCCCCCAGGCGCCCGCTCAGGCAGCGTCGTACAGCACGGTCGTCGTCCTCGTCATCCTCGCCCTCGGCCGTCGCGGCCGCGCGCTCCGGTAGGGGCACCGACAGCAGCTGGCCCTCGAGGCTCTGGGCCAGTGCGTCCAGGTCGGGGAAGGAGCCGAGGTGGACGGCGGCGGGAGCGGCGCCGGCGGCGGCCTCCCCGCTTGTCGGGCCGTCCTCCAGCATGGGCGCGGCCATCTCGGTCTCCGCAGCCCCGCCAGAGCCGCTCGCGTCGCGGTCGGGGGCCGCCCCCGCCGCCCGGTCCTCGGCGGCGTCGTCAGCGTCGGAGAGGGCGGTGGGCCTTTCCGGCTCGTCGTCGCCGAGCTGGGACAGGGTCGGCACCAGGAGGGCGGCCACAGCGACGGCGGCCGCGACACCGAGGACGCGGCGTCGGCGGGAGCGGTCGGGTCTCGCCTCTCGGCCCGCCAGGGAGGAGACGACTCCCGTCTGCACCTCACCGGCGTCGAAGGCGGCCAGCGCCGCGCCGATCGCCTCCTCGCGCCGTGCGACGTCGATGGGCCCCGGCTCGCGGATGGCGTCACGGGCCGACCGCAGCCTCCGCACGCGCGCCTGCAGCTCGGGGGAGGCGGCGATCTGTTCGGCCTCGGCCGCGGTGGTGACCCCGTCGACGTGGGCAGAAGCCAGCGCGTCGAGGGGGTCGAGGTCGTCGGGCGGGTCGAGGTGGTGGGTCATGGGGTGGTTCGTGGGTCGGGCGGTGTGGTGGTCCGCCGTGGGGCCGGGCGCCGAGCGGCGCGTGCTGCAGTAGGACGGTCGTCGGCCGCGTCGTGGTTCCCCGGGTCCAGTAGGTGCCCCAGCTGGGCTCGGCCGCGTGCGATGCGGGAGCGCACGGTGCCCGGCGGGATCCCGAGCACGTCGGCGATGTCGGCGTAGTCGAGGTCGCACAGGTCGCGCAGGACCACCGCCACCCGGAACTCCTCGGGCAGGCGGGCGAGCGCGGCGTCGACGGCCATGCGGTCGGCCACCGCGTCCGCCCAGTCGTCGCCGGTGGCCTCGTCCGGTCGACCCCCGGACGCGTCCTCCTGGTCGGGGAGGCCGGGCCTGGGCCGCCGCCCTCGACGGCGGAGCTCGTCGAGGCACGCGTTCGTGGCCACGCGGTACGCCCAGGTGGAGAAGGCGGCCCGGCCGTCGAAGCGCGGCAGGCCCCGCACGATGGCGAGCAGCGCCTCCTGCGTGGCGTCAAGGGCGTCGGCTTCGTTGCTGGCGAGCCGGCGGCACACCGTCAGGACGCGGTCGTGGTGGCGGCGGAGGAGCGCGTCGAGGGCGCGGCGGTCTCCCGACTGAGCCGCCTGGACCAGCGTGCGGTCGTCGACCTCGTCAGCGATGGGAGGAGGGTATCGCCGGACCCAGCCCCGGCTGGTCGGCGCGGTCTACAGCTAGCGGCCCACGACCTTGGCTTCGAGGATCTCGGCGGCGGCCCGGCCGCGAGCGTCGCCCCGATCGAGGATCCACACCAGCACCGCTCCGCCCCGCTTGCCCTGAAGGTCGTGGGTCGAGGTGCCGGCGGCCACGCCCTCGCCGCGAGCGACCGGCTCGCCCCAGCCGGCGAAGTCGCTCGGCGCCGCCTCCGCCACGTACACCTCGAACGTCCAGTCGTTGGTGGCGCTCAGGAGCTCGAGCTCGTCGAGCTCGTCGGCGGAGCTGAGCTCGACGATGAGGCCGACGCCCGGCTTCAGCTTGGTGATGTCGCGGTCGTTGTAGCCCTCGGTGTGCCACCCGGTTGCCGGGTCGCCGTCGATGGCCAGTCCGGCTTCGTCGTCGTTCTCGCCGTCCCCGCTCGGGTCCAGGGGGACCGCCGCAGTGATCGTCAGGGGCTCGCCCTCGCTCGTCGCGCCGCCGAACGCGTCGCGCACGTCGTCGAAGATGTCGCCCGCTCCCGACCGGCCGATCAGCAACCCGGCGACACCGAGCGCGACGGCGATGAGCACGACGATGACGGTGGGGATCCACCAGCCCCGCTCGGTCTGGCGGAAGGTCGGCGTGGGCGCCGCAGGCGCGGGTGCGAGCACCGGGCCCGCAGGGGGCGCCGCGGCGGCGGGGTGCCCCCCGGTCGTGCGGAGCGACGTCGCAGTGAGGTCCGGATCGGGCGCGCTGGTGGCCCCCCCGGCGAGCAGCGCCGCCCGGAGGTCTGCAGCGCTGTTGAACCGGCCAGCGGGCTCGCGAGCCATGGCGCGGCACACGACCTCCTCCAGCGGCTTCGGTACGCCGGGGCGCACCTGGCGCGGGCGGAGCGGGTCACGGTGGAGGCGGGCGAGTGCGGTGGCGGCGTCGGTGTCGGCGACGAACGGCGGGCGCCCGCACAACATCTCGTAGAGCACCACGCCGAGGCTGTAGATGTCGGTGCGCGGGTCGACCGGCTCGCCCCGCACCTGCTCGGGCGCGAGGTACTTGGCCGTGCCCACCATGAGGCCGGGCTGCGTGAGATCGGCGTCGGCGACCGCCTTCGCGATGCCGAAGTCGGCCACCTTGACCCTCCCGTCGTCGGACAGCAGGACATTGGCCGGCTTCACGTCGCGGTGGACGAGGCCGGCCCGGTGGGCCGCATCGAGCGCCTCTGCGACCTGCGCGGCCAGGCCCGCGGCTTGCCAGGGATCGATCGGCGCTTCCTCGTCCAGCCGGTCCCTGAGGGTCCGCCCGACCACGAGCTCCATCACGATGGCCTCGACCCCGCCCTCGGAGCAGGTGTCGTAGATCGAGACGATCGACGGGTGGGCCAGCCGGGCCGCGGCCACCGCCTCCTGCCGGAACCTCGTGACGAAGGTGGCGTCCGCGGCCAGGTGCGGGTGGAGGATCTTCAGCGCCACGTGCCGGCGCAGGACCTCGTCCACGCCCCGCCAGACCTGTGCCATCCCGCCCGACGCCAGGAGCTCCTCGACCCGGTACCGCCCGGCGAGCATCCGCCCCGCCTCGACCCTGCCGTCGGCGGGCGCCGGTGCACTGCCGCGGGGAGGGGTCGGCGTTGTCACGGCCCCCAAAATCTAGTCGCCTTCGAGAGCTGCGCTCCCTCGCCGAGCTCAGCGGTGCGCCCTTCCGGGCACCCTCATCTCTGCTCGGGTCCGGCAGTGGAGCCGGCCCGCTCCCGAAGTTAGGGGCGTTCCCCCCCTCACACTCCCCCGAACCCCGGGCAGCGCCCGCGCAAGCGAGCCGTGGGGGGCGGGGGTGTGGGGGCAGAGGCTTTGCCGGAGCCCCCGCATCGCGCAGGGGCGGCTCCGCCGACCCCGCCGCAGAGGTGAGCGCGCCCGTAAGGGCGCACCGTTCAGCCCGGGGAGGAAGCTCCGCTTCCGACCCCGGAGGGGTCGAGCCACGTGACGCCCATGACGCGGGGGCCGCCGTGGGTGCCGATCACGGGGCCGATGTGGACGACCCGGATCTGCTCTCGCGGGTGCTCGTCCGCCAGGAGGGCGAGCATGTCCTCGACGTCGGGGGCGAAGCCGTGGGTGACGCAGAGGTGCTCGACCGCGCCGCGCTCGCGGACCTTGCTCCGGAGCACCTCGAGGGCCCTGCGGCGCGTCCGGGCCTTACCGGCCTCCTCGACCTCGCCGGAGGAGATGTCGACGATCGGCTTGATGGAAAGCAGGGATCCGAGCAGGGCCTGGGCACCGCCGATGCGGCCGCCCTTCTTCAGGTTGTCGAGCGTGTCGAGCGCACCCAGCACGTGAGTGCGACCGACCAGCCCTTCGACGAGCGCTTGGACCTCGTCGGCCGAGGCCCCACCGGCCGCTGCCTCAGCGGCGAGGAGGACCTGCGTCCCGAGCCCGGACGTGATGGACCGCGAGTCGATCACCCGGACGTCGAGGTCGCCGGCAACGGCCGTGGCGGCGTTGCGGGCCGACTGCATGGTGGCGGACAGGCCGGAGGAGAGGTTGATGCAGACGACGGCGTCGGCGCCGGCCTCAGCCTGCCGGCGAAAGGCGGCCTCGAAGCGTCCCGGCGCGGGCGCAGCCGTCTCGGGCAGGACGGACGACGAGGCCAGCTTGTCGTAGAACTCCTTCGCCGTGAGGTCCGTCCGATCCTCGAGCTCCTCGCTGCCGAACCGGATCGTGAGCGGGACGACCTCGATGCCATGCGCCGCCACCTCGTCATCGGTGAGGTCGCAGCTGCTGTCGGTGACGATGCGGACGGGCATGGCGCGCACGGTACCAGTGCGCCCCTCGGCCCCCGCGGGGGATGGATCGCCCCTAGCGCTCGCGGAGGCTGCGGGCGACCGGGTGCGGCGAGGCGACCAGCTTGGCGCTCCGGCGGGTCTGCCTCCAGTGGCGGGCCCACCAGACGACGAGGAACAGCCCCGCCCCCGCGGACAGCACGAGCCCGACTCCGGACACCGCGGTCGAGCGCACCGAGTAGCGCGACGTCGCGAGGACGAGCCCTCCGTCGGGCGAGAGCACCTCCACCTCGAGCGGGATGGCGCCGGAGGCCCGGGTGCGAACGGCGATCTCGTGGCGGGTGACCGCTGCGGTCAACCGCAGGTCGATCGTGTCGCCGTCGGGCAGCTCGAGCTTCGGCCCGACGAGCCGCACCCGGACGTCGACGGTCTCCCCGCTGTCGTTTCCGATGGTGAGGGGCACCGTCCCCTCGCGGGCTGTGAGGGTGATCGTGAAGCGGTCCTGCGCCGTGATGGCCCCCGCGACCTGGTCGATCGCGTCGGACGTCCGGTCGAGCTGGACGTCCCGCGCCTCGGTCCCGAGGCCGGATCCGGTGGCGCGGAGAAGGCCGGCGTCGATGGGATCGAGCATCGGGCTGCCCTCACCGACCATCGACCGAACGCTCTCCCGTCTCGCGCGCAGCTCGCGGAGCCGGGCGGCGTCAGCGCCTGTGAGCGTCGCCGCCGCGCCCGGTCGCAGGGTGCGCGCAACCCGGTCCCCGCCTCCGTCGGTGATCGGCGTGGCTTCCCTGAACACGTCGTCGAGGGGCACGGTTCGGAAGAGGGTCGGCATCTGCAGGCCCTCCAGGATCCGGGTCGCGGCGCTCGGGTCCGTCCCACGGCCGATCGGGACGATCACGGCCCGTGCGGTGTTCGGCTGCTCGAGCCAGAGCATCGTGAGCTCCGCGAGCACCCGGCTCGCGACCAGTGCGGGGGATCCGTCGGCTCGCAGTGCCTCCGCGACGCGCGCGTCCTGCACGAACCCTTCGGTCGGCGCCGCCTCTGCGTCGGAAGTTTCGGAGCTGGCGCGACTGCGGGGCGGAGCGACCAGGAACGGTCGGGCCAGGGAGAGCAAGCCGTCGCTTGAGCTGTCGAGCTGCTCCGGGTCGACCACGACCCGCTCGATCCCGGCGGCGTCAAGCAAGGAGAGGCCGCGCCCGCCGAGGTCGGGCGCCGCAAGCCACGCGGCCTCGGTGGGCTCCGCCTCGAGGATCCGCTGCTGGACGGCCCGTCCCCGTTCGAGGTGATCCGACAGCGCGTCGGCCATCCCGGCGGTGGCGAGGCCATCGGGCGACACCGCTACATAGGGAAGTGCGAGCACCGGCTGGCGGGCGGCCGCGAGGCGGAGCTGCTCGAGGAGCGACCGGGAGCCCTCCGACGGGGCCTCGCTCAGCGCTTCCAGCGTGTCCGGGGTAGCGGCCAGCGTCGCAAGGTGGGGGCCGGCGACGAGTGGCTCCAGCAGCGCGGCGGCGTCGGCCAGCTCCTCTGCGTCCAGCGGGACCACACCGGCGGACGGGGTCGGCGGCGCGTCGATCCGCGCGACCACGGCCACGGCCAGCGGCGGGGATCCGCCCTCGGCCGAGGGACGCACGAGCAGATGCGTGATGACCCCGTCGAGGGCGCGCCCGTCGTCGTCCTGGACGAGGAGCTCCGTCGGGTACACGCCCGGCGCGTCCAGCGCCGGCCTGGCCCCCTCGGCGGGATCGAGCGAGATGCCGATCCGGCGGACGCCTCCCTCGCCGGCAGGCAGCGCGGCGAGATCGCGCTCCTCCTCGTGGAGCGTGCGGCGCAGGCTGCGGCCCTCCTCGGACGTCGTGAGCTCCGAGCGCGACCGGATCCGGTCGTGGACCACCACCCGCAGGTCCGCACCCGTGGGCGCGCCAGCGACCGTCACCTCGAGGTCAAATGTGCCGCCGGCCTCGACGGTGGCCGTCTGCCCGACCAAAACCACCTCGACGTCGGCGCGCTCCTGGCCGGGCGCCTCCGGCGCCGACGCGATGCCGACCGCAAGCGCCACGGCGAACGTCGCGACGGCGCGGCGGAGGGGCCGGCTCACCCGGCGCCGCCCCCGGCGGCAACGTCACGGCGGAGGACGGCCAGCCCGGCGGCCTGCTGGCGGAAGCCGAGCCGCTCGTAGAGCGCCACTGCCGCGTGGTTGTCCTCCTGGGTGTTGACCAGCACCTCGTCGGCTCCCCAGCGACGCAGCCAGCGCAGCGCGTCCGCGACGAGGGCGGTGCCGATGCCGGCCCGCTGCGCTCGAGGGTGCACCGCAAGCCGCTGGAGGTACCCGCGCGACGAGGCCCGCCCCGTCACCGCGTAGCCGAGAATCGCCGGATCCTCGCCGCTCGTGGCGACGCGGAAGCGCGCCGATGGCGTCGCGTCCAGCGCGTCCTCGAGGGCGAGGTCGTCGAGCCGCCAGAACTCGGGGAAAGCCGCGCCGTCCACCTCGAGCACGTCGGGGCGATCGCGCCGACGCCCGCGGCGCAGCTCGACCTCCACGGCGGGCGGGTCGAGCAGCGGTTGCACGGGCCGCGCCAGGAGGTGGAGTCGCTCGTGGACGGCGAAGCCGTTGGCGAGGAACGGCGCTTGGTCAGGTTCGGCCAGCGCCGTGGTCAGGGCGGCCCGGAACCCACGACGCGCGAGCTCGTCGACGCAACCCGAGATCGCGGTGGGGGAGGGGCGGCCCGAGCGCGCGACGACGTACGCCACCTGCGCGTCACCGCGCCACGGCGCGATCCGGACGCGGTCGCCGCCGAGGGCCGGGGTGCGGGCGCCGTGCACGCCGTCACGGTATCGGTGGGCCCGGTCCGGCACGGGCCAGGCCTCACTAGCCTGGACGGACCGTGTCCGCCCTGCTCCTTACCCACGAGCGCTACCTCGAGCACGACCCCGGACGCGGCCACCCCGAGCGCCCGGCGCGCCTCCGGGCCGTGCTCGACGGGATCGAGCGGGCCGGCCTCCGGGAGGCGATGGTGGAGCTCACACCACGCTCGGCCACTCGAGAGGAGCTGGAGCGCGTGCACGACCCGGAGTTGATCGACCGCCTCGCAGGCGTCGGCGAAGCCGGCGGGGGCTGGCTTGATGCCGACACCGCGATGAGCGCTGCCTCCTTCGACGCCGCGCTCCTGGCGGCCGGCGCCGGACCGACGGCCATCGAGGCGCTCGACGCCGGAAGGGCCTCGAGCGCGTTCTGCGCGGTGCGGCCCCCCGGTCACCACGCCACCCCCGCGACGGCCATGGGCTTCTGCCTGCTCAACCACATCGCCGTTGCGGCCGCGGCGCTGGCGGCCCGAGACGAGCGCGTCCTCATCGTCGACTACGACGCCCACCACGGCAATGGCACGCAGGACATCTTCTGGTCCGACCCTCGCGTGGCGTACGTGTCACTGCACCAGCACCCGCTCTACCCGGGCACGGGCGACGACCGGGAGGTGGGCGGCGGCCCGGGTCGGGGCACGACCGTGAACGTGCCGCTCCCGCCCGGCGCCACCGGCGACGTGTATCGCGCCGCCGTCGAGGCGCTCGTCGCACCGGTCGCGGCAGCGTTCGACCCGACGTGGGTGCTGCTCTCCGCCGGGTTCGACGGCCACCGGGCCGACCCCCTCACCGACCTCGGCCTGTCGTCCGGCGACTTCGCGGACCTGACTGCGGAGTTGCTGGCGCTCGCGCCGGCCGGTCGCCGGCTCGTCTTCCTCGAGGGCGGCTACGACCTGGACGCGCTGGCCGCGAGCGCGGCTGCCTGCGTCGGGGCGATGGTCGGGGAGCCGCTCCACCCGGAGCCGCCCACGGCGGGCGGCCCCGGGCGGGAGCAGGTGCGAGCGGTGGGCTTGGCCCGCGCTGCTGCCCTCGACCCGTGACCAGCTGCGCTCGCGAAGCATGCGTCGAGGGGCGCTGGCGCCCCGTTTGGGCCTGGATGGCGCTCGGACCCCTACCCCCGGGATCGCGCTCGCCCGGTGTCGCTTGTCAGGGGGTTCGACACAGCACCGCAACAGTGTCCTAGGATCCCGCCAGCAGGTTTCTGCGTACATCTACCTGTATCCCCCTGGGCGACTTATGGAAGGTCCTACATGCTTCGTCGATCGAGTTTGACCCGATCTGCCATGGCGGCACTCGCCGCCGGCGTCGGCCTGGCGATGGTCGCGGTCAGCGCCCCCGCCAACGCCGCGCCCAGCACGCCGGCGGCACCCGTGGCCCCGGCTGCGCTCGTCGCCGCCGGCCCGTACGCGGCCGCAGCTGATGCGAGCCTGATCACCCTCGACATCCCGTCGATCTCCGACGCCATCCTCCCGCAGACGAACGTGGACCTGGCCCGCTCGCAGGCCAACCTCGAGTCGCAGGCGGACGTCGACCCCGACAAGGAGGGCGTGCAGCGCTCGATCGCCCGGGCCGGCACGACGGGCACCACGACTCTCCTCGACGCTCCGATCGCCATCCAGGAGAACAAGGCATCGGCCCCTCCGTCCGAGGCCAACGAGGACGTCCTCATCCCGCTCGACCTCGCGCCGCTACTCGACCTCCCGGTCATCCGGACGACGGCCATCGCGAACTGGATCAGCGACACCGAGTGCATCGCCGCCGACACCCCGGCCTCCCTGGCCGACCAGTCGCTGGCCGACCTCACCCTGATCGAGCTGCCGGACGGCGGCTCGGTGGTCGACCTCGACATCGACGACGCCGACGGCGCCGCCGACACCGAGGCCTCCACCTTCCTCGCGTCGATCCCGGGCCCGAACGATCCCCGCGCCGTGCAGGCCCGGGTTTCCACGAGCCTGTCGAGCGCCAACGTGCTCAACGGCCTCACCCCGGAGCTGGCCTCGGCCATCGCCATCGACGTCGTGCAGTCGCCGAACTACATCGTGAGCGCCACCGGCCTGCCCGGTGGAGCCTCGGTCACCGGTGCCGACCCCGTCGTCAACGTGTCCATCGGCGGCGACGAGCTCATCACCCTCGACTCCACCGATGAGTCGGTCGAGGCCACCATCACCGACCTCGTCCTCGGCGACCTGCTCGACCTCGAGGCGCCGGGCACGCTGGCCGACCTCCTCGCCGACCTCGACCTCGAGGCCCTCCTGCCCGTGGTCGCCCCGGTGGAGGACGCCTTGCAGACCGCGCTCAGCGAGCTGCAGCCGGTCGTCCGTCTCTCGGTGCCGGTCCAGAAGACGGTCAGTGCTGATGGCACGCAGGCCAGCGTCCAGGCCTCGATCCTCCGGGTCGAGCTCCTGCCGCCGGCCGCCGTCGGCGCCTCCGAGCCGCTGGCCGACCTGCTGAACCAGATCCTCGACGCCCTCGGCGCCGAGACCAGCGAGCGGCTGCTGGTCCTCGACCTCGGTCCCGTCGGTGCGTCCGTCGTGGCCCCGGCCGGCGGCATCACCTGCGGCGACACCACGAACCCCCTCCGTGAGCTCAACAAGCACGCCTCGGCCACCGAGGTCGAGCCCGGCGGCACGTTCGAGTACAACATCGCCGTCCCGAACCGTGGCCCGTGCGTCGTCACCGACGTCCAGGTCACCGACGTGATCACCGGCCCCGGCTTCGAGGTCATCGGCACCGAGCCGCCCGCGACGAGCGTCGACGGTGGCACGGTGAACTTCGACCTCGGCGACATCGCCGTCAATGAGACGAAGAACATCACGATCACCATCCGGGTCTCGGAGGACGCACCTGACGGTGCCACCTTCGACGACGTGGTCACCGTCTCGGGCAACTGCGACGGCCGTCCGATCACCGAGGACGACCGCGTCGACGACATCCCGATCGTCCGGGACAACTTCAACGGGCCCTGCATCGTCCAGTTCTCGAACTAGGTCGCCAGCCACTTCCAGGTGACCCCGGGCCAGACGTTCAGCTACTACGTGCACGCCTTCAACAGCGGCGGCCAGCCCTGCACCGACGTGCAGATCGTCGACACGCTGGACGACCGGGTCTCGTTCGTCTCGTGCAACAAGAGCTGCGTCAACGATCCCGCCAACAAGGTGACGTGGAACATCGCCACCCTCGGCGGCGGCTCGAGCGCCATCCTCTCGGTGGTCGTGAAGGTCGACGATGACGCCACCGGCACGCTGGAGAACGTCGCCGTGATCACGCCGTCGAACGGCAAGCCGGTCACGGTCAAGACCCGTGGCCCGGTGATCGGTGACGAGTCCATCCCCAAGGATCCGGCTCCGGCCGCCCGTCGCAGCCTGCCGAAGACCGGCGGGTTGCTGCCCACGGGTGTGGCCGCTGGCCTCGGTGCCGGTGCGCTGGCGCTGTTCGCACTGCGCCGACGCTCCGCCGTCACCTGATCCCTCCGGGATCCGCACGCTCCTGCTGAGCTGGCGGCTCCCTGATCTCCCTCGAGGAGGTCAGGGGCCGCCAGTTCTGCGTGTGGGCTGCGGGTCCGTACCCTGACCTCGTGATCCCCGACCGCCTCAACTCCGTCCTCGACTCGGTGCGACCCCTGGCGCACCGGTTCGACGCGGCGGGCCACCGCCTGTACCTGGTCGGGGGCATCGTGCGCGACCTCGTGGTGGGGCGGCCGCTCGGGGGTGACATCGACCTGACGACCGACGCTCGCCCGGAGGTGACGGCGGACCTCGTCCGGGGGTGGGCCAACGCCGTCTGGGACCAGGGGGCCCGGTTCGGGACCGTCGGCCTGCAGCGGGGCGGGGTGACCTTCGAGATAACGACGCACCGGGCCGATGCCTACTCGCCCGACTCTCGCAAGCCCGAGGTCTCCTTCGCCATGGAGGTCGAGACCGACCTCTCGCGGCGGGACTTCACGGTGAACGCGATGGCGCTGCGGGTGACGGGCGCTGCGGGGGAGTCCCCGGAGCTCATCGACCCGTTCGGGGGCGTCGCCGATCTCGCAGCAGGCGTGCTGCGGACCCCGCTCGACCCGGAGGTCTCCTTCACCGACGACCCGCTGCGCATGCTGCGCGCCGCCCGGTTCGTGGCGGGCTACGGGCTGGCGCCCGTGCCCGAGCTGGTCGCGGTGGTGCCCCGCCTGGTGGATCGGCTCGAGATCGTGTCCGCCGAGCGGGTCCGGGACGAGCTATCGAAGCTGCTGGTCGTGGAGGATCCGAGTGCGGGGCTCTGGTTCCTCGTGGACACGGGCGTGGCCGACGTGCTGCTCCCGGAGCTGCCAGCGATGCGCGTGGAGCAGGATCCGATCCACCGCCACAAGGACGTCCTCGCCCACACAGTGGCCGTCGTCGCCAAGACCTCACCTCGCCTGGTCCTGCGGGCGGCGGCCCTGCTGCACGACGTGGGGAAGCCGAAGACCCGGTCCATCGGGTCGAAGGGTGTGTCGTTCCACCACCACGAGGTGGTCGGGGCGCGGATGGCGCGGGACCGGTTGCGTGCGCTGCGGTTTTCCAACGAGCAGATCGAGGCGATCACCCAGCTCGTGTATCTGCACCTTCGGTTCCACGGCTACGGCGACGACGTCTGGACGGACGCGGCCGTGCGGCGCTACGTGCGAGACGCCGGTCCGCTGCTCGACGAGCTCAACGAGCTGACGAGGTGCGACTGCACGACGCGCAACGAGCGGAAGGCACGGATGCTGGCGCAGCGCATGGACGACCTCGAGGCGCGGATCGCTGAGCTGCGACAACGGGAGGAGCTCGAGGCGATCCGCCCCGACCTCGACGGCCAGGCCGTCATGGCCCACCTCGGCCTGCAGCCCGGCCCCTTGGTCGGCCAGGCCCTGGCCATGCTCCTCGAAGCCCGCCTGGAAGAGGGCCCCCTAGAGGAGCAAGAAGCCAAGGCCCGCCTCGACGAGTGGTACAAGCAGCAAAAGCCGAGCATCGATCTCTAGGGCGGCGCAGTCGACGACTCCCGAGAACCGCCGGCCGGGAGCGCGGGGCCGCGGGAGCGAGGAGGACTCGGTCGAGCAGGAGGACGTTGGGCAGCGCCGGTAGTGGAGGCCCCAGCGGTGCGGACTTCTGCCCTGAGAGACGCCGGGCGGGAGCAGCGAGGAGAAGTGGCCGCCCGAAGGGCGACTGCATGCTCGTTGCTCGCAGAGGGCGCCGAAGGCGCCCGATGGCGAAACCTAGATGCCTTGCTTCCTCGCCCGGATGATGAGGGTGGCGGGCAGGTAGCGCATGGCGTCGGTCCAGCGGGGGCTGCGGCGGCCTCGAGCCGGCGGCTCGGGTTCGAGGATGGTGTCGATGCGAAAGTTGGCCCGGCTGAGGCTGGTGAAAAGGGCGCTGATGGTGCGGGGCACGTCCGTGGGCCCCTCCTCGCCGTTGGCCGCGACGGGCGCGCCGTCCCAGTAGGAGCGCTGGACGCGCCGTTCCGGATCCTCGGGGTCGAGCACCGCGAACGCAGGGTGGGGCAGGGAGAGCACGAGGGGCATCTCGGGCCGCAGCACGCGGTCGACCTGGCGGAACACGCGGTCCAGGTCCTCGACCGGGGCGAGCCCGAACGCGGACACCGCGCCTTCGATGCTGTCGGCGCGAAGGAAGGCGAGCTCGGCGAGCGGGGCGTGGTGGAGCTCGACCTTGATGCCCTCGCGCTGGCAGGCGGCTCGCGCCGCAGCCACCTGGTCGGACGACTCGTCGATGCCGATGACCTTGGCGCCCTGACGGGCCAGGGCGATGGCGTTGTGGCCGGCCCCGCAGCCGAGGTCCAGGATGCGCTTCCCCTCGACGTGGCCGAGCAGCTTGAGGACGTCCTCGCGCGGGACGTCTGCGCCGTAGCTCAGGGCGTCGGTCGGGAGGTCGTCCCCCGCTGGGGCGGCCACCGAGAAGCGTTGGTACATGCGTGCAGTCTGGCTCCCGGAGCCGTCGTGCGCTGGCTTTGGTGCCGTGTGCCGGCGCCGGCGCTACTTCAGGTCGGCGTCGCCGCGGGCGTAGGCCTCCACCATGCGGTGGGCGTCCTCGTCCCGGTATTGCTTGCCGGGCGACTTCATGAAGTAGGCGGAGGGCCCCTCGAGCGGACCGCCCATGCCGCGATCGAGACCGATCTTGGCGCAGCGGACGGCGTCGATGATCACGCCGGCCGAGTTGGGGGAGTCGTGGACCTCGAGCTTGAGCTCGACGGTGAGGGGGACGTCGCCGAAGTTCCGGCCTTCCAGGCGGATGAGGGCCCACTTGCGGTCCTCGAGCCACGGCACGTGATCGGACGGCCCGATGTGGACGTCCCGATCGGAGATGCCCTGGTCGATCTGGCTCGTCACCGACTGCGTCTTCGAGATCTTCTTCGACTTCAGCCGCTTGCGCTCGAGCATGTTCATGAAGTCCATGTTCCCGCCGAAGTTCAGCTGGTACGTGTGGTCGATCGTTGTGCCGCGGTCTTCGAACAGGCGGGCGAGGGTGCGGTGCACGATGGTGGCGCCGACCTGGCTCTTGATGACATCGCCGACGATCGGCACGCCGGCCGCCCGGAACTTCTGGGCCCACTCCGGGTCGGAGGCGATGAAGACGGGGATGGCGTTCACGAAGGCCACGCCGGCGTCCAGGCAGGCCTGGGCGTAGTAGCGCTGCGCGTCCTCGGAGCCCACGGGGAGGTAGGAGACGAGCACGTCGGTCTTGGTGTCGCGCAGGACCTGGGCAACGTCGACCGGCTCGGCGGGCGACTCCTCGGCGACCTGGCGGTAGAACTCGCCGAAGCCGTCGAACGTCGGGCCGCGCTGCACCTCGACGCCGAGGTGGGGCACCTCGGCGAAGTGGACCGTGTTGTTGATCTCGGCCAGCAGGGCCTTGGAGGCGTCCAGGCCGACCTTCTCGGCGTCGACGTCGAAGGCGGCGACGAGCTCGATGTCCCGGATGTGGTAGCCGCCGAGGTCGACGTGCATCAGGCCCGGCACGCGGTCCGAGGGGTCGGCGTCGGCGTAGTAGGTCAGGCCCTGCACCAGGGAGCTGGCGCAGTTGCCCATCCCGGCGATGGCGAGTCGGATCTTGCTCATGGGGTCTCCTCCTGGAGGTGGGCCTGGGGGGCCGGGACCGGGATCGAGCGGTCGGCGCCGTTGTGGTCGGCGGAGCGCTCGGCCTCGATCAGCCGGTCGAGCCAGGCAAGGTCGTGGGCGAGGTTCTCCGCGTCGCGCTCGAGGAGCGCACGGAGGTAGGAGTGGGTGCGCCCGGCGCGACCGGGGTCGCTCTCCCGACGTCGCAGGTCGTCGCGACGGCGGAGCAGCTCGGTGCGGCGGCGCTCGAACAGCTCGAGGCGGGCGGCATCGGGGAGGTGGGGGGCGAAGGCCACGCGAAGCGTGAAGGCCCGATCGTCGGTGACGTCGGGGTCCGACAGCAGCTCGACGAGGCGCTCGCGGCCGTGCTCGGTGATGCCGTAGACCTTCTTGCCGCGGCCGGTGCCCTTGACGAGGCCGGACTCCCGCACCCGCGCCCGGAAGGCGGCCAGCTCGCCCACCAGCGAGCCGGACATGGGGGCGCTCGGCACGCTGGTGCGCTCCTCGACCGCCTTGACGGCCCCTTGGGCCTCGAGCCGGGCGAGGGCCGGGTAGAGCGATCCGAAGGACACCGAGGCACGGCTCGACAGCAGCTCACCGAGCCGTTTCTTCAGCTCGTAGCCGTGAAGCTCCTGCTCGGTGAGCAGGCCGAGGATGGCGAGGTCGATCATGAGAGGAAATCGTCGCTACATCTACGCGATGTATCGATTCGATGTAACGACACAATGCCCGCACGGTCCGCCGCCTGTCAAGCACGGTTTCACCGATCCACGGGACGCCGCCCCTCTCCGCCGGTAGCCTCTGGTCCGTGACGTTCCGCTCGGAGGCCATCCGTGGCGCCGGGTCCACGGGTCCCGGCGGCACGATCGACTATCGCCTGGCCCGCCTGGCCGTGGTCTCGGAGTTCCGGAAGGGCCGCCTGGCCCGGCACGAGGTGTGCGACGCCCACCCGGAGCTTCGGCGGGCGGCCAGCATGGCCAGCGAACCCACCTCGATGGAGTGCCCGATCTGCGAGGAGGACCAGGTGGTCCTCGTCACGTACGCCTTCGGGTCCCGACTGCCCGCCTCGGGCCGGTGCATCACGGCCACGGGGGAGCTGGCAAAGCTGGCCAAGGGCCGAGACCGGCTCGCCTGCTACGTCGTCGAGGTCTGCCCCTCCTGCTCGTGGAACCACCTGGCCCGCAGCTTCCTGCTCGGTCGCTCCTGACCACGATCCCGTCCGCCGCTCGGTGGGGGCTCGCCGGTGCCGGGCTGGTGCTGGCGGTCAGCTCTCGTGGTGACGCGAGCGTCCTGGCCGTCGTGCTCGCTGCGCTGGCCTGGCGTCCGACGGCCGTGCTCGCCGTCGGGGCCGCCTTCGTCGCGTCGTCCTGGCGCTGGGATGCCAGCTCCCTCGAGGCGCTCAGCGGAGCGCAGGCCGTGCTCGGCCCCGCCGGCGGCGTCGGCCCCCCGGCCGCTGCGGCCGGCTCGTGGCTCGCCGCTGCGGCGATCCTGCTGGCCCTTGCCGGGGCCGTCGAGCGCACGGGTCGGGTGGCGCCGATCGACCTGGCCCGAGCGGCTGCCGCGGGCGCAGCCGTGGCCGCCGTGGTCGCCGGCCCGGCCCTCGGAGGGCACATCGCGGTGCGGGCGGCCGTTGCGGTCGGGGCAGCTACTGCCAGTATTGGTTTCGGACTGCTGCGCGCTCCCCGGCCCCGCCTCGACCGGGTGCTGTCCGTCGTCTCGGTGCTCGTCGGCGCAGGGGCCGTCGCATCGATCGCCACCGACGCACCCGCCTGGCCGCCCAGTGCCGAGCTCGCGACCGTGGGCGAAGGGGCGGTGCTGGCTCTCGCCGCCTCCGCCCTCGTCGTGTCGGCCGTCGGGGCGTTCGCCGCAAGAGCGAGCCGCCGCGATGGGGATGGCGCCCTCCGGCGACGTAGGTTGTACCCCGCTCCGGGCCCCCGGCGCCCACGCCAGCGATGACCGAACGCCGTCCTCCCGCCGCCCGCCCTGCCGCCAAGCGGCCCCCGTCGAAGGGGTCCGCCTCGAACGTCGCGCCCCGCCGGGCCCGCTCGGCGGTGCCTCGCCCGAAGGCGGGCAACGGCCGCCGGAGCGCCCTTTGGCGGTGGCGCCGGAGCCTCTTCGTCGGTGGGCTCGTCAGCGTGGCCGGCATCGGCGGCGTCGCCTCGGTCGTCTTCAACATCAACCTGCCGCCCGAGGACGCGCTGCGGCAGACCTCGTTCGTCTGCGCGGCCGACGTCAGGGAGGCATGCGGGCCGGACAACGCCATCGCGACCTTCAGTGCCGAGGAGGATCGCATCAACGTCCCCCTCGAGGAGGTGCCGCAGGTCCTGGTCGACGCGGTCCTGGCGACCGAGGACCGGGACTTCTTCGAGCACGGCGGCGTGGACCCCGTCGGCATCGCTCGCGCGTTCTACAACGACGTGCGCGGCCGCGGCGTCCGGCAGGGCGGCTCCACGATCACGCAGCAGTACGTGAAGAACGTCTACCTGAGCTCCGAGCGCAGCATCGCCCGCAAGGTGAAGGAGGCGGTGCTCGCGGTGAAGCTCGAGCGGGAGCTCGACAAGGAGCAGATCCTCGAGCGGTACCTCAACACCATCTACTTCGGCCGGGGCGCCTACGGGGTAGGCGCCGCATCGCGGGCGTACTTCGGCACGGACGTCCGGGGGATCGGGCTCCCGGAGGCGGCGTACCTCGCCGGCCTCATCCGCGCGCCCGAGGCAGCGGACCCGGCCACAGCTCCTGAGGAGGCCACCCGCCGGCGGGAGACCTCGCTGGCCGCCATGGCCTCCGAGGGCCACATCACCGAGGCTGAGCAGGCCGCTGCGTCCGCCGTGCCGTGGGAAGGCCACGTCATCGCGCGCCGCGACCGCTCCAAGCTCGACCTCGTGCCGGAGCTGGAGACCATCGGCGGTGCGTACTTCCTGGAGGAGGTGCGCCAGCAGGTGGCCGAGAAGTACGGCGAGGGCACCCTGTACGGCGGCGGTCTCAGGATCTACCTGACACTCGACACCGAGATGCAGGAGGCGGCGTGGGACGCCGTCACGTCCACACTCGACCAGCCGGACGACCCCGCCGCCGCCCTCGTGGCCATCGACGACCTCGGGCAGATCAAGGCCATGGTCGGCGGGCGGGACATCGAGGCCCAAGAGGTGAACTACGCCCTGGGCAAGGACGGGGGTGGCTCCGGCCGTGGCGCCGGGTCCTCCTTCAAGCCGTTCGTGCTGGCCGCGGCTCTCCAGAAGGGCATCTCGCTCAACTCCAAGTTCAACGCGCCGGCCGAGATCACGCTGCCGAAGGCCAACGGCGGCAAGGACTGGGTGGTCGGCAACTACGACGAGAGCGAGCAGGGCGTGCTCGACCTCGTCGACGCCACGCGCGTGTCCTCCAACACGGCCTACGCGCAGCTCATGCTGAAGGTCGGCCCGGACCGCGTGATCGACCTGGCGCACGACATGGGGGTGTCGTCGGAGCTCGAGGAGGTCAACTCGCTCGTGCTCGGCACCGGCGACGTCTCCGTGCTCGACATGGCGGAGGGCTTCAGCACCTTCGCCAATCGGGGCGTGCACAAGGACGCCACGATGATCGCCAAGATCGAACAGGTCGACGAGGACGGCGACGTCCGGGTGATCCAGGAGACTTCGACCTCGTCAGAGCAGGTGCTCACCATGACCGAGGCGGACATGGTGACCCATGCGCTGCGCCAGGTGGTGCTGAGCGGCACCGGACGGGCTGCGAACTTCGGGAAGGCGGCGGCGGGCAAGACGGGCACCAGCCAGGAGAACCGCGACGCGTGGTTCGTCGGCTACACCCCCAAGCTCACCGCCGCCGTCTGGATGGGGTATCCCAACCCGCCCGGCCAGGCCGAACCCCGCCACATGGACGACGTCCACGGCCGCGAGGTCACCGGCGGATCGTTCCCGGCCGAGATCTGGAAGAAGTTCATGCGGAACGCCACGGCGGGGATGGACACCGGATCGTTCACCGCGCCCAAGGCCTTCCCGGGCGAGGTGCTGAACCCGCAGCTCCAGACCTCGACGACCACCAAGGCGACGGGCGCCACCAGTTCGACGACCCCCGGCGCGAGCACGAGCAGCACGGCCAGGCCCGGTGGCAGCTCGACGACGGCTCCGAGCCAGGCGCCGACCACCACGCTCGGCACCACGACCACCACGGCAGACCCGAGGGTGTGCGCCGACCCGAGTCGAGAGTTCCCGTTCTGCGAGGCCCCTCTCCCGGGTGGGACCGACGGGGAGCCCTAGAGCACCTGGTGGGGGTAGCTGGTGCGGCAGGGGAAGCACCACCGCTCGACATCGTCGAGCACCTCGACGTTCTCCTCGGTGTCCCATGCCTCGGGGGTGACGTACATCCGGCGGACCGGCACGACCTCCACTCGCTCGAAGCCGCAGCTGTCGCAAATCCCGATGTCGTCCACGAGCGCACCGTAGCGCCGGCCGCCGCGCCCGCCGCGAGGTTGGAACGCGGGCGCCGGGAGGCGTACGCTTCGAGGTGCCGCTGGCAGCCACCCAGGCGCTGGACGGTAGGAGGTGCAGCGATGCGCAAGCAGATGACCGCGCCTGCGATCCGAGCCCGCAAGGTACGGGACGGGCGCGAGCCACTCGTCATGGTCACGGCCTACGACGCGCCCGGTGCGCGCATGGCCGACGCCGCCGGGATCGACCTGGTCCTCGTCGGCGACTCGGTCGCGATGGTGGTGCTCGGGTACGACGACACCTTGCAGGTGACCGTCGACGACCTGGCCCACCACACGGCTGCCGTCGCCCGGGGCCTGGCGAGCTCGGCGCCCGAGGCGGAGTCGGGCAAGCCGCTCGTCGTGGCCGACCTGCCGTGGATGAGCTACCACACCACGCCGGTGGAGACGGTCCGCAACGCGGCCCAGCTCGTCCGGGCCGGCGCGCAGGCGGTGAAGCTCGAGGGCGGGCGCAAGCGCCTTCCGATGATCGAGGCCATCGTCGATGCCGAGATCCCGGTGATGGGCCACCTCGGGCTCACCCCGCAGTCCATGCACGCCATGGGCGGTTTCAAGGTGCAGGGGCGCGAGCACGGCGCGGCGCTCGAGCTGGTCGCCGACGCGAAGGCGCTGGAGGCCGCCGGCTGCTTCGCGATCGTCCTCGAGGGCGTCCCCGACGAGGTCGCCCGCATGATCACGGGATCCGTCGACGTCCCCACCGTCGGCATCGGTGCGGGGCCGGGCTGCGACGGGCAGGTGCTCGTCTTCCACGACGTGCTCGGCATCGAGGACCGCATGCGGCCCAAGTTCGTCCGTCGGTACGCCGACGTGCGCACCGTGGCGGTCGAGGCGCTCCAGGCCTACGCAGCCGATGTCCGCACGGGGGCGTTCCCCAACGCCGACGAGAGCTACCACCTCACCGCCGAGGTGGCCGAGACCCTCGGGCTGTACGGCTCGGCGTAGCGCGCCGGAGGCCGTCTGCCGAGGTGGCACGATGGCCCGATGACCCTCGACGAGCGCGCCCTCCGCCGCTTGCTCTGGGTGGCGGTGGCGCTCGTCGCGCTGGGCGTCTGGTTCTTCGTCCTGCGGGGAGCGGACCAACCCGACGATCCGGTGCTGGGTGCCCCGTCGACCCCGGCGGGCTACATCCCGCCCGGCGACCCGGACCGGGTGCCCATCGACGGCTTCTCCGAGGTGGCCATCGCCGTCGAACCGGCGGACGGGGAGGGGCTGCTGGCGTGGTGCCTCCTCGCTGCGATGGACGCGGCCGAGCGCAGCCGCGGCCTGATGGAGGTCACCGACCTGCAGGGCTACTCCGGCATGGCCTTCGTGTACGGCGAGGAGCAGGCCAACGGCTTCTACATGCGGAACACACCGATGCCCTTGAGCATCGCCTGGATCGACCGGTCCGGAAAGGTGGTGTCCACCGCGGACATGGCGCCGTGTGAGAACCGGGACGACTGCCCGACCTACCCGCCGGCGGGGCCGTACAGGCTGGCCGTCGAGGTGCCCCAGGGTCAGCTCGACGACCTCGGGATCACGCCCGGCGCGACGGTCACGGTGGCCGGGGACTGCGCGCCACGACCCACCTGACGGCGGCGCTGTCACACCCCGCCGCGACCATGGCGGATGTGTGCACCACCACCCCCCGCCGCTACGCTCACCCGGCTAGTTGCAAGCCCTGCCCCCAGATCGGGGGCCCCGCCGGCGGCGGGTCCACGGGGAGGAGTCCTGCGCATGCGGGCCTATGAGCTCATGGTCATCTTCGATTCCGGTCTCGACGACCAGGTGATCGACGACCAGGTCAAGTCGGTGGCGGCCCAGGTCGTCGCCCGGGGCGGTGCGGTTGCCACCACCGATCGGTGGGGTCGGCGACGCTTCGCCTACGAGATCGACCACAAGCAAGAGGGCTACTACGTCGTCTGGGAGATCACGGGCGACGGCGCCGACCTGGAGGCCCTCGAGCGGTCCCTCCGCCTCGCGGACGAGGTCGTCCGCCACAAGCTCGTGCGCCTGCCCGACCGTGAGGCCGCTCGTCGCGGGCTCTTCGGCCAGGCCGAACCGGCCGCGTCGGCCGGATAGAGGAGATCAGGACATGGCAGACAACACCGTCACCGTCATCGGCAACGTCACGCGGGACCCCGAGCTGCGCTTCACACCGTCCGGGCAGGCGATCGCCAGCTTCGGGCTGGCCGTCAACCGCCGCTGGCAGAACCGCCAGACCCAGGAGTGGGAGGAGCAGGTCTCCTTCTTCGACATCACGTGCTGGGCCCAGCTGGGCCAGAACGTGAGCGACACGCTCGTGAAGGGCAGCCGCGCCATCGTCACCGGGCGCCTGGAGCAGCGCTCGTGGGAGACCGACCAGGGCGACAAGCGCTCGAAGGTCGAGATCATCGCCGACGAGGTCGGCCCCAGCCTCCGGTGGGCCACGGCCGAGATCACGCGCAACGAGCGTCGCGAAGGCGAGGCCGGCGGTGGTGGCGGCGCGGCCCGCTCCGCACCCGTTCCGAACGCGGCCCCCGCGGGCTACAACGCCGACGAGGAGCCCTTCTGATGGCCAAGCCCGTCCGCACGAAGAACAAGGACAACGCCCGCCGAGCCAAAAAGAAGATAAGCCTGCTGATCACGGACCGCGTCGAGTACGTGGACTGGAAGGACGTCAACCTCCTCCGCCGGTTCATGTCCGACCGCGCCAAGATCCGGGCCCGTCGGGTCTCCGGCAACAGCGCGCAGCAGCAGGCCGAGATCGCCCGGGCGATCAAGAACGCCCGCGAGATGGCGCTCCTGCCCTACGCGAGCCGGGTCACCCAGACGCGCGGGCCGAAGCGAGACGGCGAGCGCGGCGGTCGCCGTGAGCGGGATCGCGACCTCCCGGCACCCGAGACCGAGCCCTTGAGCCACACCGCGGACGCCGAGGTGGACGACGAGCTCGACACCGGCGCCGACGAGGTCGAGGGCGACGAGCGCACCGACGAGCTGGCCGAGGTCGGCGGCGAGGAGACGTCGTGAAGGTCGTCCTCCGCAGTGACGTCGCCCAGGTCGGCAAGAAGGGCGACATCGTCGAGGTCGCCGACGGCTACGGACGCAACTACCTGGTGCCGAAGGGCCTCGCCTTCCTGGCCACACCGGGGGTAGCCGACCAGGCTTCGTCGATGCGACGCGGCCGAGATCTGCGCGACGCCAACGACCGGGCGGCGGCCGAGGCCATCGCCAAGACGCTCGTCCCCAAGGTCATCACCATCACGGCCCGGGCCGGCGCCGAGGGCAAGCTCTTCGGGTCGGTCACCACCTCCGAGGTGGCTGACGCCGTCACCGCGCAGACCGGCATCGAGCTCGATCGCCGCAAGCTGCACCTCCACGAGCCGATCAAGTCGCTCGGCACGCACCTGGTCCCGGTGAAGCTCCACTCGGACGTGGAGTTCCCGATCACCATCGAGGTCGTCGCTTCCTGACGCGCGGCTAGGGGCGTCGTCCCCAGGTCGTCCACACGATCTCCACACCAACTTGCGCGAGATCCACAGGCTTGTCCTCTCGTTGCGCACAGGGGTTTCGGAGGAAGGTGGGCGTCGCCCATGGCCGCACGACTCGATGATCAGGACGCGCCCCGACGAGCCAGCGCCGGACGTGTGCCCCCGCACGACCTCCAGGCCGAGGAGTCGCTCCTCGGCGCCATGATGCTCTCCGCCGAGGCCATCGCCTCGGCCGCAGGGGCGGTCACGGCGTCCGACTTCTACAAGCCCGCCCACGGGCACATCTACGACGCCATCCACACCCTCTACGCGTCCGGGCAACCGGTCGACTCGGTGACGGTGGCCGACGAGCTCCGGCGGGCCGACCTCCTCGAGGCTCTCGGCGGGCCGTCTGTGCTCGCGCAGATCATGGCGTCCACCCCGGCCACCACGAACGCCGGTCGCTACGCCCGTATCGTCGAGGAGTACGCCCTGCTCCGCCGGCTCATCGGCGTGGCCGGCGAGATCGCCGAGCTCGGCTACTCCGTCCCGGAGGACGTGGCCAAGGCCCTCGATTCCGCGGAGGCGATGGTCTACGAGGTCAACGAGCGGCGGGTCACCGACAGCACGCGGAAGCTGGCCGAGCTGCTGTCCGACAACCTCGACCGCCTCGAGCAGCTCTACGAGAAGGGTGACGCCATCACCGGCGTGCCCACCGGCTACCTCGATCTCGACCGGCTGCTCTCGGGTCTCCAGAAGAGCGCCCTCGTCGTGGTCGGCGCCCGCCCCGCCATGGGGAAGTGCGTCGCCTGGGACACACCGATACTCGACCCGCGCACCGGGGCGGTGCGCACCGCGGCCGAGCTCCACCGCGCCGGCGAGCGCGGCGACGACGTCCGCATCCTCGCCCTCGGTGCTGATCACCGGCTCGCCGTCGCCTCACCGTCGGCCTACGTGGACGATGGCCGCAAGCCCGTGTTCCGGGTGCGCACCCGGCTCGGCCGCGAGGTCCGCACCACCGCCAGCCACCCCTTCCTCACCCCCGACGGGTGGCAGCCTCTCGCCACCCTCAGCGAAGGCGACAGGGTCGCCGTGCCGCGCGCGCTCCCCGTGTTCGGCGCCGATCCCCTGCCCAGCGCCGAGGTCGGTCTGCTCGGCTACCTCGTCGGATCCGGCCTGCCCTACGACGACGGCCCGGCGCTGCGCTGCGCCGACCCGGTCGTCGCCCTCGACATCCGGGACCACGGCGAGCGGGCGGGCATCGACGTCACCGATCGCTCCACCGGCCTGGCCAGCCGCCAGTACGACGTCGACGCCTGCCCGGCCGTCGACCGACTGGCCCACCGGCACCGCCTGGCCGGTGCCCCCGAGCACCGACGGGTGCCCGAGGCCGTCTACCGGCTGCCCCGCTCCCAGCTCGCCGCCTTCCTGAACCGCGTCCTCGCCATCGGCGCGTCCACCTGGGTGCCGGCCGGGGCGGCCGGTCGGGGTCGGGTCCTGCTGGCCTCGCCGAGCGCCCGCCTCGTCCGCGACCTCCAGCACCTTTTCCTCCGCTTCGGCATCAACGCCGCGGTGCGGGCACCGATCGTCGCGGCGAACGACCACGCCTGGGTCACCCACGAGCTCGAGATCTCCGGCGCCGACGACCTCGAGCGGCTCGCCCGCCAGATCGGGGTGCTGGGCCAGCAGGCTGCGCTCGAGGAGCTGGTGGCCCACGCCCGCGCCGTCGGGGAGCCCGTGCTCGTGGGGCGCGGCCCCGCCGGGGTCCGCATGGCCACGCCCGTCGAAGGCGGCAGCGACGTCCGCTGGGACGAGATCGTCGCCCTCGAGGCCGACGGCATCGACCAGGTGTACGACCTCACCATCCCCGAGCTGCACAACTTCGTGGCCGGCGACGTCTACGTGCACAACACCTCGTTCGCGCTCGGCATGGTCGCCCACGCCGCCCTCGAGGCCGCCAAGCCCGTCCTGTTCTTCTCGCTCGAGATGAGCAACCTCGAGCTCTCCCAGCGACTGCTCTGCGCCGAGGCCCGCGTCGACTCCACCCGGGTGCGCAACGGCCAGCTCCAAGCCGACGACTGGCAGAAGATCTCCCGGGCCATGGGCCGGCTCGCCGAGGCACCCATCTGGATCGACGACAACCCCAACCTCTCGATCATGGAGATCCGGGCGAAGGCGCGCCGCCTCAAGAGCCAGGTCGGGGACCTCGGCATGATCGTCATCGACTACCTGCAGCTCATGACCGGACGCAGCCGCGCCGAGAGCCGCCAGGTCGAGGTGTCAGAGCTCAGCCGAGGACTCAAGATCCTCGCCCGCGAGCTCGAGACACCGGTCGTTGCGCTCTCCCAGCTGTCCCGCGGCCTCGAGATGCGGGCCGACAAGCGTCCGATGCTCGCCGACCTCCGGGAGAGCGGCTCCATCGAGCAGGACTCCGACGTGGTCATGTTCATCTTCCGCGAGGAGATCTACGACGCCAAGCCCGAAAACGCCGGCCAGGCCGAGATCATCGTGGCCAAGCACCGCTCCGGACCCACCGGCGTAGTCCAGCTCGCCTTCCTCCCCCAGTTCACCCGCTTCGTCAACATGGCTCGCGGCTTCGACTGACTGTTTGCTTGCTGCGGGCGTCGCTGCGCTCCTGCCTCCGCACGTGCGGCTCCGGGGTCGGCGGCCGCCCCATCGCCGCCTGGCTGTGCGTCTGGCGGCCCTGGACCGGACCTCAGTCGGCTGAGCCTGCGCAGCTCCTGGCCGTCGCAAGGGCGACGGCCGGGTCGGCGCCCGCCCGCCCCACCAGCCAGCACGCGATCGGCGCAGCGGTCCGGGCCGACCCGTGCGCCGCCACACCGGCCAGCTCCAGCAGCGTGGCGACCGTGGCCTCGTCCGGAGCCTCCAGGCCGAGGCGAGCAGCGAACGCCGCAATCCACTCCGGCGCAGAGGGCAGGGGTGCGGCGGCGGGGTCGTCCATGTCCTAAATGTACGTCGGACGGGTTTGGCCGCCCTCCCGAAGTGGTAATGGGACGGAGTGGCACGCGCGCGCTGCAGCGCCTCCTGGGTCCGCCGGCCCGTGCCGGACCGCCCCGCTGTCCCCGGCCCCCCGGCACCCTCTACCCTTGCGGGCACGATGGACCTGCACGTAGCGCCTCCGATGACCCTCTCGAGGCTCGGGGCACGTCACCGTTGGCTCCTGCCGACCGCCCTCGCCGTCTTCGTCGTCCTGGCCGCCGGCGCCGTCTTCGACCTCCTGGTGTGGGACGAGCCCCTCACCGACTGGGTGGTCGGCGCCCGTCGGCCCTGGCTCGACGCCATCGTCCGGCGGGTTTCGTTCCTCGGTTCCACGAAGGTCGTGCTCGTCGTCGCCGGCGTGGCCGCCCTGGCCTCGGCCAAGCGATGCCCCCGGCTGGCCCTCGCCATCGTCGTGATCGCGCTGGCCCGCCCGCTGGCCGAGTTCTGCCTGAAGGAGCTCATCAGCCGGGACCGTCCGGCGGGCGACCGGATGGTCAACGGCCGGGGCTACTCGTTCCCCAGCGGCCACCCCCTCGCCACCGCTGCCAGCTGGTGCCTGCTGCCCCTCGTCGTCAGCCTCTACACGCGCCGCCGGATCCTCTGGTGGTCCGTCGCCATCTCTGCGTGGACGCTGGTCATCCTCGTGGCGATGAGCCGCGTGTGGCTCGGCGTGCACTGGGGCTCCGACGTGATCGCCGCCATCGCGCTCGCCATCCTCGGCGTGGCCGCCGCCGAGCGCTTGATCCAGGCCACCCACGGCGGATCGTGCGCGCACCGCTCAAGCGGAGCGGATGCTGACGACGTCGATGAGGATGTGGTCGATCGACCAGTCCTCGAGACAGCCTCGTAGCTGTCGCTGGTTCGTCTCGTCGAGCATGGGCCGGAAGGTCGCTTCGTAGCGCCCGCTGCCCAGCTCCCTGACCGGCCCCTCCATCTCGGTCCGCGCCACCTCCAGGCGGCAGGCCAGCAGCAGGGTCTCGACCATGTCGCCGAGCGAGCGGCCCCGTTCCGCTCCCTTGCTGCGGGCGTCGAGGGTCACCACGGCCGTCGTCTTCGGATCGACCCGGTGGTGCGTGGAGAGCGTGGCCTCCTTGAGGGCCAGCACTGCGGCCACGCCCAGCGCGACGCCGACGGCGCCGAACGCGAGGACGGGGAGGATCCGCCGCAGCCTCACCGACCGGTGCCGCGGAGGAGCCGGCCGAGGCGGGTGTCGTCGTCGCCGGGAACCTCCTGCGCAAGCACCGTGGCGTCGGGCACGAGCAGCCCGCCGCTCGGGTAGCTGATCGGCGCCAGCTGGGCCGCCAAGCGCGCCTCACCCGTGGGTGTGGTGGTCTTGGACGCGAGCCGGTCGACGATCCACGCGACGCCCGACAGAATCACCCCGCCGCCGACGAGGAACGTGATGAACACGCTCATCTGGTTCGGGGCCTCGCGCATCCACGCGAACCGATCGGCCTCGGCCGGGCGGGAGTCGCGCAGGATCCCGGCGATCTCGGCGTCGATCGGCGGCCGCGCCGCCAGTTGTCCGAGCTTGCGCAGGATCAGCGCGGTGGCGAGACCGACTTCGGCGATCAGCACGATGAGCCCGAAGAACAGCGCTCGATTCCACTCCCAGCGGTTGAGTGACACGACGAGGTAGGCGAGGGCGGTGACGAGCGTGGCGATGCCGGCCAGCCAGGCGATGATCTTCACGCCGCCGGCTCCCCGTCATCCACGGTGACCCGGCCCGTGTCGCCGTCGACCACGACCATCGTGCCCTCCGGGAGGTCGTCGACGGCCTGGGCGTAGCCGACCACCGTGGCGACGCCGGCCTCGCGGGCGAGGATCGCCAGGTGGGAGAGGACCGAGCCCGTCTCGGCCACGATGCCCCGGAGCTCCGAGAGCAGCGGACCGAGCCCGGGGGTGAGCGTGGTGGTCACCAGGACCGAGCCGGCCGGCGGGTTCGTCGCGTCGTAGGTGACCCGGCCTCGGCCGATGCCGCCGCCCGCCCCCGTGCCGCCGCCGACCTCGCTGTCGCACTGCACCCGGATGGGGTGGTTGGTGTCGGACACCTGGAACCAGGCGGGGAGGGCCGCGCCGAAGTCGTGGTGGTGGGGCTGCACGAGGCTCGGCACCACGACCGCCCGCTTCGTGGCGATCGCCTCGAGGTGTCCGAGGGTGAGGTGGCGCACGAGCTCCGGGTCGGTGAGCTGGCCGGCGGCGGACAGCCGCGTGCCGAGCTCCCAGGCCGCCCGGCCCGTGAGCTCCTGGACCCACCGCACCCGGAGGCGCAGGGCTTCGCGGAGGATGCCGTTGTCGGTGCCCTCGTGGTGGCCCGGGCTGATGCTCACCGCGGTGGCGTCGGCGGGTAGCAGCGCTCGCGGCGCGACCCTGGGCGGCGTGAGCGCGAGCACCACTGGGCTGCGCTCGAGGATCTCTGCGTCGGTGAGCCCGTCCTGGCGGCCCTCCACCAGCACCCGCAGCGCCACCGACGAGCCGGTCATCTTGTTCTCGCCGGTGTCGGTGAGCATGCCCATGAGGATCTCGTGCGCATGGAGCGCTCGGAGGACCCCGCGGCTGCGGTGGAGGAGGGCGATGATCTGCCGGTCGGTCAGCTCGGCCATCGCCGGCACGGCCCGCAGGTCGGCGTCGGTGCGATCGAGGAGGTGCTCGGCCAGGGCCGGGAGCGCGGCGCGGAGGCGGCCGACGCGCCATGCGCCCCGCAAGCGGTGCAGGCCCGGCAGCGGGTTCATCCGCGACCGGAGCGTGCGTCGAGGCGCGAGGTCGCCCGTGAGGTGCAGGTCGATCCCGACGTGGCCGCGCAGCACCACGACCACCTCGCTGGCCTCGACGTCGCGCCGGGTGGCGGTGCCCGCGAGGAGCACCGCCACCCGCACGGCCTCGCGCAGGGGCGGCACCCAGAGGTCGTCCTCGAGCTCGGTGAGCGGCTCCGGGAAGGTCTCGGCCACGGGGCCGGGGCCGTAGACGCGCCCTTGCGGGATCCCTCGCACCTCGGACGTCACCGGTCGGCTCTGCAGCAGCCACAGCTGCCCGTCCTCGGCGATCGCCCACTCGACGTCCTGCGGGCGGCCGAACTCCTCGGCCACGCGCTCGGCCAGGCGTACGAGCTGCAGGAGGTGCACCTTCGACAGGTCGGGCCCGTCGTTGCGGTCGTGATCGACCACGCGTCCGTCGGGATCGACGACGTAGCGGGATCCGTTGATCGCGCCGCTCACGAGCGGCTCGGGGCCGCCCCGCACCGCGGACACGACCCGGCGATCGCTGCGCCCCGACACCGGGTCGACCCCGAAGAGCACGCCGCCTAGGGCGGGCTCGATGAGCGGCTGGACGAGCACAGCGATCGGTCCGCCGACCCCGGCGCGGGTGCGCGAGTCGAGGACGACCTGGACGGAGGCGGCGAAGTCCGCCAGCCCGTTGATGCCGATGACGGAGTCGAACTGCCCGGCCATCGACGACTCGGGGGTGTCCTCCAGCGTGGAGGAGCTGCGCACGACCAGCGGATGGTCGGCGCCGCCGGCTCGCTCGAACGCCTCCGGCACGGCGCCGTGGGCGGCGATCGAGCCGCCGTGGTCGATGGCGTCGGCGAACGCGGTGGTGAGGACGACGCCCGGCAGGGTGGCGATCCCGGCCCGATGCGCCCTCGCCAGTGCGGCGGCCTTGGCGCCGACGACCGCAGACTCGACGGCCACGTCGTCGTGCAGTCCGACGACGAAGGCCTCGCCGACGGCGACGCAGGGCTCGGCGTCCGTGCGGACCGCTGCAGCGTCAAGAGAGATCCGAGCATCGCTCATCGGTACACCTCCCTTCCCACGCCTGGCCCAACCGCCCTTCGGTGGCCAGTGTTCCCTGCCGCCGTGTCAGGGAGTGCCCACATTGTGCCCTTCCGTCGCCGACGATGCTCGGGATTGCACCGTGGGGCCGGTCCCTAGGCTGCAGAGGTGGTCGACGATCCCGGGTTCGTGCGCGTGTCGGGCTCGCTCCGGATCCCGGTCAGCGAGCTGACCTGGCGGTTCAGCCGGTCCGGCGGACCGGGCGGGCAGCACGCCAACACCGCGGACACGCGGGTCGAGGTCCGCTTCCACGTCGGTCAGTCGCCCTCCCTCGGGCCGCGGCAGCGGCAGCGCCTGCTGGAGCGGTTGGGCGCGGAGGTGCGGGTCGTGGCCTCGGACGAGCGCTCCCAGGCACAGAACCGCGACCTCGCCGTCCGCCGTCTGGCCGAGCGGCTCGCGGAGGGGCTCCGGGTGGAGAAGCCGCGACGCGCCACCCGGCCCAGCAAGGGCAGCGTCGAGCGGCGGCTCGACGCGAAGCGCCGGCAGTCGACCCGCAAGGCCGACCGGCGTCGGCCTCCGCTCGACTGATCAGTCAGTCGACGGCGGCCAAGCGCCCGACCGCGGCGGTGAAGGCCTCGGTGGCGAGGGCCCCGACCTCCTCGCGAGGCAGGTCGAGCCCGAGCACGGCGACCAGCTGACCGATGCCCCCCCGGTGGAACACGGCGAGGTCGATCCGCAGCGACCCGGAGCCCGCGGACACGCCGTGGCGCGTGACGTGGTCATCGGTGCCCGCGGCCACGACCTCGTCGAGGGCCGGCGGCACCGCCTCGTAGGTGAAGGCGAGGCCGGTCACGTCGGGCACCCCGCTGCAGCGGTCGAGGATGGCGCGCGACTGCCGGACGAACTCTGCCGCGCCGCCGTCGCGGAACCGGAAGACCAGCTGGATCACGGACGCACCCGCCGGAGCGCGGGTGAAGCCGATCAGGGCACGACCGGACGCCTGCAGCCCCGCGGTCGCATCCTCGCCGGCGCAGAACGCGGTGATCGTGTCGTCCACGTCGGCGGCTGGGCTGAAGCCGGCGGGCAGGTCGGAGGCCGCGAGGGCCAGCCCGGCGAGCGACGGGTCCTGTGGGATGGAGACCGAGGTCGTGGTGGGCGCGGTCGACGACGACGACGGCGCACCGTGGTCGTCGTCCGAGCAGGCCACCACGAGCAGGAGCAGCCCGGCGAGCACGGCACGGCCCACGGCGGCTCGAGCACCCGTGGTCGGTAGCCTGCGCCCCATGTTCCTGGGAGAGGACCTGCTGGCGTACCTCGTGCTCGCGATCGGCGGCGCGATGGCGGTCGGCAGCGTCGCAGCCCTCGTGCGCCCGCCGGCCCGTCGGGGCGACGGCGACCTCGACCGGGCACCCGTCGCGCGCAGCCTCGTGTTCGCGGCGATCGGCGCGGTCGGCGCCGTGTGGGCTCTGGCCAGCCTCATCTCGGGCTAGGGCCGTCAGATGCGGTCGAGGTGGAGGCCCAGCGACACGAGCGTGCCGTAGGGGTCGTTGTAGCCCCGCTCGAGGTGGTGGATGCCGTGCAGCACGGAGGAGCCCTCCGCGGCCGCGGCAGCGATCACCGACGAGAACCCCGCTCGCACGTCAGGGATCGTGACCTCGGCCCCCTGCAGCTTCGACACGCCCCGGACCACTGCGGAGTGCAGGGCGGACGAGTCGTGGAAGCGGCACGCGGGGCCGCCGAGGCAGGTGTCGAACAGCTCGATCTCACCGCCCATGGCCTTCACGGCGTCCACGTAGCCGAGGCGGTCCTCGTACACGGTCTCGTGGAGCACCGACATGCCCCCGGCCTGCGTCATGAGGACGATGAGGGGCGGCTGCCAGTCCGTCATGAACCCCGGGTGGGTGTCGGTCTGCACCGCAGCGGGGTTGAGGCGGGTGGCCGAGGCGCTGATCCAGGTGTCGTTGATGGTGAAGTGCGCGCCCATGCGCTGCAGCGTGTTGATGGCCGTGACCAGCCGGTCCTGGTTGCACCCGGCGACGCGCACCTCTCCGCGGGTCATGAGGCCGGCGACGAGGTAGCTGAAGGCCTCGAGGCGGTCGCCTTGGAGACGGGCCTCGGCCCCCTCGAGCCGCTCCACGCCCTCGATGACGAAGCGTCGGTCGGGCCGGAGGGCGATGTGGGCGCCCATCCGTTGGAGGAAGAGCGCCAGCTCCACCACCTCGGGCTCTGTCGCAGCGTTGTGCAGGACGGTGCGCCCCTCGGCGAGGACGGCGCAGAGCAGCACCGTCTCCGTCGCGCCGACCGACGGGTACGGCAGCGTGATGCGCGTGCCCTTGAGGCGTCCCTTCATGCGCGCCGTGATGCCATGGGGCTGCACCTCGACCTCGGCCCCCATCTGCTGGAGGGCGCTGACGTGGAAGTCCACCGGTCGCCGGCCGATGCGGTCGCCGCCGACGAGAGGGACGAAGGCCTCGTGGGCGCGATGGAGCAGGGGCCCGAGGAGGAGGATCGGGATGCGGTTGAGCCCGGAGAACTCGAGCGGCACGCGGGGGGTGGGCTCGTCGGTCGGGACCACCGTGATGGCATGCCCGTCGATGGCGACCTCCAGGCCGATCGACCGGAGGATGTCCGCCGTGATGCCGACGTCGCCCACCGCAGGGGCGTTGGTGATCGTGGACGGTGAGTCGGCCATGAGGGCCGCCACCATGTGCTTCGTGACCGCGTTCTTCGAGCCGGCCACCTCGACGTCGCCGCGCAGCGGGCCCGTGGGTTCGATGCGCCAGGCGGCGCCAGGGTCCACGGCGGACGCGGGGGTGGGGGCGTCCATCGCCCGAGGCTACTGCGCCGCCCAGCCCCGGTACCCTCCCAAGGTCGGTTGCTCTCCCCGTCGGCGGGTGGGGCGGCGAGGGGGCCACCATGCGGTGAGCCCCTCGCCGCGAGCAATGCTGGCGGACGGAGCGGTCAGACCGCTTCGCCACCTCGCTCGCCCGTTCGGATCCGCTGCACCTGGGCCACCTCGGTGACCCAGATCTTCCCGTCGCCGATCTTGTCGGTGCGGGCCGCCCCGACCAGCGCTTCGGAGATGGCGTCGACGACGCCGTCGTCAGCGAGGATCTCGAGCTTGATCTTCGGCACGAACTCGACCGTGTACTCGGCGCCCCGGTACACCTCGGTGTGGCCGGACTGACGCCCGAACCCCTGCACCTCCGTGACCGTCATGCCTTGCACGCCGGCCGCCTTCAGCGCTTCCTTCACCTGGTCGAGCTTGAACGGCTTGATGACTGCAGTGATGAGCTTCAAGGTTGCTCCTTCGATCAGTTCGAGTATGCCGTCTCGGCGTGGAGGCTCAGGTCGAGGCCCTGGTCCTGCTGGTCGTCGCTTGCCCGCAGCCCGATCGTCTTCTCGATGATCGCGGCCAGCCCGAGGCTGACCACGAACGAGTAGCCGAGGGTGACGGCGGAGGCGACGATCTGGTCCATGAGCAGGTCGGTGCCGCCGTCGGTGATGAGCACACCGGGGTTGGCCACCAGGCTGTTGATGGTGGGGTCGGCGAAGAAGCCGAGCAGGATGGAGCCGACCAGGCCGCCGACGAGGTGGACGGCGATGACGTCGAGGCTGTCGTCGAACCCGAACGCCTTCTTGAGGCCGAGGGCGAGGTAGCAGATGATGCCCGTGGCGAATCCGATGTAGATCGGGGCCATCCCGCCGACGAAGCCGGCGCAGGGGGTGATCGCCACCATGCCGGCCACCGCGCCGGACGCTGCTCCGAGGCTCGTGGCGTGCCCGCTGCGGAGCTTCTCCACGATGAGCCACCCGAGCATGGCGGCGGCCGGGGCGAGGATCGTGTTCATCAACGCCTGGGCGGCCACGCCGTTCGCCGCGAGTGCGGAGCCGGCGTTGAACCCGGCCCAGCCGAACCACAGCATGCCGGTGCCCAGCATCGTGAACGGGAGGTTGTGCGGGGGCATCGGCTCGTGCGGATAGCCGCGTCGCTTGCCTACCACCAGGATGACGGCGAGCGCAGCGGCGCCGGCGTTGATGTGGACCACCGCGCCGCCGGCGAAGTCGAGAGCGCCCATGTCGGACAGCCACCCGCCGCCGAACACCATGTGGGCGACGGGGCCGTACACGAGGATGACCCAGAGCCCGATGAACACGGCGTAGCCGGCGAACTTCAGCCGGTCGGCGGTCGCCCCGGTGATCAGGGCCGGCGTGATGATCGCGAAGGTCATCTGGTAGGCGGCGAAGAGCACGAAGGGGATGCTCAGGGCGAAGAAGTCGGGTCCCGCGCCGAGGTCGACGTCCTTGAGGAAGGCGAAGTCGAGGTTGCCGACGAAGCCGGCGTTGCCCGCGTCGCCGAAGGCGAGGCTGAAGACGATCGCCGCCCAGAGGACGGCGATGAGGCCCATGGCGAAGAAGTTCTGCATGAGCATCGCGAGGACGTTCTTGCCGCGGACCATGCCGCCGTAGAAGAACGCCAACCCGGGCGTCATGAACAGCACCAGGGCTGTCGAGATGAGCACCCAGGCGGTGTTGCCCGAGTCCGGCACGAATTCCACGTTCTGCTCCCTTGATCGATGGATGAGGTTGGCGACAGATTCGTGCGGGGATGTTTCCTGGAGGTTTCCTGCCGACGCCGCGTATGTGAACCGTTCGGCGGCGCGCAGGGACCGACGCTTCGATACCTGTGGCGACGGGGAAGTAGAACGGTTCGATGCAACGCTCGAGAGGTCGGACGGCGGCGGCGCTGGTGCTGCTGGCCGGCGTTGTCATCCTCGCCCTCGGCGGCGTCGTGGGGGCCGTGCTCGAGGACCCCCCGCGGCGGACGTCCACGACGACCACCATCGCCACGACGACCACCACGCTGCCGGAGGCCCGCGCTCTCAGTGGCTCAGGAGCAGAGCTGCAGGACCTCATCGACCTCGGGCGCACCGTCACCCACCACGCCGTCTACTCCGTCACCGATCCCGAGCTGCCGTCCGACCTCACGCAAGCGCTCGAGGTGTGGCGCGACGGGGACCGGTACCGCGCCGACATCGTCGAGTCGACCGCCACCGCCTCACGACGGCAGAGCACGATCGTGTCCGGGTCGCGAGCAACGGCCTGTGAGACGGTCGACGGCGAGGAGACCTGCAAGCGCACCAACGCCCTCCCGTCGGATCTGCCGGCGGCGTTCGTGCGCAGCATCGTGACGGCCGATCCCGTGCCCCAGGTCGTCGCCCGTGACGGCGACGTCGCCGGCTACAACGCGCGGTGCTTCAGCGCCGAGGGCGTCGGTGAGCTCTGCCTGGCCGAAGACGGCGTGATGCTGAGCATCACCCTCGAGGAGGCGTACCTCGTCGCCACGACGATCGATGACGAGGTGCCCGAGTCGACGTTCGACAACACCACCGGCGTCGTGGACGACCCCGCAGGCACCGAGGAGGACTAGCTCGAGGACTCGTCGTCCTCGTAGCGGTAGCGGAACGGGAAGCGGCTCCGGCCTGCGGCCCGTGGCGGCGGAGGAGCGGGCAACACGTCTGGGTCGGGCCCTTCGTCGGACGCCACCTCGCCGGCGTTGTCGGGAGCGTCGCCGGGGTGGGACAAGAACGAGAAAGCCCTCGTGCGAGCGCCGGTCTCCTCGTCCTCGGCGGGGAGCACGTCGCCGGACGGGTCAAGCTCCGCGTCCTGCACCGAGACGTCCTGCGGCGCCCACGGCAACGGCTCGATCTCCTCTTCTGGCGCCTCGTCGTGCGCGCCGGCCGCGGGGAGATCCGCTGGTCCGACCGACGGCTCCGGCTCGTCGAGCAGGAGCTCGTCTGCGAGCCCAGTCGCCTGGGCGGGGTCCGGCTCTGTTCCGGCCTCGTCAGCCTCTGCGGCGCTGCCGTCGTCGGTGGCTGCGCCGGGGGCCTCGCCAGCCGGCGCCGCAGGGGCGTCCTCGCCGGCTGCCGTGGCCGCTTCGGCACCGGGCGCCTCGTCATCGGGGCTGATCGCTGCTTCCTCCTCGAGGCCCTCGGTGCCGGTGCCCCCGAGGCTGCCCTCCGCTGCGGCGTCCTCGGGCTGGCTCTGCGTGGCCACGGGACGGATGGCCTGCGTTCCGGCGGCCGGCACCACGTAGAGGGTGAGCGCCCGGACCAGCTCGTCGTCGAGGTAGAGGCGCACCTGGTGCGTGCCCCAGGTGCGGGCCCGCACGCCGGTGATGGACAGCACGAGCGGCACCTGCTGCACCTCGTGGGGGAACAGGCCCTCGTCGCTCACCCTGAAGAGGTTCTGCAGCTCCGCCAGCACCGTGCCGTGTCGGTTGATCACCTCGGCCCGCAGCGTGTGCTCCATGCCCGCGTCTTCCAGCGGGACCTCGATGACCAGGCCGACCATGAGGCCGAGGGGCGACGGCAGCTCCTGTCGGTAGAGCCGGGAGACGGCGCCCGACGAGCAGAAGAGCAGGCGGTCGCGCACCTGTGCGAAGTCGCAGAGCACGGCGGTGCTTAGGTCGAGCATCGGATCGTCACCTCGGTGGTCGCGTGGTCGGAGGGTCGGTCGGCCCCGCGCGAGCGGACTCGTGCAGGCGCCGCCCGGTCGAGCCCGACCGGGGCTCTCAGGGCGCTGCCGCCATCGCGGTGGGATCGTGGTCGGCCCGCCAGCCTACGGCGGGGGGCGCGGTCCATCCGAACTCCCGGCCGAGAACAGCGGCGATCGGCGCCGCCTCGCCCGCATCGAGGAGCGGCGCCAGCTCGTCGACGACGTGCTCGGCGATCGGCAGGGCGCTGCCCGGGAGGGCCAGGGGCCCCTCGCGCACCGCCGCCAGCACGAGCTCTGCCCGGGCGACCTTGGCGGCGGACGGCCCGTCGAGCACGAGCTCGGCCCCGCCCGCACGGTCGCGCACCGCGCGGCCGCCCTGCACGACGTCCCAGATGCGATGTCGTGCGCCGCGCCAGACCTCGGCCAGCTGCAGCTCGTCGTCCGGCAGCAGGTGGCGCCGTTGGTCGACGAACCGGTCGAACACGCCGCCCTCGGCCAGGCAGAGCTCGGTGACCGCCGGATCGCATGCAGCCGCGATCACGCGCGCGGGCGCGTCCTCTGGAGCGTGCACGCCGGCGTGGGCGACGGCGACGGCGAAGAGGACGGCGCGCTGTGGCGGGCGCTGCAGGAACATCACGGCCTTCGCGTGCAGCCACGGCGCACGGGAGGCGAGGTCGTGCCCGTTGAGGCGGAGGCAGCACTGCTTGTGCTTGCGGCCCGACCCGCACCAGCAGGGCTCGTTGCGCCCGACCAGGCGCGGCCCACTGGCCGTGTAGCGAGCCAGCAGCTGGGCGTCGGGATCGTCGTTCGGCACGTGCGCAGCGCGGAGCAAGGCCGACGCCTCGCGGGCGTCCCCGCGATCCGACGCGAACCACGCGGCGTCCACGAGGGCCGCCGGAACCTGGCCGCTGCGCGTGGCATGGGCGAGGGCCGAGGCGTGGTCGGCGGGATCGCCCCGCCACTCGGCGAGGCGGAGGTGGAGGAAGGCCAGTCCCGGATTGCTGTCGTCGCCCACGGCGGCGCGCAGGCGGCCCAGGAGCAGTTCGAGCCGGTCGGGGTCGACCAGCTCGCCTCCCACCACCTGCTCGGCCAGCGCAGAGACGGCGCCCGGATCGTGGAGCGCAGCCAGCACCTCGGTCTCGACGGGAGCCGCTGGGTCCGTGGTGAGGACGGCACCGAGGAGGCGCTCGGCGGCAAGCGACGATTCGAGCCCGAGGCCCGGGACGCCGACCGCTTCTTCCGCCTTCGCCGCCGGGCGGACATCGGCTCGGTGGACGGTGGTGCCGTCGACATCGAGCCCGGACGCGTGCAGGAGGTCGCGAATCGGTGCCGGCGTGGTGCCGAAGAGCCCAGGCTGGTCGATCAGCAGGTGCAGCAGGAGGTCCAGCAGGGGGACGGGGTGACCGCCGCCGATCCGCTGGAAGGTGGCGGTCATCGCAGCGGCGTCGACGGGGGTGTGGACCACCGGTGCATCCCAACGGACGAGGAGGTCGCTCCCGGCGACGCTCAGGAGCACGGTGCCCCCGGCCGGCGCCCCGTCGAGCCAACCGTCAGGGCCCCGGAGTACGAGCCGTGGCGCGCCGCGCTGGCCCACCTCACCCGCGTCGAGCCTGGCCACCCGGACCTCGCCGCCCGAGCTGAGGGTGTAGTGGTGGGAGAACGCCGCGACCGGCGCGAAGTCGGGGACGACATCGAGCCACCCGGAGACGAGCTCGGCCTGGGTCACCCGGTGGGCGAACCACCGGTCCTGGACGAGACGGTCGTTGACCACCATCTGGCGGCCGGGTGCCAGCCACGCGCCGGCGGTGATCTCGTCCATCGACGCCAGGTCGAGCGGATCCCCCGAGGGCTCGGGCGTCAGGTCGGCCTCCGTCATTCGACGACGGGAGGGGGCTGCGTGGTCGGAGGCGGCGGGGGCTGCGTGGTCGGAGGTGGCGGCGGGGGCTGCGTGGTCGGAGGCGGCGGGGGAGCCGTGGTGCTCGGGGCGCGGGTGGTGGCCGTCGCCCGTCGGACGGTCGTCGTGGTGCGACGCGCGACCGTTGTGCTCGTGCGCCGCCGTGCCGTGGTGTCGGTCACGGCCTCGCCCGTGGTGGTCTCGACCGGCACGACCGCCTCGGTCACCGGCACGGCCGCGGTCGTGGTGTCGGAGGTGCTGCGGGTGCGGCGGATCGTCGTGGAGGTCGAGCTCGTCGTCTCGTCCTCCGACGCCACGAGGCTCGGACGCTCGGAATCGTCGATGAGCTGCGTGCCGAGGCCGATCAGCCCGAGCACGCCGGCGGCCAGGCCCAGCGCCACGAGCGCGCGACGACCGCGCCGGCGGCGCTTGGGCGCCGGGTCTAGCCCGCTGGCGTCGTCGTCCTCGACGCCCTCGCCGAGGTGGTGGCCGTCCACCGGTGCGGCGGCGGCGGTCGCCGCACCGGCTGCCGTGCCTGCACCCGCCGCCGCAGCGGCGCCGTACATACGAGCGTCGGCGACGGCGGCGGCGCGTCGCGGCCGGTGTGCATCGAGCTCTGGCTCCGCGAGGGCTCCCTGCACCGGGCCGAAGACGGACGCGTAGTCGAGGCTCGAGACGTCGATGGAGGCGCCGGCGCCGTCCGCCATCACATCCTCGGGGCCGAGCGGGAACGACGAGTCGATCAGGAGCGCATCCTCCATCTGCTCGTCGAGCTCCGCCTCCAGCTCGGCCTCGACCTGGTCGGGCTCCGCCTCGTGGCGGAAGGAGGTGAGCGCGGGTGCCGGCCCTGGCCCGACGATCTCGCCGCCGGTGCCCCGACCCCAGAGGTCGACGTCGACGGGGGCCATCGTGGCCCCCGCCGCGCCGTCGGCGTCCGGGTCGTCGGGCGTGGGGACGTCCGTCGTGGCCCGTTCGGCCGCGATGCGCAGGCCGTCGCCGGGCGGAACGGCGATGCCCGTCTGGGCGGTGGCGCCCACGAGGCCCGCAGCGGCGGCACCGCCGACGACGGCGACCGGACCCGTCAACGCTTCGTCCTGCTCGTCGCCGTGCTCCTCGTCCTGTGCATCGGCGCGGGCCGCCAGATCCTCTGCGAAGCGATCACCGGCGGCAGGGGCCTCCGCAGCGCCGTCCGACTCGTCGTCGGACTGATCGAGCACCGCGTCCGGAGGGGCCATGTGGCGGGGCCGCACGGTGGCGTCGATGCGCTCGAAGGCGGCTGCGTCGTCGGTGGGGGCTGCCCGCTCCGGCGGCTCCTCGTAGGCGACCTCGGGCACCACCCCCGGCTTCGGGACCGCCGCGGGTGCGGGCGGGGGGCTCCCGGCGCCGATATCGCGGGCAAGATCGTCGAACCCGTCGTCCTCCAGGAGCGGAGGCACGACCGCCGCACCGACCCGACGGCGGGGTGGCTGGGCCAGCGCGGGCGGGCTGAACGCGTCGACGGAGAGGCCGGCGACGTCCTCGGCGTCGTGGTCGGTCTCCAAGGCGCGTGCCACATCTCGCTCGTCGAGCGACGGGAGGCTGAGGTTCGTCCCTGTCTGCACCGGGCGACCGGCTCGCTGGCGGGCGATGCGCAGGGCAGTCGCGTCGTCGACGGCGTCGTTCTCCACCACGACGACGTCCCAGTCGGCGGGGTTCTCGAGGTCCTCCACCGACACGAGGATGCGCGGCGGCCGAGAGACGGACCCCGTCGCCACAGGGGCCGTGGGCCGCTCGGGCTCGGTGGGCTCGGGGGGTTCCGGGGTCATGACGTGGTATCCATTCACCCACACCGGTCCGGTGGGTGCAACATCGTCGGGCGGTCGCGCGGCGACCATGCCCGTGGTTGCGGGTTTGACTGCCCGGGGAGCGCGGGGCATGCTTCTGCCTGGCTTGTGAAGTGTGCCCCACCCGCGGGCGACGACGAAGTACGATCCCCCCACGTTGGTTTCCGGGTGGAACGCCAGCGACCGATCTATTTAGGCGGGCACCGACCCGCGATGAGCTCCTGGAGGAGACTTGACCTACAGCACCGGCGACGATCTGGACCGGACGACGAGCGGACGGTTCGTCCGCAACCTCGCCCTGTCACTTTCCGGGGGCGCACTTCTGACGCTCCTCGGAGCGTCTGCTGCACACGCGCAGGACACCTCCGGAGCAGCTGCCGCCGGGACGGATTCCGCCGGCACCGGCGCCGCCAGCACCGGCGATGCCACGGCGACCGGCAACCAGGCCAACACCAACACCACGCAGACGGTCACGGTCTCCGGCAACCTGGGCACGATCCAGGTGATCAACCAGCAGGCCAACGTCAGCAACACCGGCTCGGCCACGGCGAACACCGGCGGCAACATCGCCATCGGCAACAGCTCCGACAACCAGGCCGAAGCTGATCAGGAGGGCGTCGGCTCCGGCATCGCCTCCAACACCGGCACGGCATCCAACGGCAGCAACGGCACCGCCAGCATCACCACGGGCAACGCCACGGCCACCGGGAACGACTCGCACACGGTCATCAACCAGACCGCCAACGGTCAGGCCCACGGCCAGCTCGGTGGCATCCTGGTGATCAACCAGCAGGCCACCGTGAACAACAGCGGTGAGGCCGACGCCAACTCCGGCGGCAACACCGCGCTCGGCAACGGCTCCGACAACGAAGGCCTGCTGTGGCAGGACGCGGAGGGCGACGGCTCGCTGGCGTCCAACGGCGGCACGGCCACCAACTCCTCCGACGGCAAGGCGACGATCAACACCGGCGCCGCATCGGCCACCGGCAACAAGTCCCGCACCGACGTCGTCCAGCAGGCCTCCGGCTCCGCCGGCGGTGCCCTGGGCGGCCTCGTCGTCATCAACCAGAACGCCAACGTCACCAACCAGGGCACGGCCACCGCCAACTCCGGGAACAACGAGGCCGAGGGCAACGAGTCGGAGAACGACGCCGAGCTCGACCAGGAGGCCGGCGGCCTCGGCGGCGGCGCGGCCATCGGCATTGCTGCCAACAACGGGGAGGCCTCCAACCACTCCAACGGCACCGGCGCGATCTCCACCGGCGCTGCGACGGCCATCGGCAACGACTCGGTCACCAACGTCACGCAGTCGGCCAACTCGAACATCAGCGGCCCTGGCGGGGGCGCCATCGTCACGCAGAACTCCAGCGTCCTCAACTCCGGCACGGCCGACGCCAACTCCGGTGGCAACGAGGCCGACGGGAACCGCTCCGACAACGATGCCGACATCGACGAGCAGGAGGCCGAGGGCTCCGGTGCCCTGGCCATCGGCGTCGTCGGCAACTTCGGCCTGGCGGAGAACACCTCCGACGGCACCGGCACCGTGAGCTCAGGCCGCGCCACGGCGGTGGGCAACCGGTCCGAGACCAACGTCAACCAGAGCTCCAACGTCACGGGCGGGGCGCTCAACGTCCACACCCAGGGCAACCTCGTCACGAACATCGGTAGCGGCACGGCCAACTCCGGTGATAACGAGGCCGAGGGCAACGAGTCCGAGAACGACGCCGACGTCGACAACCAGGACGCCGACCTCGTGCAGCCGGGTGGCGTCACCGGGGTCAACGGGCAGTTCGCCAAGGCGCACAACTCCTCCGATGGCACCGCCTCCATCACGACGGGTGATGCGACGGCCGTCGGCAACAGCTCCGAGACCAACGTCAACCAGCACATCGACCCCGCCGGCGTCGTGGTGGCCTCGCAGGGCACGGCCGTCATCAACGCCGGCACCGCAACCGCGAACAGCGGCGGCAACTTCGCCCTCGGCAACGCCTCCGACAACGACGCCGACGTCGACCAGGACGCCGAGGTGGCCTCTGACAACGGTGGCGCCACCAACGCAGCCCTCGTGGGGGCGCTTGTCGCCCACAACGACGGCGAGGCCTCCAACGACTCCGACGGCACGGCCACCATCGTCACCGGCGACGCCACGGCGACCGGCAACGAGAGCCAGACCTGGGTCGACCAGCAGTCGAACGGCACCGGCGACGGCGCCGGCGTCATCGTCAACACCCAGGGCGCCCTCGTGGTGAACGCAGGGGCCGCCGCGGCCAACAGCGGCGGCAACTTCGCCTTCGGCAACCTTTCGGACAACGACGCCGACGTGGACCAGGACATGGACGTCCTCTCCGACAACGGCGGTGACGTCGTGGTCATCGCTGCCGCAGTGGTCGGCAGCAACAACGGCCGGGCCACCAACGCCTCCGACGGCACCGCCACGATCCACACCGGCGACGCCACGGCCACCGGCAACCGCAGCGCCACCGCGGTCAGCCAGCTGGCCAACGGCGACGTCGACGGCCTCGGCGGGGTCATCAACACCCAAGCCGCCGTGGTGACCAACACCGGGCTCGGCGTGGCCAACAGCGGCCTGAACCTGGCCGTCGGCAACGCGTCGGAGAACGAGGCCGATCTCGATCAGGACGTCGAGATCGCCTCCGACAACGGCGGCGACGTCTTCCTTCTCGCCTTCCCCGGCGGCGTCACCGGCACCAACTCGGGCACGGCGTCCAACGAGTCCGACGGCACCGCCGAGGTGCACACCGGCAACGCCGACGCCACGGGCAACGCGTCGGCCACGAACCTCAGCCAGGTGGCCGAGGGCTCGGTCGATGGCCTCGGGCTCGTGGTCAACACGCAGGTCGGGGGTGTGGTCAACGCCGGTCTCGGCATCGCCAACAGCGGCCTCAACGCTGCCGTCGGCAACGTCTCGGACCAGGACGGCGGCGAGGGCGCCGACCTCGACCAGGACATCGACATCGCCTCCAACAATGGCGACGACGTCGCCGTGATCGCAGCCGCCGTCACCGGGAACAACTCCGGGACGGCCAGCAACACGTCCGACGGCACGGGCATCGTCCACACGGGAGGGGCGCAGGCCCAGGGCAACGTGTCCGGCACCATCTTCGAGCAGACGGCCACCGGCTCCGTCGGCGAGAACGGCCTCGGCGCCGTCATCAACACGCAGGCAGGCGGCGTGGCCAACCTCGGCGCCGCCGTCGCCAACAGCGGCCTGAACCTCGCCGTCGGCAACGCCTCGGAGAACGAGGCCGACATCGACGACCAGGACGTGGAGATCGCCTCGGAGAACGGCGGCGACGTGTTCGCCCTCGTGGCCGGGCCGCTCACCGCCAACAACTCGGGTGACGCCTCCAACACGTCCGACGGCACCGCCAAGGTGAAGACGGGTGGCGCCCTTGCCACCGGCAACGCCTCGGCCACGGCCTTCGCCCAGCGTCAGAACAGCACGGTCGACGGGCTCGGCATCGTCGTCGGTACCCAGCTCGGCGGCGTCGTCAACGCCGGCGCAGCGGTCGCCAACACGGGCCTGAACCTGGCCGTCGGCAACGCTTCGGAGAACGACGCCGACATCGACGAGCAGGAAGTGGAGATCGTCACCGACAACGGTGGCGCTGGGGTCCTGTTCGTGCTCGGTCCGGTCACGGGCAACAACGCCGGCACGGCGTCCAACTCGTCCGACGGCGAGGCCTGCGTCTGCACCGGCAATGCAGTGGCCAGTGGGAACGTCTCGTCCACCACGTTCCTCCAGGACATCGACGCCTCGACGGGCGGCGGTGCGGTGGTGATCACCACGGTCGGCGGGGTCCTCAACGCCGGTGTCGGCATCGCCAACAGCGGCCTGAATGCCGCCTTCGGCAACATCTCCGACAACGACGCCGACCTCGAGCAGGATGTCGACGTCCTCGACGGCGCTTCGCTGTTCGGCGTCGGCCCGCAGACGGCCACCAACAGCGGCGAGGCCAGCAACAGCTCGACCGGCACGGGCAAGGTCGGCAGCGGCAACGCCACGGCGCGGGGCAACGTGTCGACGACGAACTTCGCCCAGAGCGCAGTCGTCGACGGCAGCGCTGCCTTCGGCCTGATCCTTGGCACCGTGACGAACACCGGGTTCGGTCTGGCCAACAGCGGCCTGAACCTGGGGGTCGGCAACGATTCCGAGAACGACGCCGACCTGGAGCAGGAAGCCGATGGCGCCGGCACGGTGGCCAACAGCGGCGCTGCGAAGAACGAGTCGGGCGGCTCCGGGCTGGTCGGCAACCCCGACTGCGAGGACAAGCCGGTGGTCGCCCCGCCGGTCGACGTGCCCAAGGTGGAGACCCCCGAGGCCCCCGAGGCCCCCGAGGCCCCGGCGGACCGCGCCGCAGCCCCGGGTGGAGCGTCGCTGCCCCGCACCGGTGGCCCGCTCGAGGCCCAGGCTGCCGTCGCCCTCATGCTGCTCCTCGCCGGCTTCGGCCTGCGTCGGAAGAGCGCTCAGCTCAGCTGACCGGGCAACCTCCAGCAGTTCCACGAGGGGCCCTTCGGGGCCCCTCGTGCGCGTTTCGGATGCGGGGCGTGGGACGTCGACGGGCCGCGCGCCCGAGGCCGCAGGGTCTGCCCCGATACACGCCGAAAACAGTTCTTGGACATTTGCCGCAGGTTCAGTAGATTCCGAGCGCAACGTCCCGGCGAGGGCGGCACGATCGACCGGTGCCTGCTGGCCCGGTTCCCATGAACATCAGCCAGGAGACGCCAGAATGCGCAACGAGACCCTCGATCAGACCCCCGCGGTGAGCCGGAGGGTTGCCCGCAACCTGCTGCTGTCCTTGACCGGTGGGGTGGCCTTGACGTTGGCCGGCCAGGCGGCGGCGCAGGCGCAGGATGCCGGCACGGATTCCACGGGCGCAGGCGCGGTCGGCACGGGTGATGCGGACGCGACGGGCAACGTTGCCCACAACGACTCGCGCCAGGGGCTGGACGGCTCGGGCAACGGAGTCACGACCCAGACCGGGACCATCAACAACTCCGGCGTCGCGGTTGCTGACACCGGCCGGAACACGGCGGTCGGCAACGAGTCGGTCAACGGGGCCGCCGGCGTGCAGACCGCGGACGGGGGCACGGGCCTCGCCAACAACTCGGGCGAGGCCAGCAACGCCTCCGACGGCTCGGCGTTCGTCACCACGGGTGATGCGACGGCAGTCGGCTCGGAGTCGACGAACACGCTGACCCAGTCGGGCACGCTCGCGGGCGGGTTCCTGGTGCTCTTGCAGGACGGCACGATCACCAACTCCGGGCTCGGGGTGGCCACGACCGGCGGGAACGACGCGGTGGGAAACACGTCCACCAACGGCGCAGGCGTGCTCCAGAACGCGTTGGCTCCGAACGGCCTGGCCAACAACGCCGGCACGGCCGCCAACACCTCGGGTGGGGCTGCCGTCATCGCCACGGGCAAGGCGGAGGCAGTCGGCAACCGCGGCGTCTCGAGTGTGCAGCAGATTGCCGGAGGCAGCGACGGTGGCGCGTTCGGAGGTCTGGTCCTGATCGACCAGACGGCGGACGTCACCAACGAGGGTGAGGCCAGGGCGAGCACGGGCGACAACACCGCCATCGGCAACGATTCGCTGAACGTTGCCTTCCTCGACCAGGACGCCATCACCCCCGCCGCGGCAGCGCCGGTGGCGGTGGTGAACCCGGCCGCCGCCGGTCTGGGCGGTGCCCTCGTTGGGGCCCCCGGCGCCGGCTTCGGCGGACTCGGCGGTGCCGGCGGAGCCGGCGGTGCCGCGCTCCCCGGAGGGCCGGGCGCGCCCGG
>JAUXRW010000051.1 GCA_030681555.1 Acidimicrobiales bacterium
GGAGCCAGGTTGAGCGGCCGGTTGCCGAGGTACGTGTACGGGTTGGTGTTCAGGCAGATCGACAGGTAGCCGTCGTCGATCACGGTGCCGTCGGCGAAGCGCACGGAGAAGCGCGGGCGGCTGCGGTCGTAGTGCCGGATCCACGTGTCGAACCCGGCGTAGACGAACAGCGGGTGGCCGGCGTAGCGCTTGAGGCCGGCGCGCCGCTCCACCTGGGCGACGACGGCGGCGTCGAATCCCATGCCGACGTGGAAGAGGAAGTAGCGGCCGTTCACCGAGCCCAGCCCCACGCGGCGGATGCTCTGGCGGTCGAGCGCGTCGAGCAGCTCGCCGGTGGCCTCGATGGGATCGTTCGGGAGCCCGATCGTGCGGGCGAACACGTTGGTGGAACCGCCCGGCAGCGCGCCGAGCGCGCAGGACGAGCCGGCCAGGCCGTTCGCCGCCTCGTTCAGGGTGCCGTCGCCCCCCAGCACCACCACCACCTCGGTGCCCGTGGCCGCCGCGCTCTGCGCGAGGCGGGTGGCGTGGCCTCGCCGCGTCGTCTCAGCCAGCGACACGTCGTGGTCGGCCGACAGCGCCTTCCGGATCACCACGCGGCCCCGCGCTGTCACCGACGACGCCGAGGGGTTCACGATCAGCAGCACCTTCATGGTCCGGGTGACCGTAGCGGGGTGGGCCGCCCGGGTTGGAAGACGCGCGGGGCTACGTGCGACGATGCCCCCATGCACGTCGTCGTCTGTGTCAAGCAGATCCCCGATCCCGCCGAGCCCGGCAAGCTCGAAGGTGACAACACGCTCGATCGGAGCGGGAAGCTCATCCTCGACGAGTCCGACAGCTACGGCGTCGAGATGGCCCTCCAGCTGGTCGACAAGGCCGGCGGGGGGGAGGTCACCCTCGTCTCCATGGCCCCGAACAACGAGACCAGCGGCCTCCGCACGGCCCTCGCCATGGGGGCGGCCAAGGCCATCCTCGTCTCCGATCCTGCGCTGTCGGGCGCCGGCGCCCTCGACACCGCGAAGGTGCTCGCCGCCGCCATCAAGCGGGCCGAGCCCGACCTCGTGCTCGCCGCCACCGAGTCGAGCGACGGCTACACGGGCACCGTGCCCGCGCAGATCGCCGCCATCCTCGGGCTCCCCTCCATCACCTTCGCCAAGGAGGTCCACCTCGACGGTGAGACCGTCCAGGTGCAGCGCCAGACAGAGGCCGGCTACGACGAGGTCACCTCGCCGACACCCGCCGTCGTCTCCGTGACGGCCGGTGTGGTCGAGCCCCGCTACCCCTCCTTCAAGGGGATCATGGCGGCCAAGTCCAAGCCCGTCGACGAGCTCACGCTGGCCGACCTCGGCGTCGACGCCGCACAGGTGGGCAGCGCGGGTGCCGGCCAGGAGATCGTCGCCGTCGACGACGCCCCCGCCCGCGAAGCCGGCGAGATCATCGAAGACGACGGCGAGGCGTTCACCAAGATCGTGACCTTCCTCGATGGCCTGAAGGTCATTTGAGGGCGGTAGGACACGTGACGCTCTACCGACATTCGACGGCTCCGCCGCCGAAGCCCACCGAGGTTGCATTCCGCTCATGCCGGCTCCGCCGGCGGGCCGCTCGGGCCCTCTGAAGCGGCCGGACAGGAGACGACACACCATGGCTCTCAACCGCATCTGGGTCTACGCCGAAGCCACCGAAGGCAAGGTCAGCCCCCTCTCCCTCGAGCTGCTGGCCAAGGCCCGCACGCTCGGCGGCACCGTCGAAGCCGTGTACGCCGGAGCGGACGCCGACGCCGTGGCCACGACGCTCGGCGCCCACGGCGCCACGAAGGTGCACAGCACCGGCGACCTCAGCGGCTCGCTCGCCGGCGTACCCGTCGCCTCCGCGATCGCCAAACAGGTGGCCGACGGCAACGGGCCCGACCTGATCATGTTCGGCACCACCTACGACGGGCGCGACATCGCCGCCCGCCTGTCGGTGGCCGTCGACAAGCCGGTCATCACGAACAACGTCGACATCTCGGCCGAGGGCGACGACGTCGTCGTCACCGAGCCCGTGTTCGGCGGCACCAAGCTCGTCCGCACCAAGTTCACCGGCGGGGCGCCGTACATCGCCCTCTTCCGGCCGAAGTCGTTCGTGGCCGAGGAGTCCGGCGGCGCCGCCGCCGAGGTCGCCTCGATCGAGGTCACCGACGCCGGCCAGGCCAAGGTCACGAACCGGCACGTGGAGGAGGCGTCCGGCCCGAAGCTCGACGAGGCGGCCGTCGTCGTCTCCGGCGGTCGTGGCCTCGGGGAGAAGGACAACTACCAGCTCATCGAGGACCTGGCGAAGCTGCTCAAGGCGGCGCCCGGCGCCTCACGCGCCATCGTCGACGCCGGCTGGGTGCCCTACAGCTACCAGGTCGGCCAGACCGGCAAGGTCGTGAAGCCGACCGTCTCCATCGCGGCCGGCATCTCGGGGGCCACGCAGCACCTCGTCGGCATGAAGGGCTCCAAGAACATCGTGGCGATCAACAAGGACCCCGAGGCGCCGATCTTCTCGGTCGCCGACCTCGGCATCGTCGGCGACGTCCACAAGGTCCTGCCGAAGCTGATCGAAGCCCTCAAGGCCCGCTGAACGAGCGGCCCGGCGGCTCCGGCCGTCGGCACGTCACGACCGCCTCGGCCGAGGCCCTCAGAGGCCGAGGTCGGCCGGGTCGGCGGTGAACGTGTCACACCGAGCGAGGTCGCCCGAGTCGAACCCGGCGCGGAACCAGCGCCGGCGCGCGTCGGACGAGCCGTGGGTCCACGACTCGGGCTCGACGTCGGCGCCAGCCTGCTCCTGGATCCGGTCGTCGCCCACCGCCGCAGCCGCCCCGAGGCCCTCCTCGAGGTCGCCGGGCTCGATCAGGCCGCGCTCCTGGGCCGAGCTGCCCCACACCCCGGCGAAGCAGTCGGCCTGGAGCTCCATGCGGACGGAGAGCTCGTTCTGGCGGCTCGGATCGGACTGCTGGAGCTCGCGCACGGCCTGGTTGGTGCCGTCGAGGTTCTGGACGTGGTGCCCGATCTCGTGGGCCAGCACGTAGACGCGGGCGAAGTCGCCGGGTGCGCCGAACCGGCGGGCGAGCTCCTTGAAGAACGCCAGGTCGATGTACACCTGGGAGTCGCCGGGGCAGTAGAAGGGCCCGACCGAGGACGGTGCATTGCCGCAGCCGCCGGTGGACACGCCGTTCGTGAACAGCACGAGCTTGGCGTCCTGGTACGACGCGCCCCGCCCGGCGTCGGTGGCCCAGAAGGACTGGATGTCGTCGAGGGCCTGGGACATCTCCTCGACCAGCGGCTCGTCCGCCGGGTCGACCGTGCCCGACGGGGACCCGCCTGTCTGGATCTGGCTGAAGATGTCGGTGATGTCGATCCCGCCGCCGCCACCGCCTCCCTGCGCGTTCAGGAAGAGCGTGATGAGCAGGCCGATGATGCCCACCGCACCCCCGCCGGCGACCATGCCTCCCCGCCCCCGCCGGTCCTCGAGGTTCCTGCTGAGCCCGCCGCCGCTGTTGCGAAACTTGACCATGGGTTCGCAGGGTAGGCGGCGCCGACCCGGCGGTAGGGTCCGGCTGATGAGCATGAAGGGGCGCACGGCGTGGACCAACTGGGCGGGCAACCAGGCCTGCGCCCCGGTCGCGATCCGCCAGCCGTCGAGCGAGGCGGAGCTCGTCGGCATCGTCAAGGAGGCGGCGGCCGCCGGGCAGCGGGTGAAGTGCGTGGGGGCCGGCCACTCGTTCACGCCCATCGCGTGCACCGACGGGATCATGGTCGACCTGCGCCGCTACGGCCGTCTGCTCGGGCACGATCCCGAGGCGCGGACGGTCACGGTCGAGGCGGGGATCACGCTGAGCGCGCTGTGCGACGAGCTCGACCAGCGGAACCTGGCCCTCGAGAACATGGGCGACATCGCGTACCAGTCGATCGCTGGCGCAGCCGCGACGGCGACGCACGGGACGGGCTGGCACTTCGGCAACATCTCGAGCCGGATCGTCGCCCTCCGGCTGATCGCGGGCGACGGGTCGATCGTGGTGGCCTCGGCGGAGGAGAACCCGGAGGTCCTGGCCGCGGCGCGCGTCGGCGTGGGCGCCCTCGGCATCGTCTCGCAGGTGACGCTCCAGGCCGTGCTGGCGTTCCGGCTGCACGCCATCGAGGAACCGATGCTCGTGGACGAGCTGCTGGCCGACTTCGACGGGTACATGTCGAGCGCGGACCACGTCGAGTTCTACTGGGTGCCGCACACGGCGTGGGCCCTCACGAAGCGCAACCGCCGCACGGACGAGCCGGCGGAGCCGCGAGGGCGCATCAAGGAGCTCGTCGACGACACGCTCCTGCCGAACGTCGCCTTCGGGGCGCTGTGCCGGATCGGGCGGCGGCGGCCGAGCCTCATCCCGCGGCTCGCCAAGATCCTGCCGTCCACCGGGCGCACGGAGTACACGGACCGGAGCGACCACGTCTTCACGAGCCCGCGCCGGGTGCACTTCTACGAGATGGAGTACGCCGTGCCCCGCGACGTCATCCCGGAGGCGCTCAACCGCGTGCGCCGCCTGGTCGACGAGGTCGGCATCCAGCTGAGCTTCCCGGTGGAGGTGCGGGTGGTTGCACCGGACGACATCCCGCTGTCGACGGCCTACGGGCGCGCCACGGGCTACATCGCCGTGCACGTGTACCAGGGCACACCGTACGACGCGTACTTCCAGGGCGTCGAGCGCATCATGGACTCCTACGGCGGTCGGCCCCACTGGGGGAAGATGCACTTCCAGCGAGCCGAGACCCTCGCCGAGCGCTACCCCCGCTGGGACGACTTCCAGGCCGTGCGCCGCCGCCTCGACCCCGAGGGCCGCTTCTCGAACCAGTACCTCGAGCGAACCCTCGGCCCCGTCCCCGCCTGACTCCCCGCACCCACACCTCCGCACCCCGCACCCCAGCCGACGAGTGGTCAGACCAGGGGCCAGGGGTAGCGGCGACCGGTCTCGTCGATCGGGAAGCGACCGGCGTCGAGGACGGCTCGCGCTCGCGTCAGCACCGCGTCCCGCTCGAACGGGTCGAGCAGCTCGGCCAGGTCGTCGGGCAGCCCGGCGGCCAGCAGCTCGTTCAGGTCCTCGAGCAGCGGATCGGGGATGTCCTCGCCCCCGAACTCCCAGATGACGGTGCGGAGCTTGAACTCGTGGTGGAACATGAGGCCGTGGTCGATGCCGCGGATGCGACCGTCGAGGCCGAGGAGGCAGTGGCCGCTCTTGCGGTCCGTATTGTTGCCGACGAGGTCGAGGACGCACATGGTCCGCAGCGCTGGGTGGGTGGCCTCGTCCTCGTAGAGCGTGAAGTAGTGCTGCTCGAAGTCAGCCTCGATGAAGTCCTGCAGCGACCCGAGGCCGAGGGGCCCGTCGCGGCGGACGGTGACCGGCACGACGTCCCAGCCGAGGGCGCGGGACAGCTCGTAGGCGGCCACCTCGCGCTGGTCGAGCCCGGAGGGGAAGTCCCACAGCGGCCGTTCGGCGCGCCTCGGCTTGTAGATGGCCCGCCGCTCCTGGTCGCTGCACCGCACCTGGCAGAGGAACGTGCCGTTCGAGCTCCACGGCATGCGGCCGAGCACCTCGACCTCGCCGTGCCGCAGGGCCTCGGCGATGGCGTCGTCGTCGTGCGCCATCAGGCGCTCAGTTCATCCGTGGGCAGGGGTGGCCGGACGAGTCCACCGGCAGCCCGCAGAATCGGCACGGCGGTCGGCCGGCGGAGACCAGTGCCCGGCTGTGCCGCACGAACCCCATCACCTGGGCGCGGTTCAGGCGCACCTTCACCGAACCGCCGTCGACGAGGGACTCCGGCTCCACGTCGCCATCGGCCAGCTCGTCGGGATCGATGAGCTCTTCCAGCACCACGATGATGCGGTCGTCCGGCTCGTCGTAGGCGACACCGATCGGCCCGACCGTCCAGAGCGGCTCGATCGGTTCGACGAGCTCGAGGTCCCTGCTCTGGACCGCATAGGGCGTGGGATCGAGATCGTCGAGGAGCCCGTCGAAGTAGTCGGCCAGCGCCGCGACCTGCTGCTTCTCGCAGCGCACGGTCACCACCAGGTCGTCCGCGCGCACCTGCAGGAGGAAGACGCGCTGGCCCGGGGGCCCGACGGTGCCCGTCGTGAAGACGTCGGGGTCCGAGAGCTCGAAGGAGGTCATGAGGGCACGAGGGAGGTGAGGTCGCCGGTGGAGTTCACGGCGAGCACCACTGGTCCGTCGGCGCTGTAGAGGATCGCGGACACGGAGCACGGCGACACCACGATGCGCTGGAACAGGTCGAGGTGAGTGCCGAGGGCGTGGGCGACAGCGGCCTTGATGGGATCGGCATGCGACACCGCCACGACGGTCTCGCCAGGGTGCGTGGCGCGCAGCCCCTCGATCGCAGTGCAGATGCGCGTCTGCATCTCCGTGAAGGACTCGCCCTTCGGGAAGCGGAAGCCGCTGGGGTGGCGCTGGACGGTGCGCCACTCGGGCAGCTTCGACAGGGCCTTCAGCTCGGCGCCGGTCCAGTCCCCGAAGTCCGCCTCGAGCAGGCTCTTGGCCCGGCGCACCCGCAACCCGAGGGCCCTGCCGATGGGTGCGGCCGTCTCGCGGGTGCGCTCGAGCGGCGATGCGTACACCGCGGCGATCTTCCGCTTGGGCCCCTGCAGCTGGGCGATCCGAGCGGCCACGGCCTCGGCCTGCTCCCGACCGCGCTCCGCGAGGTGGAGCCCCGGCGCCCGCCCGGGAAGCACCTTGCCGGTCGTGGGCGTCTGGCCGTGGCGCACGAGCAGGACGAGCGTCGGGGGAGGGGGCGCAGAGGCGGTTCGGGCCATGATCGGGGGTCAACCTATCGTCGGACCTCGTGAGATCCGATCAACTGGCCGCCCTGCTCCAGGTCGAGCGGGAGGTGGTGGTGTGCCGGGCCTGTCCCAGGCTGGTGGCCTGGCGGGAACAGGTTGCGGCCGAGCGGCGGTTCGCGTTCCGCGACGAGGAGTACTGGGGTCGGCCGGTCCCGGGCTTCGGCGACCCCGAGGCGCACGTGGTGATCATCGGGCTGGCCCCTGCGGCCCACGGCGCGAACCGGACGGGCCGGATGTTCACCGGCGACCGGTCGGGGGACTTCCTCTTCGCGGCGCTTCACCGCACGGGCTTCGCCAACCAGCCGACGAGCACGGCGCGCGACGACGGGCTCGCCCTCACCGGTGCCTGGATCACCGCGCCGGTGCGCTGTGCCCCCCCGGCCAACAAGCCGACGCCCGAGGAGCGCGACACGTGCGTGTCGTACATGCAGCGGGAGCTCGCGCTGCTGGACGGGCGCGTCTTCATCTCCCTCGGGGCCTTCGGCTACCAAGCGCTGTGCACGCACCTCGGCGTGCGGCCGCGCCCGAGGTTCGCCCACGGGGTCGAGGTGGCGCTCCCCGACGGCCGGTGGATCCTGGGCAGCTACCACGTGAGCCAGCAGAACACTTTCACGGGCACCCTCACCGAGCCGATGTTCGACGCCGTCCTCCTCCGCGCCCGCCAGCTCGCCCACCTCTGATCGGCCGCCTTCCCCCCACGCAACCGGCCGACGAAGTGCAGCGAGAACCGCCGCACTTCTTCGACCAGTTGCGGGGGGGGGGCGCCGCCGGCGGGGCCGGTGAGCGTCAGCGGAGGAGGGACGCCAGTTCGCCGGCGGCATAGAGCACCGCGGTCAGGCCGAGGAACGCCGCGACGGTGACGCGGAGGCGGCGGTCGTTGGCCCTGATGGTGAGCGCGGCGCCGAGGCGCGCGCCCGGGATGACGCCGAGCACCAGCGCCGCCACCACGCGCCAGTCGACGTGGTCGAGCACCAGGTGGGTGATCGTGCCGGGCACCGCGAACGAGCCGACGCACACCAGCGACGTGGCGATGGCCGTCTTGACGTCCATCCGGGCGAAGGCGACGAACGCCGGCACCATGATCACGCCGCCGCCGATGCCGAGGAGCCCGGACAGGAGACCGGCCAGGATGCCGATGGACATGTAGCGGTGCAAGAGTTCGCGGTCGTCGATGCGTAGGGACGAGCGGGGCGGGCCGGCGGGGGCCTCCGGAGCGTCGGTTTCGGCCAGCGGCTCGTCGGCCACGACCGGCGAGGGCGCCTTGCCCATCCGGTAGGACGACAGGCCCAGCAGCCCCGCCGTCGCGAGCTGCAGCAGGTGGCCGTCGCCGGGCACGTGCTCCGCCGCGACGCCGCCGAGCACCGCGGCCACGAGCCCGGCCGGGACGGTGGCCACCACGGCCGGCCAGCGGATCAGTCCCTCGCGGACGTAGCGGCGGGCGCCGCTCGTGGCCCCGGGGATGATGACGGGCAGGGCGGTGCCGATGACGATGAGCGGCTCCAGCCCGAGGAGCCGCATGCCGGGTTGGGACACCACGCCGCCCCCCACACCGAACAACCCCGACAGCACGCCGGTGGCGATACCGAGCACCACCGTGAGGACGTCGCGCAGCGGCCCGACGTCCATGTCGGACTCGACCTACGCCGGCTGGGTGGCGCGGTTCTTGGGGAAGTCGACCGCTGTGGTGGGCCAGCGGTCGCGGCTCTTCATGGCCAGCTTGTGCATCAGCGCGACGGCGCCGAGGTCCTCGTCGCCGGGACGGGCCACGATCGTGCCGTCGCCGATCATCCGGCTGATGATCTCGCGGCCGAGGTCGGTGCGCACGACGGTGAGCGTCCAGTCGTTGCTCTCGCCGATGCCGCCGGTGGAGATGTCGGCGTGCTCGGCCGCGAAGTCGGGGCACAGGTGGCACCCGTCGCGGGTCCAGGCGTGGCACTCCTTGAGGTTGATCTCGTGGTAGCTGCCGTCCTTCATCCAGATCTGGAAGACGCCCTTGATGTTCATCTTCGTCATCTCTTCGCGCGGCAGGCCGTACTTCGTGAGGAACAGCTCGTCGAAGATGGAGTCGTCGAAGCTCTTCGAGCACAGCAGGCCGATGTTCAGGATGAACGGCTTGCCCACCTTGCCGATCTTGCGGCTCCACATGATCGGCGGCACGGACGACTGGCAGCCCATCCCCACGAGGGCCAGCTTCGAGAAGCCGCGCTCGATCGCCTCCGGGAGGGCCAGGGTGTTGGCGGAGTACGTGTAGCGCGAGCCCGCGCCCTTCAGGATCTCCTCCTTCGTGGCGGCGACCCCCGGGACGGCCTTCCAGCTGCTGCCGTCACCCTCGAGGTAGGACGTGAGGGCGGCGTCGATGTAGCCCTTCTTCAGCGCCCAGATCAGCAGCGCTGAGACGAAGCCGCCGTCCTGTCCCATCTCGTGCACCATGTCGTCGCTCGCTCGCGTGAGCAGCACGTCCTGGTAGATGCCGGAGGGCTCGTCGGCCCGGCGGACCCGGGCGAAGAGGTGCTCGTCGGCCATCGGCTCCCACGCCCGGAAGCGGGGGCAGGCCCGGGTGCAGGAGGTGCAGCCCTTCTGCCCGTGGATGCAGTCGTCCAGGCCCAGCTCCTCCTCGAGGTGGAAGGGCTTGTAGGCGCCGGGTGCGTGCTCGTAGCCGATGACGTCGTGGGGGCAGGAGATGACGCAGCCTGCGCAGCCGGTGCACAGGCCGGTGGTGATGACCTCGTCGTAGAGCTCCTTCCACTGGAGCTGCCACCGCTCCTTGTTCCCGGCGGAGAGCGCATAGGGGCCTTCGTCGGTCACCGGGTCCTGGTCGGTCACGGCCATGGGCGAACTCTACGCACCGCGGCCCCCGCCTCGGAACCGGGCGCGGCTCTACCGGACCGTCCGCCCGCGAAGGAGCCGAAGCCCTGACTGGCGCGGGTGACTGGGGACAGCGCGGGGCCCGCCGGTAGCCTCGGTCCGTCATGCCCCCCGACACCCATCAAGGACCCCGAACGTGGCCGCAGCGCCTGGTGGTGGCCCTCGGGATCCTCGTCGTCGTGGGCTGCGCCACTGCGGCGGCGGCGACGGCCTACTTCGGGCTCCGCTTCTCCCAGATCGATCGGGTCGATGACATCGCCCTCGAGGCGGCGCAGAAGGGCGAGCCGGCCAACTACCTCGTCGTCGGCACCGACAGCCGGGCCGGGCTCGACCCCAACGCGCCGGACGCCGGCGGCCTGATCGGTGACGACGAGGATGAGAACGGCTGCGACTGCACCGACACGATCATGATCCTGCGTGTCGACCCCGATGCGAAGACCGCGAACGTCGTGTCCCTCCCGCGCGACCTGTGGCTGCCCATCGCCGACACCGGCGAGAAGGCGCGCATCAACAGCGCCCATCAGCGCGGCGAGCAGGTGCTGATCGACACGATCGAGGAGAGTTTCGGCATCCCGATCAACCACTACGTGGAGATCGACTTCGTCGGCTTCGAGCGGCTGGTCGACGCCGTCGACGGGATCCCGATGTACTTCGAGACGCCCGTCCGGGATACACACGTCGGCCTCTCCATCAAGGAGCCCGGCTGCACGACGCTCGACGGCCAGGACGCGCGGAAGTTCGCCCGCTCCCGCTTCCTGCAGTACCGGGACGACAACGGCCGTTGGCGCAGCGACCCCACGGCCGACTTCGGCCGCATCACGCGGCAGCAGATCTTCATCCGCCGCGCCATCGCCAAGGCCGTGAGCCAGGGCCTGAGCAACCCGCTCACGCTGAACAACCTGGTATCGGCGGGCGTGGAGAACGTGCGGCTCGACAAGGCCCTCGACGCCAGCGACCTGCTCGGCCTGGGTCGGGAGTTCAGCAAGTTCAACTCCGACGAGCTCGTCGGCCACACGATCCCGACCGACGGCCACACCACCTCTGCCGGCGCCGACGTGCAGATCGCCGACCTCCGACGGGCCGAGCCGATCCTCAACATCTTCCGCGGCCTGCCGCCCGGCGCCATAAGCCCGCAGGCCATCGACGTCACCGTGCTGAACGGGAGCGGGATCCAAGGCCAGGCCGCCGACGCAGCCGGCGCGCTGCAGCAGATCGGCTTCAGCGTCGTCGACGTCGACTCGTACCCCACGCCCGTGGGCCGCACGACGGTGCTCTACGGCCCCGGCGGCGAGGACGCGGCCCGCATGGTCGCCCGCCACGTCACGGGCGGCGCCGCGCTGCTCTTCGACGAGGACGTCGACGACGGCGCCACGGTGCTCGTCACCGGGTCCGACTTCACGACGCTCCACGAGCAGCCGGCCCCGGAGGGCTCGCCCGACGACGTGCTCAGCACCACGAGCTCGGTGGTGGCACCTGGCGGGACGACGGCGACGACGGCCCCGACCACGACCACCACGGTCCTCGGCTTCGCCACCGGCGAGCCCCCGCCCGGCGTCCGCTGCTGACGTAGCCGCTTCGGCTGGGCCTGCTGGAGCGCCCTCGGCAGGACTCGAACCTGCGCACACGGCTCCGGAGGCCGATGCTCTATCCGCTGAGCTACGAGGGCGGGAGATGTGCAAAACCTGGCAGAGAACCCCTGAGCCGGCGACCAGGGGCAGAGAGCGACACTAGCGGGCAGCGGCAAGCGGTCGCACCTGCGCTCGATCGGCCGTGAATCGTCGTTGGTCCGCCGTGGCGCGCGCGAACGCGCCAACGCCCAGGCATCTTGCTCCGGGCGTCTTACGCAGCAAGTGGGACTGCGTGCCGGTCCCGGGCGACGGCCGGCGAGCTCACCATCACGGCCTAGCCGATGAGGTGCAGCAGCTTCACTGACTCCAACACATTGCCGGTCCTGCCCCTTCCGGGTGGCCCCCATGTTCGTCGGCTTCGTTGCGCGTGTGCCGGTGATTTTGCGAAGCGCGAGCGCGCAGCCCTCAGTCCGGCGAGGGGCGACCGGCCCGCTCCGACGTTCGCGATCGACGGTGTGTGCCAGACTCCCGCAGCATCGCGCCGGACCGGGGGCCCGCAGATGGCCGGGGACACGAGACCTGACAGCCGCGTCAAGGCGCTGGTCGACGCAGCGCTCTCGCTGCGGGCCGGCAAGGCGCCCGCCCGGCGCAGGACCTCCACGCCCCCGCCCAAGCGGATCACGAAGGTCGAAGCGACCGACGAAGCCGACGCCACCGCCGACACCGACCCGCCCGGGCGCCCCACCGTACCGGAGGGCCCCGCCGTTCGACGACGGGTGGCTGCGCTGCTGCTCCCGCTCGTCGTCGTCGGGGTCGCCGCAGGCCTCATCTCCCTGCTCCACCTGGACACGCAGCCCGGCCAGGACGGCGTGCCGGACTGCGCCGTGGCCCACGACGACGACACCTTGGTGGAGCTGGGGTGGAAGGACGAAGCCGGCGCCGAAGCCCTGCTGGCGCGCTGGGACGCGTGCGACGACCAGCTCCGCGACGACGCGGTCGATGCCCTCGACCGGGACAACCTGTTGATCGCTTGGCTGGTCGTGGGCAGCCTCGTCGGCTGCGGCATTGCGATGCGCTACCGCCGCTGGCGCACCGCGGCCAAGGTGGGCGTAGCCCTCACCGCTGTCTATGTGCTCGCCGACCTGTACGAGAACCACCTCCTGCGCGAGCTGCTGACCGACGGACGACACCATGAGGTGCTCCCGACGGTGGCCGCCGTGAAGCTCGGGGCGCTCGCCGGCGCCGGTCTGGTCCTCCTGGTGGCGGCGAGCCTGCTCGCAGGCGGGAACGACGACGACCTCGTCACGAAGGACGATCGGGACCCGCGCGGGGCCGTCCGCAGCTGGCTCGGACGCCGGTTCGACCCCCGCGCCGAGACGGTCGCCGCCACGGCCGTGACCGTGGCTCCGGCTCCTCGGGCGACGGGGGACACGGGGATCAGCTGCTCGGGCGGGGGCATCCGCTCCGCGGCCTTCTCGCTGGGGGCGCTCCAGGCCCTCGACGACGAGCCATCCGTCGTCGCGCCGGCTCGGTGGATCACCGCCGTATCGGGCGGTTCGTACATGGCTACGGCGTGGGTCACGGCCCGCGACCAGCAGCCGGACGCGACGCCGCGCCCGTGGGAGCGGCGCTCGCCCGAGGAGGACCACCTGCGACGTCACGCGTCGTACCTGGCCCCCGGACTGGGCGGGAAGCTGTGGGCGCTCACGCGGTTCATCCTCGGCTTCGCCGTCAACCTCGGGGCCGTCGTCGCCTTCCTCGCCGTCGTCGCCGTTACCGGCGGGTGGCTCATCTCCACCCAGGCGGAGCCCCAGGGCATAGGCGGCACCGTGGCGCTGGTCGATGGCGGTTGCCTCGACCTGCCGTCCGGGGAGCACCTCGTCACCATCCCCGGCCAGACCGTCCGCTTGGACGGTGACCAGGCGCCGATCGTCGGCGACGGCGCGGCCACCCCGCCCGACAAGGCGACGACCAGCAAGGCCAAAGCCGAGGTCGAGGGAACGGGCTCCGCGACCATCAGCGTCGAAAGCGGGAAGGGCAGCGGAAGCGCCTTCGGACCCATCGACCTGCCACTGGCCGATGCTTGTTCGCCGCGCGCGGTCGAGTCGCCCGACGGCGTGCCCGCCGACGCTGCGGGCCACCGGCTGTCGAAGGGCACCAAGGTGCCGCTGGCGGTGACGCCGCAGCGGTCCGTGGACGTGGAGGGACGGGTCGCCGGCTGCCGGCATGACGAGGGCGACGACCCCGCGGTGGAGACGACCAACGCGTGCAGCCCGGGCGGGGCGCGCTACGTCGACCTCCCGGCCGGCAGCCGGCTCGTCGAGGCCGCGAGCGCCGTCCTGACGCTGGACCACTCGGCGCTGGTCGAGGGGACGAAGGACGCGCGCCACCTCGTCAAGGCGTGCGGCCACCACGTCTGCGTCCGCTGGGAGCTCCCGACATGGTTGCGGTGGACGGTCCTGGTCCCGCTGCTGGTGGGCTTCGCGCTGGGTCTCGACACCATCGCCGTGCGCCGCTCCGACGCCGCCCGCCGCCGGCGCGAGCACCAGCTGCGCCTGATGCTCGGCTCAGGTGTCGCCCTCGCGCTGGTCGGCTGGATGCTCCCGACGGTCGTGCTCTGGCTCGTGCACTGGCCGGGTCGGTTCGAGGATCGCCTCGCTGTTGCGAGCGGTGGCGGCACGCTCGCGCTGCTCGCCGCCCTCTTGTCCCAGATCACCGCGGCCGCGCCGAAGTCCGACGCCTCCACCAGCAGGGCCCTCGGGCTCGTCAAGCGGGCGGCCACGAGGCTGCGGCCGGTGCTCGTCAAGCTGGCCGCCCGGATCGTCGGGCCCGCGATGGTCATCGGCATCGCCCTCGCCTTCTTCGTCATGGGTGCCGATGGTTACGAGCCCGAGGACCTCCTGCTCGTCCTCGTGCTGGGGGAGGCCCTCCTCGTCCTCGGGCTCGGCGGCGACCTCAACGAGTGGTCCCTGCACCCCTTCTACCGGGAGCAGCTCCGCGGCGCGTTCGCCGTCGACTTCGGCGCCGAGCGCTCCACCGGCGAGACAGCCAGGCCACCGCGAGACGATCCGCTCGACCGCGTGAACCGGACCCCCGGGCCAGAGCTCGTGATCTGCGCCACGGCCAACATCGCAGATGACCGGCTCACCGCGCCCGGGCGACCGGCGGTCTCGTGGACGTTCACGCACGAAGGCATTGGCAGCACGGCGTTCGAGGCCGCCGCACGGGCGGGGACCTACAAGCCCGAGAAGCTCGGACCGCAGCGCGCCCACCTCGCCTCGGCCTGGACGGCGGTGGCCGTGTCCGGCGCCGCCTTCTCGCCGGCCATGGGGAAGATGACCCGCGGCGAGCGCATGCTCTTGGCGCTCGGGAACCTCCGCCTCGGCGTGTGGTACCCGAACCCCCGGTACCACCAGGACCACACGCCGAACGACCCCGAGGGCCGCAGGTTCGACATGCGTTGGTACCGGACCCACCACCCGAGGCCCTGGTACCTGGCCAAGGAGGCCCTGGGGCTCCACCGCCTCCGGGATCCGTGGATCTACGTGACCGACGGCGGCCACTACGAGAACCTGGGTCTCGTCGAGCTCCTGCGCCGGGGCTGCACGGAGATCTACTGCTTCGACGCAGCCGGCGACACGACCGACACGTTCGGCACGCTCTCCGATGCGATGCGGATCGCCCGCGCCGAGCTCGAGGTCGAGATCGACATTCGACCGGCGCCGATGAGGCCGGGGGAGGACGCGTCCGGCATCTCCAACCTCGGCGTCTGGCCAGGCATCGTGCGCTACGCCGACGGAGGCGTCGGCTGGCTCGTCCTGTCGAAGCTCACGGTGCCCCGCACCGCCCCCTTCGACATCATCGACCTCGCCCGCACGCTCGACTCGTTCCCCACGCACCCCACCGCCGATCAGCTCTACACAGATCAGAAGTTCGAGGCCTACCGCGCCCTGGGCCATCACCTGGGCGGGGAGGCCCGCACGGTCGGGGGCGCCATCCGCGTGCTCGCCGAGACCTACGGCCTATCCGTCGACGACGCGGTCGCCCTCGTCCAGCAAGCGCTCTGCGCCGTCCCCGACCCGAACCCCTGCACCGCCCCGCCCCCGCCCGCGGAGTGACCCGCGACGGCGTCACCCGGTGCCGGTACTGAGCGACGGCGAGCGAGTCACCATCACGGCGTAGCCGATGAGGTTCAGCACCTGCCGTCGGTGCCCGACGCTGTGGGCTCGTCGCAGCCCAAGCTGGCATGGAGGCCGCGATTGCGTGCCGATGCCGATGGCATCGTCTGGGCATCGAGGTCGATCGATTGCTGGTGCCCTCGGCCAGGGTGACTCCCTGGGTCTCGACGAAGCCCAGCTTCTCCACGCGTCGCTTGCGAGGGTCTCCCCGGGCCTTCGGAGGGGAGGGGTCGTCCGACGAAGCGGACGGGCCGATCCGGTGACGCCTACCTGAGCCTGAACCTGGCGGTGTGCGTCGTTCCGTCGACCAGCTTGACGATCAGCTCTCGACAGGTGCCAGCCCACGCCTTGTCGGTCTTCCAGACGAAGGTGTACCGATCGCTCGGTTCGGACGGATCTTGCTCGGGGGTTTGCGCAGCGATAGGAACGGCGTGCGGATGCCGGGCGAGCGAGCGCGTTCGCCATCGCGCGTAGCCGAGGGGGTTCAGGAGCTGGCGTCGGTGGCCGAGGCCGTGCGCTCGTCGCAACCAGGGGCTGTCGTCGAGGCTGCGTCGGCCAGCCCGCAGTCGCGTCAGCCCGGGTCCGGCCCCCCGGAACTACCAGACGTCGGGGTCCTTGGGAGCGAACTGGTCCCACGAGGCTGAGCCGGCCGGTCCGGACTCGGGCGGTTCGGCGTCGCCGGCCTGCGCCGGGGCAGCACGCAACGGCCCGTGACGCCCGGGCCGCGCCTCCGCGGCAGGCCGGATCATCGACCCACGTGTGACCACGAAGGCGGCCAGCCCCGTGGTCAGGGGGACGGCGGCCACCAGACCGATGGACCCGACCAGCGTCCGCACGATCTCGACGCCCACGACCTCGCCCTCAGCCACGGCGCCGAGGCTCCGACCACCCTGCGTGAACACGAGCAGGAGGGGGAGCGAGGCGCCCGCGTAGGCCAGCACGAGCGTGTTGACCGTGGAGGCGATGTGGTCGCGGCCGATCACCACCGCGGAGGAGTACAGCCGTCGGGCGCTGTAGCCCGGATTGGCTTCGTGGAGCTGCCACACCGCGGAGACCTGGGTGACCGTGACGTCGTCGAGCACGCCGAGGCTGCCGATGATGATCCCGGCCAGGACGAGGCCCTTCACGTCGACCTGGGCCGAGGCGACGGTCAGGTAGAACGCGTCCTCGGATGCGAACCCCGTGAAGCGGGCCAGGTTCGAGAACACTGCGGCGAGGAGCGCCGTCAGGGCGAGAGCCCCGAACGTGCCCAGCAGGGCCACCGTGATCTTCTCGGTCACGCCGTGGGTGAGGTAGAGGGCGACGATGGCGATAACGGCGGCGGTCACGAGGGCCACCGCGGTCGGGTCGTTCCCGTCGAGGGTCGACGGGAACATGAACCCGATGACGAGGACGCCTGTGACTCCGAGGGCGATCAGCGCCCGCAGGCCCTGGAACCGGCCGAGGGCGAGCACGGCGATGGCGAACAGGACGACGAGCAGCAGGAGGGGGGTGCGGCGTTGGAAGTCGTTGAAGAAGTAGCGGAAGGCCGGCTCGGCGTCCTCCTGGTAGCCGAGGGTGATGTCGTCACCCGTGTCGAAGTCGATCGTCGCCTCGTTCACGGACGTCTGGAACGAGCCGTTCTCGCCGGCCGTCGGGCCGCTCGTCACCTCGAACGTGACGTCGATGCAGCGGATGCCGGCATCGACGTCCGTGCCTGCGCAAGGGATCTCGATCTGGTCGGACACGGTGGCGTCGACGATCTCTGCGCTCAGGCCGAGCTCCTCGGACAGCTCGGGCCGATCGCCGTCCGGGCGCAGCACCAGCATCCCGACCACGGCGGCCAGCGCAACGAGCAGGACCACGGCGGTCAGGAGTTGCCGGGTGCGCTCCGTCGTCAGCGTGCGGTCGTCCCCGTGGTCGTGCGCATGGTGCGAGTGGGCCATGGGGAGATTCTGACGTCCGGCGAGGGTTCTCGGGGTAACCCCATGCACCGGTTCGGGCGCAGGGGTAGCGCGCCGATGGGTTCAGCACCGAGCCCGAAGGAGTTGCCGCCTCGGCCGCCGGGCACGCCAGGGCGCGGACTGAGCGAGCAGAGGTCGCCAAGCAGCCTGGAGGAGGACGTTCCCGAGGACGCTGACCCGCTCGCGGCCGAACGGGCTTCGATGCCCGGCGGAGGGTCGCGTAGCCTGCAGCGATGCCGCCCCCCACCGTCCTCCTCGTCGAGGACGATCCGGTCATCCTGCGCCTGCTCGAGGTGAATTTCGAGCTCGAGGGCTTCTCCGTGCTGCTGGCCCACGACGGCGCGGAGGGTATCGAGGTCGCCAGGGCGGCGTCCCCCGACCTGATCATCAGCGACATCATGATGCCGAAGGTCTCGGGGATCGAGCTCGTCCAGACGCTCAAGGCGGACGACGGCACGTCCGCCATCCCCATCATCCTCCTCTCCGCGAAGGCGCAGTCCTCCGACGTGAAGGCGGGCATCGATGCCGGCGCCGACGACTACGTCACGAAGCCGTTCGAGCCGCTCGACCTCGTCGACCGCGTCAACGGGCTCCTAAAGCGATAGCGCCGGGCACGCCACCGTGATCCGCGACACCCTCACCGCCGCCCTGCGCGCCGCCCTCGACGACTCCGGGATCACCCCACCCGACGGCATCCACCTGGAGCGGCCGGCCCGCCGGGAGCACGGCGACTGGTCGTCGAACGTCGCGATGGCCACGGCCAAGGCCCACGGCCGCAACCCGCGGGACCTCGCCGCGACGCTCGTCGATGCGCTGAACGCCGACCTTCCCCAGCACGTCGAGCGGGTGGAGATCGCAGGGCCGGGCTTCGTGAACTTCCACGTCGCACCGACGTGGCTGCACGAGATCCTCACCGACGTGGCCCAAGCGGGGGAGGCCGGCTTCGCCCGCCCCGACGTCGGGTCGGGGTTGCGGGTGAACGTCGAGTTCGTGTCCGCCAACCCGACGGGCCCGATCCACGCCGGCGGCGGTCGGTGGGCGGCTTACGGCGACGCCCTGTGCAACATCCTCGAGCGGTGCGGCCACGAGGTGCACCGCGAGTACTACCTCAACGACCGGGGTCCGCAGATGCGGCTCTTCGCCGACTCCCTGGCGGCGCGCAAGGCCGGCGAGGACGTCCCCGAGGGCGGGTACCAGGGCGAGTACATCGACGGGTGGGCGCAGGAGATGCCCGACGGCGTCGACCCCCTCGAGTGGGGCTACGAGCGCGTGAAGCGGGACATCTCCGAGAGCCTCGGTCGGATCGGGGTGCACTTCGACACGTGGTTCTCCGAGCAGTCGCTCGTCGAGTCGGGCGCCATCGACGCCACGCTGGCCGACCTCCGCGACAAGGGCGTCGTGTACGACGACGACGGTGCCGTGTGGCTGCGCACGACGGACTACGGCGACGACAAGGACCGCGTCCTCGTGAAGTCCGACGGCGACCCCACGTACATGCTCCCCGACATCGCGTACCACCGCGACAAGTTCGCCCGCGGCCACCAGCTGCTCATCGACGTCTGGGGTGCCGACCACCACGGCTACGTCGCCCGTCTCAAGACGGGGGTGCAGGCCCTGGGGCACGAGCCGTCCGAGCTGGAGATCGTCCTCGGCCAGCTGGTCACCCTGATGCGGAGCGGCAAGGAGGTCCGGCTCGGGAAGCGGTCCGGCAACATGGTGCTGCTCGACGACCTCGTCGAGTCGGTGGGCCCCGATGCCGCCCGGCTCACGTTCCTGCTCCAGTCGATCGACACGCGCCAGACGATCGACCTCGACCTCATCACCGCGGAGTCGAACGAGAACCCGGTGTTCTACGTCCAGTACGCGAACGCGCGCATCCACTCGATCGGCCGGCGGGCCGGCGAGGCCGGCATCGTCCGGGTGCCGCTGGCCGACGTCGACCTCTCGCTGCTCACCCACGAGCGCGAGCTCGACGTGCTCCGCAAGCTGTCCGAGCTGCCCGAGGTCCTGGCCCTCGCGTGCAACGACCGGGCGCCACACAAGATCACGACGTGGATGCGCGAGCTGGCCGACCGGTTCCACGGCTTCTACCACGACTGCTACGTCATCGGGGACGTGCCCCCCGAGCTGACCCAAGCCCGGTTGTGGCTCGTGGAATCGGCCCGCGTCGGGCTCGCCATCGGGCTCGACGTGCTCGGGGTGTCCGCGCCGCGATCGATGTGACCGTGGCGTCGCGATGACCGGTCCGCTGCCCACCCAGCTTCTGCCCGACACCGCCGAGGTCACGGCCGACGGCGCCCTCCGGATCGGCGGGTGCGATGTCGCCGAGCTGGCCGAACGGTTCGGAACGCCGCTGTTCGTCTACGACGAGGCTCACCTACGGGCTCGCTGCCGCGAAGCCGTAGCCGCGTTCGGCGACGGGGTGGCCTACGCCTCGAAGGCGTTCCTCTGCCTGGCCATGGCCCGGCTGGCGCACGAGGAGGGGCTGCAGCTCGACGTGGCGACGGGCGGCGAGCTCCACGTCGCCCTCACCGCCGGCGTCCCTGCCGACCGGCTCGTGCTCCACGGCAACAACAAGTCGTTGGCCGAGCTGCGGGCGGCACGCCAGGCGGGGGTCGGCCGGGTCGTCGTCGACAGCTTCGACGAGCTCGAGCGGTTGGCCGCTCTCCACGCGGAGGACGGGCTCGTGCCCCGGGTGCTCGTCCGGGCCACGCCGGGGGTCGAGGCCCACACGCACGACTTCGTCAAGACCGGCCAGGTCGACTCCAAATTCGGCTTTGGCGTAGCGTCGGGCGACGCCGCTCGGGCCGTGGCCCTGGCCGGCGACGCACCGTCGGTCGAGCTGGTCGGGGTGCACATGCACATCGGCAGCCAGGTCTTCGTGGCCGACTTCTTCCACCAGGCCGTCGAGGTCGTCGCCCCGTGGGTCCGGGAGCTCGACCTGCCCGAGCTGTCGATCGGCGGAGGCCTCGGCGTCGCCTACGTAAAGGGCGAGGCGGCGCCCACCATCACCGAGTGGGCATCGTCGGTGCTGTCCGGGTGTCGTGACGCGGGCATCCGGGCCAGGGTGCTCGCCGAGCCGGGTCGGGCCATCGTCGCCCAGGCCGCGGTCACGATCTACACCGTCGGGACGATCAAGGAGATCGCCGGCGTGCGCACCTACCTGTCGATCGACGGCGGGATGTCCGACAACCCCCGCCCGGTGCTCTACGGCTCGGGCTACGAGACGGCTCTGCTGCGAGACGTCGCCGCCGAGCGACCCCGGCGCGTCACCGTCGTGGGCAAGCACTGCGAGTCCGGGGACGTGCTCGTGCGCGACGCCCAGGTGCCCGTCGGTACCGCCGTCGGCGACCTGCTGTTCACGCCGGTCACCGGCGCCTACGGCCACTCGATGGGATCCAACTACAACAAGGTCACCCGTCCGCCCGTGGTCTTCGTGGCCGACGGTGCCGCCCGAGAGGTGGTGCGGCGGGAGACGCTCGACGACCTGCTGCGCAACGACGTCCTGTGAGCCGCTCGACCGGCGTACTCGTGCCCGGGGCCGGCGGGAGGCCACCTACCATGGCGGGGTGCCGACCCGCCCGATGAGCCCACGATGGTGACCGTGCGCGTGGGCGTGCTGGGCTGCGGCAACGTGGGCGGGCCGCTCGTCGAGCTCATCGCCGCCCAGAGCGACGACATCGAAGCCCGCACGGGCCTGCGCCTCGACGTCACCCGGGTCGCCGTCCGGTCGCTCGACAAGCCACGCCCCGCTTCGATCGATCCGCGCCTGTTCACGACCGATGCGGCCTCGGTCGTCGACGACCCCGACGTCGACATCGTCGTGGAGGTCATCGGCGGCATGGAGCCGGCCCGGGAGCTGATCCTCAGCGCAGTGAAGTCCGGGAAGCCCGTGATCACCGGCAACAAGGAGCTGCTCGCGGCGGCCGGGGCCGAGCTGTTCCAGGCGGCGGAGGCGGCCGGGGTCGATCTGCTCTTCGAGGCGGCGGTGGCGGGTGGCATCCCGATCGTCCGCCCGCTGCGGGAGTCCCTGGTCGGGGAGCGCATCACCCGGGTGATGGGCATCGTCAACGGCACCACCAACTACATCCTCACCCGCATGACCGAGGCCGGCGCCTCCTACGCCGACGCCCTGGCCGAGGCGCAGGCCCTGGGCTACGCCGAGGCCGATCCCACCGCCGACGTGGAGGGCTACGACGCCGGCGCCAAGGCGGCGATCATCGCCAGCATCGCCTTCGGGGCAGCAGTGGTGGCCTCCGACGTGCACCACGAGGGCATCACGGGGATCACCGAGATCGACATCGCCTTCGCCCGTCGCATGGGCTTCGTGATCAAGCTCCTGGCGGTGGCCGAGCAGGTCCCCTCCGGGGAGATCGGCGTGCGGGTGCACCCAGCCATGGTGCCCGTGGACCACCCGCTGGCCGCCGTGCGCGAGTCGTTCAACGCCGTCTTCGTCGAGGGCGCCTCCGTCGGCGACCTCATGTTCTACGGCCGGGGTGCCGGTGGTGGCCCCACCGCCAGCGCCATCCTCGGCGACCTGATCGACGCCGCGCTGAACCGACGGAGCGGGTCGCATTCGTCGGTGGGCCAGCTCGGCGTGGCGAAGGTGCGCCCGATCGACGATCTCGAGTCGGCGTACTACCTCAACGTGCAGGTGCTGGACCGGCCCGGCGTGCTCGCCCAGGTCGCCGGGGTCTTCGGCGACCACCGCGTGTCGATCCGGTCGATGGAGCAGGAGGGCCTGGGCGACGAAGCCCGGCTGATCTTCATCACGCACCGGGCCCGCGAGGCGCACGTGCAGGCCACGCTGCGCGACCTCGACGCCCTCGACGCAGTCGATCGCATCGGCTCGGTCATCCGGGTCGTCGGCGACGACGAGTGACCGGAGACGGCGCCGTGGTGCAGTACGTCTCGACGCGCGGCGTCGCTCCCCCGCTCGGGTTCGGCGACGTCCTCCTCGCCGGCCTCGCCACCGACGGCGGGCTCTACGTCCCCGACCAGTGGCCTCGGCTCGCCGACGGGTTCGACGGCAAGCGGCCGTACCACGAGGTCGCCACCGACGTGATGTGGCCGTACGTCGAGGGATCGATCGAGCGGGAGGCGTTCGCCGGGCTCGTGGCCGAGGCCTACGCCGCATTCCACCACCCCGAGGTGTGCCCGCTCGTGGAGCTCGACGACCTGCACCTGCTCGAGCTGTTCTGGGGCCCCACGTTGGCCTTCAAGGACGTCGCCCTGCAGCTGGTGGGGCGCCTCTTCGACCACGAGCTGACGCGGCGGGGGAGCCGGGCGACCATCGTCGTGGCGACGTCGGGCGACACGGGGTCGGCCGCGATCGAGGCCTGCATCGATCGGGCCACCCTCGACATCGTCGTCCTCCACCCGGCCGGTCGCGTGAGCGACGTGCAGCGGCGTCAGATGACGACGGTGCAGGCGCCGAACGTCCACAACGTCGCGATCGAGGGCACCTTCGACGACTGCCAGGACCTCGTGAAGGCGTGCTTCGCCGACGGGTCCTTCCGTGAGCGCGTGCGGCTCTCCGCCATGAACTCGATCAACTGGGCCCGGGTGATGGCCCAGGTCGTCTACTACGTCACCAGCGCCGCCAAGCTCGGGCCCTGCTCGTTCTCCGTGCCGACCGGCAACTTCGGCAACATCTTCGCCGGCTGGATCGCCGACCGCATGGGCACGCCGGTGCAGCAGCTCGTGATCGGGTCGAACCGCAACGACATCCTCGCCCGCTGGGCGGCCGACGGGTCGCTCGTCGTCGAACCGGTGGTGCCGACGCTCTCGCCGTCGATGGACATCCAGGTGTCGTCGAACCACGAGCGGCTGCTCTTCGAGCTGCTGGGTCGGGACGGTGCCCGCACCACCGAGCTGCTCTCGCGCTTCCGGGGCGTCGGCTCCGCCGAGGCGCCACAGGATCAGCGCTTCGAGGCGGCCACGGTCGACGACGCGGCCACGCTCCACATCATCCGCGAGGTGCACGAGCGCACCGGCTTGCTCGTCGACCCGCACACCGCAGTGGGCATCGGCGCGGCGCGCGCCCGCCGGCGCGATCCCGACGTCCCGATGGTGTGCCTTGCCACCGCCCACCCCGCCAAGTTCCCCGACGCGGTCGAGGAGGCCACGGGCGTCCGCCCGCCTTTGCCGGAGCGGCTCGCCGACCTGCTCCAGCGGGAGGAGCGGTACGACGTACTCCCGGCCGATCTCGCCCAGGTGCAGCGCCGCATCGAGGCCGCCGTGGGCAGCTGACGCCGACTGCTCTCGTCGGCGGCCAGGCAGGCGATGCACGCCCGGCGTCGAACAAGGTGAGAATAGGGCAAAGAGGCTTCTGGGGAGGTAGCACACGTGGTCCCTCGATCTGTTGGCCGGCGGTTCGCCGCGGTGGCCGTCGCCCTTGCGGCGCTGGGTTCGCTGGTGGGGCTCGCGCCGGACGCGGGATCGGCGTCCCGATGGGCGTCCGTCGAGGCCGCCACGATCCATCCCGGAGTCGTGAGCGCCAGCCCGGTGGGCCAGTGCTCCACCAACTTCGTGTTCTTCCAGGGCGCCGAGGTCTTCATCGGCCAGGCTGCCCACTGCACGGGGCTCGGCGAGGTGACCGACACCAACGGCTGCGACGCCGGCAGCCTGCCGCTCGGCACGCCGATCGTCATCGAGGGCGCCAGCCAACCGGGCACCCTGGCCTACTCGTCCTGGCTCGCCATGCAGGAGGCCGACGAGAAGGATCCCAACGCGTGCGCCTTCAACGACTTCGCCCTGGTGCGGCTGCACCCGGACGACCGCAGCCGGGTGAACCCGACGATGCCGCACTGGGGCGGCCCCACCGGCGTGAACTGGAGTGGGACGAGGGCGCTCAGCGCCGTGTACAGCTACGGCAGCTCGCCGCTGCGACAGGGGCTGACGGTGCTGTCACCGAAGGCCGGGCCAAGCCTGGGCAGCACCGGGGGCGGCTGGACGCACCTCGTCTACACGCTCACGCCTGGCATCCCCGGCGACTCGGGCTCGGGCATGCTCGACGCCACCGGCAAGGCGAGCGGCGTCCTCTCGACGCTGGGGATCACGCCGCTGCCCGCCACCAACTACTTCACCGACATGAACCTGGCCCTCGGCTACGCCGACGAGCACGGCATGCCCGGGCTGCTGCTGGCGCTCGGCACCACGCCGTTCAACCCGAACCAGCTGCCGCTCGGCTAGCGCGCTACCGCTTCGCCCCCGCGGGCGGGTGGCTGCGATGATCTGCCGATGAAGTACGTCGTGTGCGTCCCGGACGGGTGTGCGGACCTCCCCGTGCGCGCCCTCGATGGCAGAACGCCGCTCGAGGTCGCCTCGATGCCGACCCTCGCCCGGCTCGCCGCCCGAGGTGAGGTGGGACGGGCCGACGTCATCCCGCCCGGCATGCCACCCGGCAGCGACGTCGGCAACATGTCCATCCTCGGCTACGACCCGGCCCGCTTCCACACCGGCCGGGCAGCGATCGAGGCGGCCGCCCTCGGCCTCCGACTGCCCCCTGACCGCGTGGCGTACCGCTGCAACCTGTCAACGGTGAGCCACGACGGCACGATGCTGGACTTCGCCGGCGGGCACCCCTCCACCGACGAGGCGGTCGAGATCATCCGGGCGCTGGATGCCGAGCTCGGGGCCGGAGCCGGCGCGGAGATCGAGTTCCACCCCGGCTTCCAGTACCGCCACATCCTCCTTGCCCCCGCGTCGTGGGCCGAGACCGAGTGCGCGCCGCCCCACGACCTCTCCGACAAGCCGGTCGTCTGGCCCACCGGTCCCGCCGCACCCCAGGTGCGGGCGGTGATGGATGCGAGCCGAGACATCGTCGGCTCCTTCGGTCTGATGGCCAACCAGGTCTGGCTGTGGGGCCAGGGCTTCCAGCCGCAGATGCCCAGCTTCGCGGAGAACACGGGTTGCGAGGCCGGCCTGGTCACCGCCGTCGACCTCATTCGCGGGCTCGGCGTCCTGACCGGGATCGACGTCGTCGAGGTGCCGGGCGCCACCGGCTGGTACGACACGGACTACGAGGGCAAGCGGGACGCCGCGCTCCACGCCCTGGAGGCGGGCGCCGACCTCTTCCTGATCCACGTGGAGGCCACCGACGAGGCCGGCCACGCCGGCAACCTCGAGGAGAAGGTGCGGGCCCTCGAGAGCTGGGACCGCCGGATCCTCACCGACCTCGTCGACGGCCTCGACTCGATGGGGCCGTGGAGGATGCTCCTGTTGCCCGACCACCCCACGCCCGTGGAGCTGAAGACGCACACGACCGACTCGGTGCCGTACCTCCTGGTCGACTCGGCCACCGACGGCCCCGGCGGCATCTACACCGAGCCGGCCACCGCATCGTGCACCGCTCTCCCCGGCCACCAGCTCATGGCGAGGCTCGTCGACCGACAGACCTAGCTGTTCGCTGGGGGTGCCTCGCGGGCGCGGGCCCATGGCGGCTCACCGCACGGTCCAGGGCCCGCGGCAGGGCAGCCGCACGGGTTCGGGCGTGAGCGGCCCTTCTGGGGCAGCTCACGTCCCCACCTCATCCGCGGCCGGGGTCGGGGGCACCCGTGGCCCCGTTAGGGCAGCGCATGCCCCACCCGCGGGGCGGGTTTTCCCGGCCGCGGCGGGCCCGCGCTACGGTGAGGGCGTTCCGCCGGGGGCGCAACGTGGAGTCGGCACCGACCGGGGAGATCCGGGCTCGGCGACTCGACAGCCCTCATCCCGGCACCGACCAGCGTGGAGCGCAGCTTCCGGCCGCGTCCGCCGCTCAGGTCCGCCGGCTCTCCCTCCCCCTGAAACCGAGGTATCCCATGAGCGTCGATTCCACCGCCCTCGAACGCTCCGCTCTGGAGCGCAAGGACCGCGACGAGCTACTGACGATCGCGCAGGCGCTCGGCGGCAAGCCCGCTGCCCGGGCCACGAAGGCCACCATCGTGAAGCTCATCCTCGAGCTCACCGGGGTCGGCGCAGGCGACGGGGCCGAGGGGGCCCCCGCCCGTGCGCCGCGCACCCGCAAGGCGGCAGCGCCGACGGAGGCCTCCGGCGACGACGAGGAGGAGGCGAGCGACAGCGACGCCACCGCGGACGTGCCGTCCGGCGACCCCGAAGGGAGCGCCGACGACGCGGCTCCCGTGACGGACGAAACAGCCGCGGACGAGCAGCCCGAGGACGTGGCCCCCAGCCGCCAGGCTGACGGGGGCCGCCGCGGCGACCAGGGACGGCAGCAGCCGCAGGGCCCCGGTCGGCCGCAGCAGCAGGGTGGCAACGCCCAGGGCCGACCCGACGGCGGCCAGGGCAACGGAGGCCAGCAGCAGGGCGGTCAGCGCGGCGGTCAGCAGAACGCCGGTCAGCAGAACGGCGGTCAGCAGAACGGCGGTCAGCAGAACGGCGGTCAGCAGAACGGCGGTCAGCAGAAC
>JAUXRW010000052.1 GCA_030681555.1 Acidimicrobiales bacterium
GTCCGCGACTTCATCAGGGAGCCGCCGGCTGCTCCCACCGGACGGAAGCCGCCGGGGGAGTTCAGCCGCATCGTCGTGCGAGACCTGTGCTTCACCTACCCCGGCCGGGCGACGCCGGTGCTGGACGGGGTCGACCTGGACATCGCCAAGGGCGAGGTGGTCGCCCTGGTCGGGGAGAACGGCTGCGGGAAGACCACGCTGGCCAAGATCCTGTGCAGCCTGTACCGGCCGGCGAAGGGGACGATCCGCTGGGACGGTGTCGATGGTCGGGCGGTCGACGTGGCCGACTGCGACCCCGCCGGCGTGCGGTCCCGGATCGCCATCGTGTTCCAGGACTTCGTCCGCTACTCGGCCCTCACCGCGGCGGAGAACATCGGCATCGGCCTGCCGGCCAGGATGAGTGACCGGGCCGCCATCGTCGAGGCCGCCAGGCGGGCCGGCGCCCATGACGCTATCGAGGCCCTCCCGAAGGGCTACGACACGGTGATGTCCCGGCAGTTCGGTGGGGCCGACCTGTCAACGGGCCAGTGGCAGCGGGTGGCGCTGGCCCGCGCCTTCCTGCGCGACGCGCCCCTCGTCGTCCTCGACGAGCCGACGGCGGCGCTGGACCCCCGGGCCGAGCGGGATCTGTTCGAGACGGTGGCGTCGCTGTACGAGAGCCGCTCGGCCCTGCTGATCTCCCACCGCCTGTCGAGCGTGCGCTTCGCCCACCGCATCTGCGTGCTGGCCGGCGGGCGGATCACCGAGTCGGGGACCCACGACGAGCTGCTGGCCGCCGGCGGCGACTACGCCGAGCTGTTCGAGCTCCAGGCCCGGTCGTACCGCTAACAGTTACAGAACTGCAACGCCTGCGAGGCAATTTTCGGCGCCTGTGCAGCGTCAAACGAAGTGTGAACCACACGTCGATCCTGCGCAGCCTCTGCATCGTGGTGGCCGCCCTCGTAGCCGCCGCCGCCGTCATCAGCCTCTCGCTCCGCAACACGCAGCGGCCGACCTCCATCGAGGTGGTGGCGCCGACGACCAGCAGCTCATCGTCGACAACGGCGAGCAGCAGCAGCAGCACGACGAGCACGAGCACAAGCACGTCGACCTCGACGTCGACGACCTCCACGACCGTCGCGGCCGAGCCGGCCCCTGCCACCCTGCGGCGGGGCGACACGGGCCCCGCAGTGGCTGCCCTCCAGCGCGAGCTCCACGCGCTGGGCTACTGGCTCGGCGCCCGCAACGGCACTTATCCCAAGCCCGTCGAGGACTGTCATTGATGTAATCGACGAGGGCTGATCGCTTCGTCGTAGACACCTTCACTTCAGCGGTTTCATCGATGTGTTTGACGTAGCCATCGGGATGGACGAACATACGTTCCCCAACGGGCGGAGGCATCGATGATCGTGCAGCGAGTCGTGATGCCGGTCACCGACGCGGTGTCCTGGACGGTGGTCGACGACGGAGTGGTCGTCGATCCGGTCGAGAAGTACCTCGCGTACCTCGCCGCCCTGGAGCGGTCACCGAACACGGTGCGGGCCTACGCCCTCAGCCTCATGTTCTGGTTCGAGTTCCTGGCGGCCGTCGAGGTCGACTGGGCGTCCGTCGGCGTCGAGGACGTCGCCCGGTTCGTGTCGTGGCTGCGGGCACCGGCGGCCAACGTGATCGTGCTCGATGGCGGCACTGCCCGGCGTTCTCCGGCGACGGTGAACCGCCACCTCGCCGCGGTCTTCGGGTTCTACGAGCACCACGCCCGGGCCGGGATCGCAGTGGCCGCTGACCTCGTCGCCTGGCGCCGGGTAGGTCGTGGCTCCTACAAGCCGCTGCTGCACCACGTCACCAAGGGCCGACCCATCCCGACCCGTCCGCTGAAGGTGGCCGTGGTCCGCCAGCTCCCCCGGACGCTGGAGGCGACGCAGGTGGTCGCCGTGCTGGCTGCGTGCGAGCGGGCACGGGACCGGTTCCTTCTGAGCCTGCTGGCCGAGACCGGCATGCGGGTGGGCCAGGCCCTCGGGCTGCGCCACGCCGACTTCGTCAGCCGGGCCAAGGAGGTCCACATCGTCCCCCGGGGCGACAACGCCAACGGGGCTCGGGCCAAGCTCCGCTCGCCGGCGGTGGTCCCGGTGTCGGCCGGGCTGGTGCGGCTCTACTCCGACTACATGCACGCCGAGTACGGCGAGATCGACTCCGACTACGTGTTCGTGAATCTCTGGGCCGGCCGGATCGGCCAGCCGATGTCCTACGCCGCGGTGCACGACCTCGTCGCCCGCATCCAGGCCCGCACCGGGATCGACTTCACCCTCCACATGCTGCGCCACACCAGGGCGACAGAGCTGATCCGCTCAGGGATGGCCATCGAGGTGGTGGCCCGGCTGCTGACCCACAGCTCCTCGACGACGACGAGCCAGACCTACGTGCACCTCGACGTGGCCGACATCCGCGACGCCCTGCGGCGGGCGGGTTGGGGCAACCCGGAGGAGAGCAGGTGAGCCAGGCGGAACCGGCGGCCCGGTCCCGGGCCCGCCCGATCATCACCGGGGGCATCGGCGATGAGGTCGAGGCCGAGTACGGCAGCGACGACTGGGACGCCCGGCGTCTCGGCGTCGCCGTTCGGCGGGGCCGCGAACGCGCCCACTTCGGCGTCATCCACCAGCGCTGGCTGCGGGAGCCGATCAAGCGGTGGGCCAGGTTCAGGCTCTCAACCGGCTACGCGTTCACGACCGTCGACACCAGCGCCCAGGCGCTGGCCCGCTTCTCGCTGTTCCTGGAGCAACGCCACCCCGAGGTCGACGGCATCGCCGGGATCAGCCGCGACCTGCTGGTCGAGCACCTGTCTTGGATGGCATCGAGCCACTGGGCGACGACGACCCGCTCGAACACCCTCACGTTCCTGAAGATGTTCCTCGAATGGGGCCGCCGCCACGGCACCCTCGAAGGCCTCCCGGCCGATGCCGTCATCTACGAGGAAGAGGTGAGCCGCCCCGGCGACGCCCTGCCCAAGTTCATCCCCGAGTTCGTCATGGCCCAGCTGGAGTCCGAGGCCAGCCTGGCCCGCCTCCGCAACCCGACGGTGCGCCACCTGGTGATCGTGCTCATGGAGACGGGCGTGCGGGGCGGGGACGCCTGCGAGCTGGCCTTCAGCCCTATGGTCGACGACAGCGTCGGCTGGCCCTGCCTGCGCTTCGCCAACTCCAAGGTCAGCATCGAGCAGCTGATCCCCCTCAGCGCCAAGGCCGCGGAGACGATCCGGGCCCAGCAGGCCCACGTGCTCACGCTGCACCCGGAAGGCTCGCCGTGGCTGTTCCCGGGCATCCTCGACAACGCCGACGGGGCCAAGCCCTACGCCCACAGCACGCTGTCGGGGCAGTTGGGGCGGTGGCAGAAGGTCATCGGCGTCCACGACGAGGCCGGCCAGCCCGTGCGGGTGCACGCTCACCAGTTCCGCCACACCGTCGGCACCCGGCTCATCAACGCCGGCGTCCCCCAGCACGTCATCCAGAAGCTGCTCGGCCACGCCAGCCCCCGCATGACCGCCCGTTACGCCCAGATCCACGACCACACCGTGCGCGACGCCTTCGAGCGCTACTGCCGCCAGCGGGTCAACACCGACGGGGAGGCGGTGCCCTATGACCCCGGCGCCCTCACCGCCGATGCCGAGTGGGTCAAGCACAACCTCTCCCGGGTCCGCGACAGCCTGCCCAACGGCTACTGCGGCCGGCCGCCGCAGCAGGACTGCTCACACCCCAACGCCTGCCTCACCTGCCCGGACTTCCAGACGACGCCGGAGTTCCTCGATGTCCATCGCCAGCAGGCGACCGCCAACCGAAAGCTGATCGCCCGGGCCGACGCCAACGGCCAGTTCCGCCTGGCCGAAAACCTGCGCCAGGTCCAGGCCAGCCTCGACCACATCATCCCTTCCCTCGAAGCGCTGGAGGGGACCGGGCCCACACCGTGACCCGGGCCGACAACAGCCGCCACCTCGCCGTGGCCGCCGCCGAGCGCCACGACTCGGCCCGCCGTCGGGCCACCGTGGCCATTGAGCACCTCGACCGCAGCGGTGAGGCGGTGACCTTCTCGGGCGTCGCCATCGCCGCCGGGGTGTCCCGGGGATGGCTCTATCGCCAGGACGACCTGCGTGCCGCCATCATCCGCATGCGACCCACCGCCGGGCGGCCGGTCACCTCCGGGGCGGCGAACCAGCGGGCGAGCATCGACTCGCTCCGCCAGCGGCTGGAGGCCGCCCGGACCGAGGTCGCCCAACTCCGGGCCGAGAACACCGGGCTTCGCGATCAGGTCGCCCGTTCCTTCGGGGAGCAGCGGGCGCGGCGCTGAGTGCGCCAAGATGCCCGGTCGTGGGCGACGACTACGACCGGCTGTGCCAGCTCGTCCGTTCTCGGGCCGACGAGATCGGCACCGGCTGCACGCCGAGCGAGCTTGATGCCGTGCGTGGCGCCTTCGGCGTCCTGCCCGTCGACTACGTCGCCTACCTCGGCGACTTCGGCTGGTTCACGGTTTCATCCCATGAGGTGATTGGATTCGGCGCTGGTGTGCCGGCGCACCTCGACGTCATCCGGGTCGTCACCTGGGAACGCGAACTGGCCCACCCACCGATGTCCGCCTGGCTTCTGCCGCTCGAGAACAACGGCGGTGGTGATCACTACTGCCTCGACCTCGCCGCACAGGGAAGTCCCGTCGTCTTCTGGTCCCACGACGATCCCCTCGGCCCGGACCAGGTGCCAGCCGTCGTCGCACCTTCCTTCGCGGTTTGGGCCGTCGCCATTTTGCCGGGTCACGACCCTTGAGCCCCCGGGCCCTTCGGTCGTCCTCGACCGGCGATCAGGCCCAGTGATGTGCGTCGGTGACATGTCTACGACGCAGAAGCCCTTACGCCGCAACGGTTTCCGAGCGCGGGCTCAAGATAACGGCACCACTGGGGCGCGTCCAATTGAGGGGAGCTGCAGATTAGGAGACGCGCGTTAGGGGGCGCCCTCGCGCCACTCCTTGCGCTACGGCTTCAGCCGGTCGGCCAGGTGGCGCGCCGCCTGTTCGTCGAGCCC
>JAUXRW010000055.1 GCA_030681555.1 Acidimicrobiales bacterium
CGGCCCGCCTTCTCCCACGCCTCGCGCCAGATGCCCTGCTCGGTGGGCTCGAGCTCGCCGCTCGCCGCCTCCCACGCGCCGAGCAGGGCACCCGGATCGACGTCGAGGACCACGTCGGCCGTCCCGTGCGGATCGATCCAGCGGTCCGGGCCGGCGGCCACGATCTCCCGGGCTCCGCTGGCCGCAACCCACTCCCCGATCACCCTGGAGGCGAGCGGCGTGCCGAGGCGAACGACCACATCCGGCCGGAGCGCGTCACGCAGCCGCGGCTCGCGGAGCAGCGCGTCCACGGCGGGGATCACGGCGTCGGCCACGCCCCACACCGGCGCTTGGGGCGAGGCGACCACGGGCCAGCCGAGCCGCCGGGCCAGGTCGTGCAGAGGTCGGCCCGGCCCGCTGCCGGCGCCGGCCACGAAGATGCCGCGCCGGCCGGCGAGCTCGTCGAGCATCGTCATCGCCGGCCTCGTGACGAGGCGAGGCCGCGCCGGTCGCTCGCTGACCACCGCCCCCTGCGGCCGGATCGTCGGCAGCGGCCCGGCCGTGCCGAGGAGGGGCTCGCGGAACGCCAGGTTCAGGTGCACGGGCCCGGGAGCGGCGCCCATCGCCTCGGCGACGGCCCGCGCCGCCAGGGAGCGCCAGCGGGGAGCGGTGGCCGCGTCGGGAGGCCCCGGCGCGTGGAACCACCGCGGCGCCCGACCGAACAGGTGGAGCTGGTCGATGGACTGGGGGGCGCCCACGTCGTGCAGCTCCGGCGGCCGGTCGGCCGTGCAGACCAGCATCGGCACGCGTGCGAGGTCGGCCTCGACCACCGCTGGATGGAGCTCGACGGCGGCGGTGCCGCTCGTCGTCAGCACGATCGCCGGCCGACCCGTGGCGAGGGCGAGCCCGAGGGCGACGAAGCCGGCGCACCGCTCGTCCTGCTGCACGTGCAGCTCGAGGCCGGGGTGGCCGGCCACCGCAAGGGCCATCGGCGTGGAGCGCGACCCCGGCGAGACGACCGCGTGGCCGACGCCGCATCGCACCCACTCGTCGACGAGCGTGGCGCAGAACGTGGCCTGGGTGTCCTCCGGGTTCGCCATGGGTGGCCCATCCGAGCACACCCGCAGGGATCTGTCGTGCACCCCACGCCGGCTGGCCTGCGAGGATCGTCGCCATGGTCCTGCACGCCGAACGCCGGGGGCGCGGGCCCCGGATCGTGCTCGTCCACGGGTTCACCCAGACCCGCCGCAGCTGGGGTCCGGTGGCGGACGACCTGTCTCGCGACCACGAGGTCGTCCTCGTCGACGCGCCCGGCCACGGTGGGTCGGGCGAGGTGCGGGCCGACCTCGAAGATGGCGGACGCCTCCTCGCCGACACCGGCGGGCCCGGCACCTACGTCGGCTACTCGATGGGCGCGCGCCTCTGCCTCCACGCCGCGCTGGCCGCACCGGACGTCGTGCAGGGCCTCGTCCTGATCGGAGGCACGGCGGGGATCGACGACGCGGCCGAACGGGCAGCGCGCCGCGAGCAGGATCTGGCCACCGCGGCCCAGTTGGAGACGGCAGGGCTCGAGCGGTTCCTGGAGGGCTGGCTGGCCCAGCCGCTGTTCGCCGGGCTATCGGCCGACCGGGCGGGGGTGGCCGAGCGGCTCGAGAACACCGTCGCCGGTCTGCGGTCCAGCTTGGAGCTGGCCGGCACGGGAGCGCAGGCGCCGCTGTGGGACCGGCTGCCTGGGCTGGCCATGCCGGTGCTGGCCGTGGCGGGCGCGCAGGACGAGCGGTTCGCCGCCCTGGCCGACCGGATCGCCTCGTCGATCGGCCGGCACGCCGCCGCAGCGCTCGTGCCTGACGCCGGCCATGCCGCCCACCTCGAGCAACCCGAGGCGTTCGTCGCCCTCCTCCGCGCCTGGCTGGGCGACGAGGCGCGCTGATCGCCTCAGGCGCCCAGCCAGATGCCGCCGGCCAGCAAGAGGCCGGTCGTGAGCTGCAGCAGGCCGGTGGTGCCGAGCACGGGGATGAGGTCGGGCCCGCGTGCTCCCTCGAGCACGCGGAGGACGGGCCGTCGGGCCAGCACGACCCCGATCATCGCCGCAGCGGCGTGCGGGCGGTCGAAGCCCCCCGCCACCACCGGCACGAAGAGGAAGGCGACCACGAGGAACGCCGTGTACAGGACACGGGTGCGGGCATCGCCCAACCGCACGGCCAGGGTGCGCTTGCCGGACTCGGTGTCCCCGGGGATGTCCCGCAGGTTGTTGATGACGAGCAGGGCCGTGGCGAGGAGCCCCACCGGCACAGCGGCGACGAGGGCCAGGCCGGTGAGCTGCTCGTGCTGCACGTAGGCAGAGCCGGCGGTCGCGACCACTCCGAAGAACACGAAGACGAACAGCTCGCCGAAGCCGTAGTAGCCGTACGGGTGTGATCCGCCCGTGTAGAACCAGCCCGCCGCGATCGCGGCGGCGCCCACGACGATCAGCTCCGGACCCACAGCGGCGGTGAGGGCCAGCCCTGCGACAGCGGCACCGGCGAAGCACAGGATGGCGGCGCGCTTCACGGCGCCAGGCGGCTGGATCCCCCAGCCGACCAGGCGCACCGGTCCGACCCGCCGGCCCGGGGCGTCGGTGCCGCGGACGCCGTCGCTGTAGTCGTTGGCGAAGTTGGTGCCGACCTGCAGCAGCAGGGCGACGAGCCCTGCGGCGACGGCGCGCCAGCCGATGATCGGTGCGTCGCCAGCGGCGCACGCCGTGCCGACGGCGACGGGCACCACCGCAGCGGGGAGAGTTCGGGGGCGGGCCCCGGCGACCCACGAGCGCCAGCCGGTCGGGGGCGCGGGGGCGGAGCGATCTGCGGGGGCGGCCATGGCGGCGCAGAGTCTCCCCGACTCGCTCGTACGCTGCCACCGTGCCGATGCTGCGTCCCCGCCGCCGATGAAACGCCTCGCCGTGGTGCCGGCGGCGGGACCGGGGTTCGTGGAGGAGCTCACGCGGGCCTGGGACGCCGGCGACGCCGTCCTCCCCCTCGACCCGCGCCTCCCCGCCCCGGCTCGGGACGCGGTGCTTGCCGCGGCCCGGCCCGACGACTCCGTCGAGGGCGGGGACGCCCTGGTCGTCGCCACCAGCGGCACCGGCGGCGCACCCAAGGCCGTCGTCCTCACCCACGAGGCGGTTCGGGCCTCCGCGCTCGCCACCTCGGCGCGGCTCGGGATCGACGCGTCGGACCGGTGGCTCGCGTGCCTGCCGCTGAGCCACGTGGGTGGCCTCTCGGTTGTCACCCGCGCCCTCCTCATGGGCACCGCGCTCACGGTGCACGCCTCGTTCGACCCTGCCGCCCTCGAAGCGGCGGCACGGGAGGGCGGTTGCACCCGGACGTCGCTGGTGCCCACGGCCTTGGCCCGCATCGATCCGGGCCTGTTCCGCACGGTGCTCGTCGGTGGCCAGTCGCCGCCGGCGGACCGACCGGCCAACGTGATCGCGACCTACGGTATGACGGAGACGGGTAGCGGCATCGCGTACGAGGGCGTTCCGTTGGACGGCGTCGAGCTCCGCATCGACGACCAGCACGAGATCCACATCCGGGCCCCGATGCTGCTGCGCTGCTACCGGGACGGCACCGATCCCCGCGATCCCGACGGCTGGTTCGCCACCGGCGACCTCGGCCAGCTACGCGACGGGTTGCTGCGCGTCCACGGCCGGCGCGGCGACCTCATCATCACGGGCGGCGAGAACGTGTGGCCGGTCACCGTCGAGCACGTGCTCGCGCTCCACCCTGCCGTCGCGGAGGTGGCGGTGGTCGGCCGGGCCGATCCCGAGTGGGGCCAGCGAGTCGTCGCAGTCGTCGTGCCGGCGGACCCGCAGCAGCCGCCCACGCTGGCCGCGCTGCGCGACGCCGCGAAGGCGCAGCTCCCGGCCTACGCCGCGCCGACGGTGCTGGAGCTCGCCGAGGCACTTCCCCGAACCGCGAGCGGCAAGGTCCGCCGCACGGCCCTCTGACCAGGGCGAGCGCGAACCTCACCCCAGGGATCACCATCATCGGACACTCCCGGCCAGGTCCTCCCACCCCGGCCAGGGGCTCATCACCATCTCCTCCCCGTCAGCGACCAAGACACGATGCCGGTCGGCCAGATTGCCAGCGCCCTGTGGCCTGCCGGCAGCCAGTCCGCGGGGCCAGCACCGAGCCGGCCGAGCCCGTCGTCGTCCGCACGGAGGGCGAGCCCAAAGCTCAACCTGCGCTCGGCCTGCGCGCCGCCGGCCCGAGCAGCGCGCCGCCGTCGACGACCAGCGTGTGCCCGGTGATCCACGCGGCCAGGTCGCTGGCCAGGAAGAGGGCCGCGTGGGCGATGTCGGCCGGCTCGCCGAGTCGGGCCAGCGGCATCGAGGCCGCGATGCGCTCCTCGGCGGGTTCCCAGAGCGCTCGGGCCATGTCCGTCTTCACCAGGCCCGGGGCGATCGCGTTCACCCGCACGGAGGGAGCGAGCTCGGCGGCGAGGGTCCTCGTCAGGTGGATGAGCGCCGCCTTCGTGCCGTTGTAGATGCCGATGGTCGGTTCCACGGACAGGCCGCCCACCGAGCTGATGTTGAGCACCGATCCACCCCGCTCGGCCATCGCGGCGCGCCACGCCAGCTGCGTCCACACGAGGGCGCCGCGGTGGTTGACCTCCCACGTCTTGTCGTAGCGGGGGAGGTCGATCTCGATCGTCGGCCCCTGGTACGGGTTCGTGGCGGCGTTGTTCACGAGGATGTCGAGGGCGCCGAACCGCTCAATGCAGCGGTCCACGGCGACGGCCGCCTGGGCCGGATCGCCGGCGTTGGCGGCCACGACGTCGACGTCGCCGCCGATCTCCGCAGCGGCCGCCTCGAGGTCGGGCAACTTGCGCGACGAGAGCAGCACGGAGGCCCCGGCGTCAGCGTACGCCTTGGCAATGGCCCTGCCGATGCCGCGTGAGGCTCCGGTCACGAGCGCCACCCGACCTGACAGCGAGAGTTCCATGTCCGGACCGTAGCCGTGCCCGATCCGGGGGCAGGGCTAGGCGCCCGCGCCGCGGGTAGGACCGGCGGGTGACGACCGGCGGCGCGCAGCAGGACCAACCCTCATGGCTGATGCGACGGGTGCAGCGCGCCTACCGCCGCACCGGTGCCGACCTGCCGGGCGGCGATCCCCGACCAACCCATCACGCCGAGATGGAAGGGTGGTTCTGGCGGTTCACCGACGTCCGGTCGGGCCGGGTCGTGGTGGCGCTCTGCGGCGTCAACCGCCACCCTGCCGGATCGTGGGCGACCGTCGCCGTGGCGGTCCATCCTGGCGACGTCGTGCGGTCGGCTGCTGTCGGCAGCGCCTCTGCGTCGGCTCACGATTACGAGGTGCACGCGGGGAACGTCCTCGTCGCCGACGGCGCGTCGCTGGCGGTGCACCTCGAGGACGTCCACCTGGCCGTACGCCTCGACCACCTCGTCGGGTGGCCACACCGACTCGGTGCCGGCGGCATCTTCTCCGCCGTCCCCTTCCTCGGGCAGTACTGGCATCCGCACGTGCTCGGAGGGCGCGCCAGCGGCACCGTCCGGGTCGGCCACGAGACGTGGACCCTGGACGGTGCCAACGTCTACGCCGAGAAGAACTGGGGCGCGGGCTTCCCCCGGTGGTGGTGGTGGGGGCAGGCGCAGGGGTTCGCACGGCGCGACGTCTGCCTCGCGTTCGGAGGCGGCCGGCTCGCCGCCGGCCCGTTCGGCGCCTCCGTGACGGGCTGCGTGCTGCGGCTGGGGTCGGAGGTCGTGCGGTTCGCGCCCCCGGCGGCGATCGTCCGGGCGGGCGTGGACGAGGGGCGCTGGACGCTCCGGGCGCGGCGCCGCGGCTGGCGCCTCGAGGCCGAGGGGCACGGCGACTGGACCGCCCCGGCCCTGCTCCCCGTCCCGCTCCCGGCCGAGCGTCGCAACATCGACCGCGACCTCGAGCACCTCGCCGCCCGCCTCCGCCTGCGCGCCTGGAAGGACGGGACGCTCGTGCTCGACGACCACACGCGCCTCGCCGCCCTGGAGGTCGGGTCGACCGACGACGACCGGTTCCGCCAGCTGGCCCACGACGCCGGGGTGCCGGTCGAGCCGGTCGTGGCGAGACCGTCGGTACGTTGAGCCCCGTGCCCTCCACCAACCGCCTCGCCCGGGAGACGAGCCCGTACCTGCGCCAGCACGCGGACAACCCCGTCGACTGGTACCCCTGGGGCGACGAAGCCTTTGCCGCGGCGAAGGAGCGGGACGTCCCGATCCTCGTCTCGATCGGCTACTCGGCCTGCCACTGGTGCCATGTGATGGCCCACGAGTCGTTCGAGGATGCCGAGGTCGCGACGGTCATGAACGGCGCGTTCGTGAACGTGAAGGTCGATCGGGAGGAACGGCCCGACGTCGACGACGTCTACATGGAGGCGACCCAGGCGATGACCGGGCAGGGCGGATGGCCCATGACGGTCGTGTGCACGCCCGAGGGCCGCCCGTTCTTCGCCGGGACGTACTTCCCGAAGGACCGGCGGGGCGGGATGATCGGCTTCGTCGAGCTGTGCCGGCGCATCCAGGAGCTCTGGTCGACGCAGCGCCAGGAGCTGCTCGACCAGGCCGACCAGCTCACCGGAGCCCTGGGCCGATCTGCCCTCCTGGAGCCGGTTGCAGACCTACCCACGGTCGACGATGTCGACGGGGCGGTGGCGGCGCTCGTCGCAGCGTCGGATCCGGAGTGGGGCGGGATCGGGGCCGCGCCGAAGTTCCCCCAGCCGATGGCGCACGAGGTGCTGGCCGCAGCCGCAGCGCGAGGCGACGAGGCAGCGCTGGCCGCGCTCACCACGACGCTCGATGCCATGGCGGCCGGTGGCATCTACGACCACCTGGGCGGTGGCTACGCGCGCTACTCGACCGACGACGTGTGGCTCGTCCCCCATTTCGAGAAGATGCTCTACGACAACGCGCGGCTCATCCGTCTCTACCTCCACGGTTGGCAGGTCACCGGCGAGGAGCGCTTCCGCCAAGTGGTGGCCGAGACCATCGGGTACGTCCTCCGGGACCTCCGCCAGCCGGGCGGCGGCACGTCGTCGGCGGAGGACGCCGACAGCGAGGGCGAGGAGGGACGGTTCTACGTATGGACCGAGGACCAGGTCCGGGACGTTCTGGGGGATGACGCCGAGCTCGCCCTCGCCTGGTACGGGTTCCGTCCCGGCGGGAGCTTCGAGCACGGCACCAACATCCCCAACCGCATGCACGCCCGGGGCCACCTGGCCCGGCCCCGCGACGTGGAGGAGGCGCGGGAGCGCCTGTTCGACGTCCGCTGCACGCGCGTCCGACCGGGGCTCGACGACAAGGTGCTGACGGAGTGGAACGCCTACCTCATCGCCGCACTGGCCGAGGCGGGAGCCGCGATGGACGAGCCCGGCTGGGTCGCGGCGGCGGTGGAGGGCGCCGACTTCCTGCTGGCCAACCTCCGTCGAGCGGATGGTCGCTGGCTGCGGGCGTGGCAGGCCGACGCCGGCGCCAGGCACCTCGCCTACGCCACCGACCACGCTGCCCTCGTCGACGCCTTCACCCGCCTCGCGGAGGCCACCGGTCAGGCCCGCTGGCTCGTCGAGGCCCGCGCCGCGGCGGAGGCCCTGCTCGAGCTCTTCTGGGACGACGAGCACGGCGGGGTGTTCACGACGGGCCACGACGCCGAAGCTCTCATCGCCCGGCCGAAGGACCTCCTGGACAACGCGACGCCCGGCGCCAACGGAGCGACCGCCCTCTCTCTGCTGCGCCTGGCCGCCCTGACCGGTGACGGCCGCTACCTCGAACGCGGTCTCGACGTGGTCCGCCTGCTGGGGCCGCTGGCCGTGCAGCACCCGACCGCCTTCGGGCAGGCCCTCCTGGCCGTTGACCTCGCCGTGCGGGGCACCACCGAGATCGTCGTGGCCGGTGACCGACCGGATCTGCTGGAGGTGGTGCGGACGGCGTACCGACCCGACGCGGTGCTGGCCTGGGGCGAGCGCTACGAGGGCCCGCTCTGGGAGGGCCGCGACGACGGTCGGGCCTACGTCTGCCAGGGCTACGCCTGCCGCCTGCCTGCGGCATCGCCGGACGAGCTGCGCCAGCAGCTCACCTCCTAGCGTCGGCCCCCACGCGGATCACGATGTGACCGACGTTCTCCCCGAGGAACATGGCCGCCACGTTGTCTGACGATCCATCAGGTCTCAGGGCCGGACCTCCAGCCACCGCGGTGCAGGATCTCGGCGACCTCTCGACGTCGGCGCCCGGTCGACCGCCCCGGCTCGTCGGGCGCCGGGTGGCCCAGGGCGACGGCGCCGAGGGCCCGCCAGCCTTCGGGCACGCCGAGCGCGTCGAGCACCGCCCGCTCGTGGTCGAACAGGCCGAAGAAGCAGGCGCCGAGCCCCAGCACCACCGCACCCAGCAGCAGGTGCTCCACCGCCATCCCCCCGTCCACCCACCAGTAGGGCACCGGCCAGGCGTCGGCGCCGCGGCCGAGACCGGTGGGCTCCTTGTCGGACTCGGCGTAGCGCTCCACCCAGGCGTCGGGGCGCACGAGGACGAGCAGGAGCGCCGGGGCCGCGAGGAGGCCCTGCCACCGGAAGGCGCCGCGCCGCTCCTGCGGCAGGGCGACGTCCCAGTAGCGGGCCGTCTCCGCACCCTCGAGGACCACCACGGCCCACCCCTGGCTGTGACCGGCCGACGGCGCCCGCCGGGCCAGGTCGGCCAGGTGCTCGACCGCACCTGACGGGAGCGGCTCGGACGTGAACGATCGCACCATCCGCCGCCGGCGGACGGCTTCGCTCAGGTCCAACGAGGCGGCGCGGTGGGGCTAGGCGAGCTTGGCGAGGTCTTCGGCCATGGCCCAGCCGAAGGCGACGAGCGAGTCGCCCCGCTTGGCGTCGAGGCGGTCGAAGAAGGCGGCGACGTCCCGGCTGATGGCGTCGGGCTTCAGGCTGTCGTGGTCGAACACCTCGGGGTGGGAGCCGTTGCCCTTGGCGACGAACGTGCGGTCGTCGTAGCCGGCTGCGTCGACCCCGAAGCGCTTGGCCAGGCGGCGGCCCCAAGCCCGCTCCTCACCGCTGGCGCGGTGGTCGGGGCGGGGCACGACGTCGTGCAGGGTGCGGAAGACCTCGAACCCGGACGGAGTGGTGAAGCGGGTGCCGAAGAGCACGTCCTCGTCGGGGAAGGCCAAGACGGCCCGCCGGAGCTGGTCGTGGACGACGGCGCGGAGCACCGTGTCCCGCTTTGCGCAGCGCTTCACGGAGGCGAGCCCGACGAGCACGCTGGGCGTGCCGCCGATGCGCTCCAGGGTGGAGAACGCGAAGCCCTTCAGCTTCCCGTTCTCCCGCGCCTGGGTGGTCAGGACCCACGCTTCGGCCTGCTTCGAGAGCAGTCCGACCTCGTAGGGCAGGGGCCCCTCGGCGCAGAGATCGGCCAGCTCGGCGAGCTCCGCGTCCCCCAGCTGGGTGCAGTCCTTGGTCTCGACCTGGATGGACATTCGGCTGCCAGCCCCCGGATCACTCGGTGTTGCGACCACTCCAGTCCAGTAGACGCGGCGCTCGGGCGCAACTCCGGAGACGTGGTTGTGGTCGCGAAGGTCCTGCTCAGCCTCCGTGACCCGCGGGTCAAGACGGGCGTCAGGTACTGCTACGCCAGGATCGCGGTTGGGCCAAGCATCTCCCGGAGCCTGCCGAGGAGCGCGGGGCCGACGTCCACGGCCCACGCCTCGGGCAGTCGCAGCACCTGCCGCTCGCCCAGGTGGAGGAACACCGGGGAGTCGCCCTGGTACTCGGTGAGCAGTTGCTTCAGCTCGTCGATCAGCGCCTCGGACACGCGCTGTGGCGCAAGCCTCACGCGGAGCGGGAACGCGTCACCGGACATCGGCTCGAACGGCTCCAGGTCCATGGCGATGAGCTTCGGCTGGTCCTCCCGCTTGTCGACGCGCCCCTTCACGACCACGATCGCGTCGTCGGCCAGCTTGTGGCCGTGGTCGGTCATCGTGCGGGGGAACACCATCACCTCGACGGTGCTCTGCAGGTCCTCGAGCGTGAAGACGGCCATGAGGTCGCCCTTCTTCGTCCACTTCCGCTGCAGCCCGGTGACCACCCCGCCGAAGGTGCGCATGGCCCCGTCGTCGAGATCGAGGATGTCGGTGAGCGAGCCGTCGCACTTCCGTCGCAGGGAGGCCTCAGCACCCATCAGCGGGTGGTCGCTGACGTAGAGGCCGAGCATCTCCTTCTCGAACGAGAGCCGCTCGCGCTTGCCGAACTCGATCGCCGGGATGGTGGGACGCTCGTCGAACATCGAGCCGGTGTCGTCGACCTCGCCGAAGAGCGACATGACCCCCATGTCCCGCTCACGGCGGCGCGCCACGACGGCGTCGACGACGCCTTCGAAGGCCAGGAGCAGCCCCTGCCGTGGGTGCCCGAGGCTGTCGAAGCCTCCTGCCTTGATGAGCGACTCGAGCGTCTTCTTGTTCAGCACCTGGTAGTCGACCCGCTCGCACAGGTCGTAGAAGTCGGCGAAGGGGCCGTGAGCCTCGCGCTCGGCGAGCAGCAGCTGCACCAGGCCGGTGCCGACGTTGCGAACGGCGGACAGCCCGAACACGATCGAGCGCTTCTCGTTGCCCTGCTCGTCCACCTCCACCACCGGAGCGAAGTCGGACACCGAGCGGTTGACGTCGGGCACCAGCACTTCGATGCCCATCGTGCGGCACTCCGCAAGGTAGATGGCCGCCTTGTCGAGGTTGGCCTTCACGCTCGTCAGCAGCGCCGACAGGTACTCGGCCGGGTGGTGCGCCTTGAGGTAGGCCGTCTGGTAGGCGATGAAGCCGTAGCCGAACGAGTGCGACTTGTTGAAGGCGTAGTCGGCGAACTGCTCGATGATGTCGAACAGCGAGGTGCCGAGCTGCCGCTGGTAGCCGGTGCGCTCGACGCCGTCGACGAAGGCGGCCCGCTCCTTCTTCATGAGCTCGCGGATCTTCTTGCCGCAGGCCTTGCGCAGGTTGTCGGCCTCGGCGAGCGAGTAGCCGGCGAACCGCTGCGCCACCCGCATCACGGACTCCTGGTAGATCATCAGCCCGTACGTGTCGGCGAGCAGCTCCTCCGCATCCGGGTGGAAGTACTCGACCGGCTTGCGACCGTTCTTCCGGTCCGCGTAGTCGTTGTGCATGTTGGCGGCCATGGGGCCCGGCCGGTACAGCGCGACGAGGGCAGCGACGTCCTCGAAGCTCGACGGGGCGAGCGAGCGCATCAGCGCCCGCATGGGCCCGCCCTCGAGCTGGAACACGCCGATCGAATCGCCGCGGCAGAGCAGCGCAAGCGTCGCCTCGTCGTCCAACGAGATCGCGTCGATGTCGAGCACGACCCCACGGGTGTCCCGGATGATCTCCAGGGTGTCGGAGATCACGTCGAGGTTCCGCAGCCCGAGGAAGTCCATCTTGAGGAGCCCGAGCTCCTCCACCCCGTGCATCTCGTACTGGGTGACGATCGGCGAGTCCTCGGCGTCCTTCCCGCCTTCCGGTTTGCGCTGGATGGGCAGGTAGGTGGTGAGCGGCTCCTTCGTGATCACGACCGCAGCTGCGTGGATGCCGTCCTGGCGACGCAGCCCCTCGAGGCCCTTGGCCACCTCGATGACCTTCGCTGCGTCGGGATCGTCGTCCCGCATCTTCCGCAGGTCGGCGGCCATCTTGTAGCCGTCCTCGAACTTGGGATGCGGCTCGAGGCAGGCATAGAGCGGGGTGTCGCGCCCCATCACCAGCGGCGGCATCGCCTTCGCGACCTTGTCGCCGACGATGTACGGGTAGCCGAGCACACGGGCGGCGTCTCGCACCGCAGCCCGGGCCTTGATCGTGGAGAACGTGACGATCTGGGCGACATGGTCCCGGCCGTAGCGCTCCGCCGCGTAGCGGATCATCTCGTCACGGAACCGTGAGTCGAAGTCCATGTCGATGTCGGGCATCGAGATGCGGCTCGGGTTCAGGAAGCGCTCGAACAGGAGGTCGTACCGGATCGGGTCGAGGTCGGTGATGCGCAGCGTGTAGGCGACCGCGCAGCCGGCCGCGCTCCCCCGCCCGGGGCCGACGCGGATGCCGGACGTGCGGGCGTGACGGATCAAGTCCCAGACGACGAGGAAGTAGGACGAGAACCCCATCGACTCGATGACCTGGAGCTCGTAGGCCAGCCGCTCGACGATGTGGTCGGGCAGTGGGTCGCCCCACCGCTCCTTCGCCCCGGCGAAGGTGAGGTGGCGCAGGTACGTCGCGTCGTCGTCGAAGCCCTCGGGCACGGGGAACCGGGGCAGCTGCGGCTTGCCGAACTCGATCGTGACGTCGGCACGCTCCGCAACCCACAGCGTGTTGTCGCACGCCTCCGGGACCTCCTCGAACACCGAGCGCATCTCTCGAGCTGGCTTCAGGTAGTGCTGGTCACCGTGGAACCTGAAGCGGTCGGGGTCGCTCATCTGCGACCCCGTCTGGACGCACAGGAGCGCGTCGTGGGCGACGGCATCGCCCTGGTGCACGTAGTGGCTGTCGTTGGTGGCGAGCAGCGGGGCCTGCAAGTGATCGGCGATCTCGAGCAGCATCGGGTTCGTGCGCCGCTGCTCCGGGATGCCCTGGTCCTGCAGCTCGATGAACAGGTTGTCGCGGCCAAAGATGTCCTGGAGGCGGCCGGCCGCCTTCGCCGCTCCGTCGAAGTCGTCGCGCAGCAGGTGCTGCAGCACGTGGCCGCCGAGGCAGCCCGTGGTGACGATCAGCCCCTCGCTGTGGTCTTGCAGGAGCTCCCAGTCGACGCGGGGCTTGTAGTAGTAGCCCTCGAGGAAGGCGCGGCTGGCCAGCTGGATGAGGTTGCGGTACCCGGCGTCGGTCTCCGCCAGCGCAGTCAGGTGGTAGTAGAGCTTGGTGCCGCCGCCGGCGTCGCCGCCCCCGTCGTCCACCCGGCCACGGCGTGACGGGCGCTCCCGGCGGCTCTCGTGGGCCATGTACAGCTCCGAGCCGAGGACCGGCTTGATGCCCTGGGCCTTGCACTCCTTGTAGAAGTCCAGGATCCCGTACATGTTCCCGTGGTCGGTGATCCCGATGGCCGGCTGCCCGTCGGCCACCGCGGAGCCCACGACGTCGGCGATGCGCGCCGCACCGTCGAGCATCGAGTACTCGGTGTGGACATGGAGGTGGGTGAAGCTGTCGGCCACTCGTGCCCGTCTCCTCGAATCACACGAATGTGGTTTGCCGACGGTACCTCGTGGGAGCGCTCAGAGGTAGGTGCCCGGAGGCGGCCGGTCGTCCCCGCCCGGACCAGCAGGCCGTGCACCGGGCGGGAGCTGCCCCTGCATCTGCTCCAGCTGCTGGCGGGCCGCCATCTGCTGGGCGAACAACGTGGCCTGGATGCCGTGGAACAGGCCTTCGAGCCACCCCACGAGCTGGGCCTTGGCGACCCGGAGCTCGGCGCCTGACGGGGGCTCGACGTCCGCCTCGAAGGGGTGGGCGAGCCGGGCCAGCTCCTCTTGGAGATCGGGGGACAGCGCCGACGCCAGCTCGGTGCGCGACGTCTCGTAGATCTCGCGGAGGCGCTCGCGGCTGGCCTCGTCGAGGTCCGCCTGGCGGACCTCGTCGAGCAGCTGCTTGATCATCGAGCCGATCCGCATCACCTTCCCGGGTGACTCCACCGACTCCTTCGGCTCCTCCTGGGCGGGGACGACGGTGGGCACCAGCGTCTCGGCGGGTTCCTCGATGATCGGCTCGGACATGGGGCCACGCTACTGCCGGGCCCCGGGGCCCGGTCCAGGCGCGGTGGGGCTACCCCGCGACGCCGGCCAGGAGGGGGACGAGCATCTCGTCCTCCGTCACCGACCCGTGCCGCCCGACCAGCTGGGACGGGCCGGTGTCGTTGGGATCGTGGAAGGCGACGTCGGCCCGGGCCGCCAGCAGCACGTCGCCGAGGCGCCCGGCCGCCGCCTCGGTGACGACCGGGCCGTACCAGCCCTCGTCGACGACCTCGGCTCGTGTGCGCACCCACGCCTGCTCCGCGAACAGACCATGGGTCGCCTCGAGCAGGGCCGCGGCGCGCCCCGACCGGGCGTGGAGCCAGCGAAAGCGGCCCTCACCCGACTGCATGGCCACGTGCGTCAGCACGTCGCCCGGAAGCTCGACCACGTGGTCGCCGACCTCCACCTGCCCGTGATCGGCCGTCGTGAGCAGCACGGTGCCGGCCGGGAGCGCATCGAGCAGGCGGGCCACGAGGTGGTCGATCCAGCGCAGCTCCTCGTCGTACTGCTCGCCCAGCCCGTACTCGTGCGACACCTTGTCGAGGCCTTCGTAATAGGCGTAGACGAGCGGCTCGGATGCGGCCGCCAGCCGCGCCACCTCGGCCACGAACGTGCCGAGCGTGCGGTACCCGGTGAAGCGCGTCTGATCGAGATGGGCCCCGGTGAAGCCGGACGTCTCGAACTCGGCCCGAGTGACCACCGGTGGGCGCTGACCCCCGAAGGCGGCGTGGGGCTGGATCTTGGCCGGTGGGATGCTCTGCCGGGCGTCGCCTGTGGCCGTGCTCCACCGCAGGACGTTGAGCACCTCGCCGTGCACCGCCATCCGGTAGCCGACCACACCGTGCTCCCCTGGCGGGAGCCCCGTGGTGATCGACGTCAGGGCGGTGGCCGTGGTCGACGGTGCCACCGTCGTGATCGGACCGCCCTGCAGCGACGCCAGCGTGGGCGTGAGCGCCCTGCGATCCGTCAGCTGGGTCCAGCCGAGGCCGTCGATGACGAGCAGCACGACGCGGTCGGCGTCGAGCGCCGCCGCCGGCAGCCACGCGGGCGCGTCGGCGGGCGGATGCAGGAGGGCGGGCACCACGTTCGTGATGCAGGGTCCCTCGTAGGACGGGAGGACGAGGTCTCGGGACATGGTCGGGCTGCGGGTCGCCACCGTAACGCTCGAACGGACTGCCCGAAGGCCTACGCCTCTACAGTTGCCCGCGTGAAGGTCTCGACCCGCGGCGACTACGCCAGCCGAGCGCTGCTTTCGCTCGCGCTGCAGGGCGAGGCGGCGGGGCCGACGTCGGTGCGCGACATCGCCGAGCGGACCGCCCTCCCCCAGCCGTACCTCGAGCAGATCCTGCTGGCCCTGAAAGGCGCGGGCATCGTCCGCTCGAAGCGCGGCGTCGGTGGCGGCTACGTCCTGGCGCGCGATCCGGCCGAGATCACGCTGGGCGAGATCGTCTCGGCCGTCGACGGCCCCATCAGCCTCGGCGACTTCGGCGAGCCACACCAGAACGGCGCCTGCGACCACGAGGGCCAGTGCGTGCTCCTCGCCGTCTGGGCCGGCATCAGCAGCCGCATCCGCGCCCACCTCGACAGCTTCACCCTGGCCGACATCGCGTCGATGTCCCGCGGCCAGCTGGAGTGGCCTGTCACATAGCCCGCTCCGGGCGTCGCTGCGCTCCTGCCTCCGCGGGTGCCTCCCGGCGACCGGCGAAGCCGGCTCGCCTCCGGCCTTCGTGCAACTCCCGCACTGGCCTCCGCGTAGACCTGCTCCGGGCGTCGCTGCGCTCCTGCCTCCGCGGGTGCCTCCCGGCGACCGGCGAAGCCGGCCTCCTCGCCCCCTCCGCCGAACTCGCGACGGGCTGTGCACAGATCCGTACACGAGGCGTCGCGAGTTGGCGACCCTGAGCCACCGCAGGCGTCGCGAGGTGGCGACCCTGAGCCACCGCAGGCGTCGCCGCGCCATGGACCGTGGGGTCGCGAGCTGCGACGGGTCAGGTGAGCTGCGCGAGGAGGGCGACGAGATCGGCGGGGAGGGCGGACTCGAGCTCCAACGGCGCGCCCGTGATGGGGTGGGCGAGGCCCAGGCGCTCGGCGTGCAGGAACGGCCGATCGAGGGGGAGGGACTGGCGGGCGCCGTCGTAGCGGACGTCGCCGACCACCGGGTGGCCGATCGTGCTCAGGTGCACGCGGATCTGGTGCGTGCGCCCGGTCTCGAGCGTGCAGGTCAGCTCGGTGACCTGCACCGGCTCGTCGTAGCGGCGCACCACCTCGTAGCGAGTGCGGGCCTCCTTGCCCCGCTCGGCCACCGCCATGCGGGTGGGTTCGCGGGTGGACCGCCCGATCGGAGCATCGATCAGGCCCCGCGGCGCGTCGACGTGGCCCCACACGAGGGCGCGGTACTGGCGATGCACCTCACGGGCCGCCAGCGCGGCCACGAGGGCCGTGTAGGCCTCCTGCGTGCGGGCGACGAGGATCAGGCCCGACGTGCCCTTGTCGAGGCGGTGGACGATGCCCGGCCGGCTCGGGTCGGGCCCGATGCCGAGCACCTCCGGATGGTGGGCGAGCAGGCCGTGGACGAGCGTGCCCGTCCGCTGTCCCGCGCCCGGGTGCACGACGAGCCCGGCCGGCTTGTCGACGACGAGCAGGTGCTCGTCGACGTGGGCCAGCGGAAGCACGACGTCGGGCTCCGGGACGAGGCGCGCCGCCTCGTCGGGGTCGGGCAGCTCGATCTCGAGGACCTCGCCGGCCCGGAGGCGGCTCGAGCGGGTCACCACCGGCGCACCCTCGACCAGCACCGCCCCTGCGGCGATGAGGTCGACCACCTCGGCCCGGCTCAGGCCGCTCAGCATGGCGACGATGCGGTCGACCCGCTCGCCGGCCAGCGCGTCCGGGACGACCTCCTCGATCCTCACGACGGCTCCTCCGCCTCGACCCGATCGCGCTGCTCGCGCCAGGCGTCGACGAGGAGGAGACCGATGCCGACCCAGAGGGCGGCGTCGGCCAGGTTGAAGACGGCCCACCACTGCAGGTCGACGAAGTCCACGACACGGCCACCGAGGAACCCGTCGCCCGCCCGGAGGGCGCGATCCACGAGGTTCCCGACGGCGCCTCCGAAGACGAAGCCGTAGCCCACCGCCGCCATCGAGCGGACGGCTCGAAGGCCGAGCCAGGCGACCACCCCGGACACCGCGAGGGCGAGGAGGGCGATGCCGGTCGTGCGGCCCGACCCGATGCTGAACGCCGCGCCATCGTTGAACGTGAGGTTGAGGCGGAGGGAACCGATCAGGTCGACGGGCCCGTCCGCCAGCTCACTGAGGGCGAGCTGCTTGGTCAGCTGGTCGGCCGCCACAACCGCCGCCGCGGTGGCGAGGAAGGCGAGCCGTCGCCCCCGCCGGGTGGAGGGCGCCTGGTCCACGACGGGGTCAGCGACGGGAGAAGCCCGCGCTCTTGCACTGCACGCAGAGGGAGGCGTGCGGCAGGGCACGGAGGCGCTCCTTCGGGATGATGCCGTTGCACTGCTCGCACACGCCGTAGGTGCCGTTCTCGAGCCGGGCCACGGCGAGGTCGATCTCCTCGACCGCTGCGCTGGCCTGGGCGCTGAGCGTGAGATCGCGTTCCCGCTCGACAGCGAGCGTGTCGCCCTCGCCCGACTCCTCGTCGAACTGCACGTCGCCGGGCTCGCGCTCCGCGGCCAGGAGGTCGGCCTCGGCCTTGAGGGACGCAGCCTGGCGGAGGTAGGTGACCCGCTCCTCCTCGAGCGCGGCGAGCTGCCCGAGCAGGAACTTGTCGAGCGGGCCCGTGCGGGGCGGGGGCGCCTTCTTGATCGTGGCCTTGCGGGACAGCGCGGGCGACGCGATGACCTTGGTGGGCGCCGGGGCCGCCTTGGGCGATCTTGGTGCGGCCGCCTTCGTTGGGACGGCCTTCTTGGCGGGGGCCTTGCCGGCCGGCTTCGTGCCCGTCCCGGCCTTGGAAGCGGCCTTGGCCGGCGCCTTCTTGGCCGTGGCCTTCGTGGTGGTGGACCGCTTCGCCGTCGTCTTGGCCGGGGCCTTGGCGGCGTTGGCGGCCGCCTTGGTCGTGGGTGCCATGTGTGCTGCCGTCCTTGTCTCGGGGGCTGATCCCCCTGAAGGGTGCGGCATGTTATCCACGTGCCGCGGTGACAACAACCCTCGTCGGAGCCTTCTCGGGCATGCCGTAGCCTGGCGAGATGGCGTTCGGACCCGTCGATCCCTCGCTCGACCTGGTGGCGCTGGAGGAGCGCGTGCTGGGCCGGTGGCGCGAGCGCGATGTCGTCGACGAGGTGCGCCGGTCGCGGAAAGGCGCCGAGCCCTGGGTCTTCTACGAGGGCCCGCCCACGGCCAACGGGAAGCCCGGTCTGCACCACGTGTGGGCCCGGGTGTTCAAAGACCTCTACCCCCGGTTCCAGACGATGCGCGGCCACGACGTCCCCCGTAAGGGCGGGTGGGACTGCCACGGACTCCCCGTCGAGCTCGAGGTGGAGAAGGAACTGGGGCTCGCCACCAAGGGAGACATCGAGGCGTACGGCATCGAGGCGTTCAACGAGCGGTGCCGCGCCTCCGTCCAGCGCTACGTCGAGGACTGGTCGGCGCTCACGTCCCGCTCGGGAGCCTGGATCGACACCGCGGACGCGTACTGGACGCTCAGCAACGACTACATCGAGTCGGTCTGGTGGCTCGTGAAGCAGCTGTGGGACGCCGACCTCCTCTACGAGGGTCATCGAGTCACGCCGTACTGCGCCCGCTGCGGCACGGCCCTGTCGTCCCACGAGGTGGCGCAGGGCTACCAGGACGTCGTCGACCCCTCCGTCTATGTGCGCTTCCCGGTCACCAGCGGTCCCGCCGCCAGCGCCCACCTCCTGGTGTGGACCACCACCCCGTGGACCCTGATCTCCAACGTAGGGGCCGCAGTCGGGCCCGACCTCGAGTACGTGCGCATCGCCGACCCCGACGGAGGCCCCGACCTCGTCCTCGGTGCAAGGGCCGCCGAGCGCCGCTACCCGGAGCAGGCGCCGCAAGGCCGTTGGTCCGGCCGGGAACTCGCCGGCTCCCACTACGACCGGCCGTTCGACGTGCTGCCCGCCACCCACGGCGACCCGTGGCGGGTCGTGGTGGCCGACTACGTGTCCGACGGTGACGGCTCCGGCATCGTCCACATCGCTCCCGCGTTCGGTGAGGAGGACGCGCAGGTGGGCCGCGCCGAAGGCCTGCCCACGCTCAACCCGGTGGGCCCCGACGGCGCCTTCGACCACACGGTGCCCGCGTTCAACGGGCGCTTCGTGAAGGACGCCGACCGCGACATCATCACCGACCTCGCCGGGCGCGGGCTGCTGGTGGCCGAGGAGGCCTACGAGCACTCCTACCCCCACTGCTGGCGCTGCGGCACGCCGCTCATCTACTGGGCCAAGACGTCGTGGTTCGCCCGCACCTCGGAGCGGCGCACCGAGCTGCTCGACCAGAACGCCCGCATCGGCTGGCACCCCGAGCACATCCGGGACGGCCGCTTCGGCAAGTGGCTCGAGGGCAACATCGACTGGGCGCTCTCCCGCGACCGTTACTGGGGCACGCCGCTGCCGGTGTGGCGGTGCGGCGGGTGCCGGGGCGACACGTGCGTCGGCTCCGTCGCGGAGCTGGCCGAGCGCACGGGCTGCGATCTCGCCGAGCTCGACCTGCATCGTCCCTACGTCGACGACATCACGTTCCCGTGCACCGACTGCGGGGGCACGGCACGACGCCTCGAGCCGGTGCTCGACGCGTGGTTCGACTCCGGCTCGATGCCCTCGGCCCAGCACCACCACCCCTTCGACGAGCAGGGCGGCTTCGACCGCGCCTTCCCGGCCGACTTCATCTGCGAGGCCATCGACCAGACGCGGGGCTGGTTCTACTCGCTGCTGGCCGTGAACACGCTGGTGTTCGGGGAGACGCCCTACCGCAACGTCGTGTGCCTCGGGCACATCGTCGACGAGCACGGCGCCAAGATGTCGAAGTCGAGGGGGAACGTCCTCGACCCGTGGCAGGTCTTCGGGTCGTTCGGTGCAGACGCGCTGCGCTGGTACTTCTTCTCCGCCGGTCAGCCGTGGACGCCCCGGCGCGTCTCCGACGACGGCATCCGCGAAGCCACGCGCCAGACGCTGGTCACGCTCTGGAACGTCTTCTCCTTCCACTGCACCTACGCCGACCTCGACGGCTGGACGGCCGACGGCGAGCCGCCCTCCCCCAGCCACGTCCTCGACCGCTGGATCCTGTCAGAGCTCGACGACACGATTGCCGGTGTCACCGCCGCCCTCGAGGGCTTCGACGCGCTCGGCGGGTCCACGCGCCTCGCGGGCTTCATCGACGACCTGTCCAACTGGTACGTCCGGCGCAGCCGCCCCCGCTTCTGGAAGGCGGCCGACCCGGTCGCCCACGCCACCCTGCACCACTGCCTCGTCACCACCGCCGAGCTGCTGGCGCCCTTCTGCCCCTTCCTGGCCGACGAGATGCACGGTACGCTCACCGGCCGCACCTCCGTGCACCTCGCCGACTGGCCGGAGCCGGGCGGGTGGCGCGACGCCGAGCTGGGCGGGGCCATGGCCTCGGCCCGACGGCTGGTGGCGCTCGGCCGGGCCGCCCGCACCGACGCCAAGGTGCGCGTCCGTCAGCCGCTCTCCCGTGCCCTGCTCCTCCACCCCGGCGACCAGCTGCCGCCCGAGGTGGTCGACGAGATCGCCACGGAGCTCAACGTGAAGGTGCTGGAAGACGTCGACACCTTGTCCGGGCTGATCTCGTGGACGGTGCTGCCGAACTTCCGCCGGCTCGGCCCGCGCCTCGGCCCGAAGCTGGGCGAGGTGAAGGCCGCCCTGGCGGAGGCCGACGGCACCGCGCTCCAGCGCCAGCTCGAGGCCACCGGCTCGATCGAGGTGCTCGGCGAGTCGCTCACCGCGGAGGAGGTCGAGGTGCGGGCGTCCCGCCACGAGGCCTTCGCCTTGGCCGAAGAAGCGGGCTGGGCCGTGGCCCTCGACCTCGAGCTCACCGACGAGCTGCGTCTCGAGGGCCTCGCCCGCGAGCTGGTCCGAATCCTCAACGACCTGCGCAAGGAGCAGGGATTCGAGATCGCCGACCGGATCGCGGTGAAGCTCGACGGATCGGTCCGGATCACCGAGGCGATCGAGGCCCACGGCTCCTGGATCGCCGGCGAGGTGCTGGCCACCGACCTGCAGGTCGTGAGCGACCTCGCCAGCCACGACGTCCTCGCCATCACGATGGGCGACGAGGACGTGCGCGTGCTCCTCCGGCGGAGCTGACCGACGGCGGACCGGCGCCCTGCGGGGCCGCCCGGAACCGCTAGCCCCTCTTGACGGCCTTCTTGGTCGGGGTGGCCTTCTTGCCGGTGGCCTTCCTGGCCGGCGTGGCCTTCCTGGCCGGCGTGGCCTTCTTGGCCGTCGCCTTCTTGGCCGTCGCCTTCCTGGTCGGCGTGGCCTTTGTGGCCGTCGCCTTCTTGGCCGGCGTGGCCTTCTTCACCGGGGTGGCCTTGCGGGCCGGGGTGGCCTGCTTGGCCGCCGTCTTGCGAGCCGAGGCCTTCTTGGCCGGCGCCGTTTTCTTGGCCGACGTGCCCAGGCGACGGTCGATCTCGTAGAGCACGCTCGGCCGCCGGCCGAGGCTGAGCTCGCGGTTGCGCACCAGGGTCAGCTCGTCGTTGTCGAGCTCACCGAGCAGCGGCCGGATCTGGGCGGCCGACAGGTTCTCGTAGTCCTCGATGGGGAACCACTCGTCGGCCGCCGTGGGCCGAGCGGTGGGGCGGGTCGCCGTGGCCGCGGTGGCGACGGGCGCGGGCTCCTCGACGGCCTCGTCGGCGTCGGCCGCTTCATCGGCACTGTCGCCGCGCAGCTGGGCGAGCTTGTCGAGGACGCTGGGACGAGCCTTGGTGGCCCGCTCGCGCGCTTCGACGATGCCGATCTCGTCGGCGTACAGCTGCGGCAGGAGCGGCAGGATCTGGGCGACGGTGAGGTCGTCGTAGTCCGCGATCGGGAACTCGACGTCGCTCTCGGCATCCCAGCCGTCCTCGGCCCAGGTGCCGTCCTCCGGGGCCAGCCAGTCGCCGTCGGTGTCCTGCCCACCGCCCGCCGGGACAGGCTCGGGCTCGGGCAGGGGACGCGGCGCCGCCTTCTGCTCGGCCTTCGGCTTGTTCAGCCGAAGAGCGATCATCAGCACGATCGCCGCAGCGACGCTGCTGGCGATCGAGATGTAGATGAGCGTCAGGCCGTCATCGTTCAGCAGGCCGAGGACCAGCAGAACGGTGGCCACGAGAACGAGAGCGAAGCTCAACAGCACCAGCACGTCGGAATCCCTTCCGGAGGATCACAGGAGCCGCCATCTTAGGCAGCCCACGCGACGGGCCGTCGAATGGTCGGAGATCCGTCGAAGGATCAGCGCCGACGGCCGAAGCGCGACCGCGTGCCCTCCGGCTCCGCCTGGTACGCCGGGTCATCCGGATCGTCGCGCGGGCCCAGCGGGCGGTCGTCGGTCATGGCCTTGCGGAGCTCCGCGAGGTACACGTCGTCATCCTGCTCGGCCTGGTACGACTCCGCGAGGAGCGGTCGGCCGTCGCCTCGGACGTCGTCGCGAGCACGTCGGACGACCTCCGCTGCGGGCGGTGGGTGGTAGGCCTCGGGCTCGACCCCGGAGGCGGGCCAGCCGTCGTCCTCGGTGGCCCCGACCGGGCCGTCGTCCCACTCCTCGACCTCCTCGGCGGGCTCGGCCACGAGCTGGCGCGGCGACGGCAGCGCCGCTGCGGAGGCCGCCGGCACGTCGACCCCGGACAGGACCGGCAGCGACACCTCGCGCAGTGCGGCGGGGTCGTCGATCAAGGCCTGCATCTCGCGCACCGCCAGGCGCAGGCGGTCCCGCTGCTCGTCGATGTGGCGCTCCAACACCTCCACATCGGCACGGAGGTGGTCCCGTGCCTCCTCGAGCTCCTGGAGCTCGGCAAGCACGCGACGACGGGCCTCGTCCTGGGCTCGACGGGTCTCCTCCTCGGCCTCGGTGTAGGCCCGCTCGGCGCTGTCGTGGGCCTCGGCGAGCAGCCGTGCCGCTTCGTCCTCGGCGGTGGCCACGGTGCGCGCCGCCCGCTCCTCCGCCTCGCGGATCGCGGCGTCCGCCGTGCGCTGCGCGAGGACCAGCGTGCGCTTCAGCGTCTCGTCGGCCTCGGAGCTGCCGCCGTGCCGGCCCGCCTCCTCGGCGCGCCGCTCGGCGTCTGCTGCCCGCGCCTCGGCGGCCGCGACGCGCTGCCGCGCCTCGCGCACCTGCGCCTCCTGGCGCTCGAGGCCGACGGCCAGCCGCTCGAGGAACTCGTCGACGTCCTGGGTGTTGTACCCGCCGCGCTTGGCCTCCCGGAACTCGACGTCGTGGAGTACCTGCGCGGTCACGTCCATGCGTCCGATGCTAGCCACCTCCCCGTCATTCTCTGAGGTACCCCGACGTGGTCAGAAGAGCGAACCGCAGTCGAGCACGCCGAGCAGGATCTGCAGCCCGAAGAACACGAGGATGGGCGACAGGTCGATGGCTGCGGCGCCCACGCGCAGGGGCGGGATCGCCCGCCGTAGCGGACCCAGGACCGGCTCGGTGATCGTGTAAAGAAACGCGTTGATGGAGGCCAGCGCGCCTCCCGGCGTGGTCGGGAACCACGACAGGAGGATCCGGGCGAACAGCGCGTAGAGGTAGAGCTGGAGGAGGATGCAGATGGCGTCCAAGGCGTCCGATCAGCCCTCGCCGTAGCCGTGCTCCTGGAGACGACGGCGCTCCTCGGCCGACACCTCCACGTTGGACGGGGTCAGCAGGAACACCTGGTTGGCCACCCGCTCCATCTGCCCGCCGACGCCGTAGCAGAGGCCCGACGCGAAGTCGATGATCCGCCGGGACAGGTCGCGGTCGACGTTCTGCAGGTTCACGATCACCGGCAGGTTGACCTTGAGCTTGTCGGCCACCTCCTGCGCGTGGTTGAACGAGGTCGGCGCCACCACGTACGGCTTGGCCGAGGACACCGGCTGGAGGGGACGCACCACCGCGGTGCGGGGACGAGCGGCCGGGTCCCCGCCGTCGCCCGACGGCTGGGGGCGCATGGGCTGCACGCCGATCGTGCGCACGGATCGGGACGCGCCCATCTCCGGCTCGCGCTCCACCTCCCGTGCGGGAGGGGCGGCGGCCGGGTACCGGCTCACCGGTGCCGGCGCTTGGACGCGTGTCGGCTGCGTCGGAGGCTCCTCGACCACGTCGTAGTCGTCGTACTCGTCGTCGGGGCCGAGCCCGAGGTACAGCATCGCTTTGCGCCACATGGAAGCCATGGGTCTCCTCCTATGGGACGTGGACCCTACTTTCCCACGGCGACGGTGCCGCCACGGGGACCGAACAGCGCTGTGCCGATGCGCACGATGGTGCTGCCTTCGGCGATCGCTGCCTCGAGATCGGCGCTCATGCCCATCGATCGCTCCGGCAGCTCGAGCTCGTCCGCCAGCGCCCGCAGCATGCGGAACCCGCAGCGAGCCGCCTCGGGCGGTCCCAGCGGCCCGATGGCCATCAGCCCACGGACATGGAGGCCGAGGTCGCTGCAGCCCTCGGCCACCGGCGCGACGCGAGCCGGTGCGCAACCGCCCTGCTGCTCTGCGCCGCTGACGTTCACCTGCACGAGCACGGCGGCGCCCGGCGCGCGCTGAGCGATCTCGGCGGCTAGCGCCAACCGGTCGACCGAGTGCCAGAGGTGCACCGCCGGGGCGATCGTGCGGACCTTGTTGCGCTGCAGGCGCCCGATGCCGTGCCAGCGCACCGGGCGGTCGTGGAGGGCCTCGACCTTGGCGGCCATCTCCTGCGGGTAGCTCTCGCCGAGGTCGAGCAACCCGGCCTCGGTGGCCGCCTCCAGCACCGCGACGGGCTGGCCCTTCGTGACTGCGACGAGGCGCACGGCCTCGGGATCGCCGCCGGCGCCGGCGATGCGGTCCCGGATCCGGTCGGCGGCCGCCGCGATCGCTTCGACGTCCGCGACGGTCATCGCTCGATCCAGGCGAGGGTGGCGAGCCGGCCGGTGTCCTGCCGAACGCGGTGACTGAACCAACGCTCGTCGCACGCGGTGCAGACTCCGCCGTCACGCACGTCGGTGACGCCCTGCTCGGCGAGCGCAACCCGGACTGCGGCGGCCAGGTCGAGGGCCGGCCGGCCGCCGTCGGTGGTGGCGCGCACGCCGTCGCCGAACCGAGCGGCCAGGTCGTCGAGCTCGGGCCCGTCGAACTCGTAGCACCCCGACCGGATGCACGGACCGAGATCGGCGGCGACCGGTGCGGCGCCCAGCTCTCGCATGGCGTCCGCCGTGCGGGCGACCAGACCGGCCAGCACGCCGCGCCAGCCGAGGTGGGCCACCGCCACGGCGTGGGCGCCCCGTAGCACCACAGGGGCGCAGTCAGCGGTGCGCACGGCGAGCGTGCAGCCGGGCGTTGCGGTCACCGCGGCGTCGGCCTCGACGCCCGCGTGTTCCCCCGGTCGCGAGACGACCACGACGCGGTCCCCGTGCACCTGGCGCAGCCAGGTCCACGGCCGTGGCGCGCCGGCGAGCGCCGGCTCCGGTCGTGGGTCCCCGGCGAGGTCGCCGTCGGCCCGGGTCGTCGTGACGATGCGGACGCTGCGCACGAGCCCCGGCCTCGGAGCAGGCGCTACTTCAGGAACGACGGGACGTCGAAGTCGTCGTCGCCATCGAGGTCGAGCTCGTCGTCGGCGTCTCCGCCGCCGAACACGGCCGACGGGCGAGCCGACTCGCTCCCACCGAGGCGGGCGCCGGCCTTCTTGTCGTCCCAGCGATCGAAGCCCGCTGCGATGACCGTGACCCGGACCTCGTCGCCCATGTCGTCGTCGATCACCGTGCCGAAGATGATGTTGGCATCGGGGTGGGCGACGCCGTGGATGACCTCGGCCGCCTCGTTCACCTCGTAGAGGCCGAGGTCGCTGCCACCGGCGATGGTGAGCAGGACGCCGCGCGCCCCCTCGATCGACGCCTCGAGCAGGGGGCTCGAAATGGCCCCGCGGGCGGCGTTGAGGGCTCGCCCCTCGCCGGAGGCGTAACCGATGCCCATGAGGGCCGAGCCGGCGTTGCTCATGATCATCTTCACGTCGGCGAAGTCGGTGTTGATGAGGCCGGGCGTGGTGATGAGGTCGGTGATGCCCTGCACGCCTTGAAGCAGCACCTCGTCGGCCATCTTGAAGGCGTTGAGCATGGAGGTCTTGTCGTTCGACACGGTGATGAGGCGGTCGTTCGGGATGACGATGAGGGTGTCGACCTTCTCCTTGAGGCGCTGGATGCCCTGCTCGGCCTGGACCGAGCGGCGACGCCCCTCGAAGGCGAAGGGTCGAGTGACGACACCGATCGTGAGCGCGCCGAGCCCCTTGGCGATCTCGGCCACCACGGGCGCGCCGCCGGTGCCCGTGCCGCCGCCCTTGCCGGCGGTGATGAACACCATGTCGGCGCCCTTCAGGACCTCCTCGATCTCCTCGCGGTGCTCCTCGGCGGCCTGCTGGCCGACCTCCGGGTCGGAGCCGGCGCCGAGGCCACGGGTGAGCTCCCGCCCGATGTCGAGCTTCACGTCGGCGTCGCTCATGAGCAGCGCCTGCGCGTCCGTGTTGATGGCGATGAACTCCACGCCCTTCAACCCGGCGTCGATCATGCGGTTCACGGCGTTCACGCCGCCGCCGCCGATGCCGACGACCTTGATGACCGCGAGATAGTTCTGCGGGTTACCGACCATGGGGATCCTTACCTCCGCGAGGGAGTGGTGGGAGAGACGGGGAGAGCGCGCCCGGCCGGGCGCCATGACGGGGCCCGGTGTGAAGGTCGAGTGGAGGTCGATGCAACCTTGACCTCTGAGTTTGGTCGAGAGGCTACGAGCACGGCTCCTCCCGGGTCAATACTGGACTGCCGGGCACCCGGAGGTCGGCCACGGCCAAGCACGACAGGTCGACCTGGGTGAGCACGGTCTCGAGGGAGCGGATCTTTGCCCCGAGTCGGGTGGCGTCGCCGAGCCGGGCTTCTCCGCCGTCGACGAGGCGGGCGACGAGCCCGTCCCCCACCACGACCTCGGACACGGCGCCGGGCACGGCCTCGGCGAGCCGCATCGCCACCTCGAGCGCGTCTCGGGCCTCCTCAGCCAGGAAGCGACCGGGAGCGAGGTCGCCGGGCAGGCCGACCACCGTGACGAGGCGGCCCCCGAGGTCGGGAGCGTCGGCGACGGGGGCCAGCACTCGGCCCTCGGCATCGACGAGCGCGGCTGCGTCACCATCGCCGACGATCGCCACCGCGGTGCGCTCCTCGACAGCGATGCGCACGACGCCGCTGATGCCGCGGTCGACCGTCACTTCGCGCACCCACGGCAGGGCCGCCACCGACCGACCCACGGTGCCGGGCCGGAGGTCGAACAGCTGGTCGCCCACCGAGATCCCGGCGGCTTCGACGACGGCGTGGAGCCCCGACCGGCGGGCACCGGAAATCTGGAGCTCCTCGACGTCGAGCAGCGGCGACCGCAGGGCCACGAGGAACCCGGCCGCCACGGCGAGCAGCAGACCCGCGTCGACGACGCGGCGGAGGCGCTGGCGCCCGACGTCGCGCTGCACCTCGATGCGGCGCGCGCGGATGCGCGGGTCGATGGCCGAGGCCGATCCCGAGGCGGTGGCCAGGAAGTGAGCTTCTCCACCTCCGCCCTGACCACGACCGCCGTCCCGGCTCAACCCTCTACCTCGACTCGAGGGTTGGGGTCGAAGCCCACGCAGCGGGTCTCCGGCCGCAGGGTGATGCCAGTGGCCTCGTGGACCCGCTCCTGCACGAGTCCCATCAGCGCGTAGACGTCGTCGGCGCGGCCCCCGTCGTCCGTCTGGATGAAGTTGGCGTGCTTGGTCGAGACCGCGGCTGAGCCGTGGCGCAGCCCCTTGGCCCCCACCCGGTCGATGAGCCAAGCTGCGGCGCCTTCGTCGGGGTTGGCGAACACGGACCCGGCGTTCGGGCCGCCGGGCTGGTGCTCCCGGCGCCAGGCCACGATCTCCGCGAGCAGCGCCGCCCCCGCCTCGGGATCACCGGAGGCGAGCTCGAGGTCGACGCCGAGCACGAGCTGGTGGGCGGCGATCGACGACCGCCGGTAGCCGAGGTGGAGGTCGCGGGCCGGCACCTCTCCATCCTCCCCGCTGCGGAGGTCCGCGAGACGGATCCTCCGAACCACGGCGGCCATGTCGGAGCCGTGGCCGCCGGCGTTCATCCGTACGCCGCCACCCATCGATCCCGGCACCCCCACGGCCCACTCGAAGCCGGTCAGCCCGGCGGCCACCGTGCGTCGCGCCACGACGGGCATCGCCGCTGCGGCCCCGGCGTACACCTGCGTGCCGTCCACGTCCATGGCGGCGAAGCCCTCGCCCAGGACGACGGCGACCCCGGGGAAGCCGGCGTCCGCGACGAGGAGGTTCGACCCCTTGCCCACAGCCAGGACGTCGACCCCGCTGGCTGCGACGGCCTCGCGCAGGCGGCGCAGCACCGCCTCATCGTCCACCTGCACGAAAAGGGCGGCAGGCCCGCCGACCCGGTAGGTGGTCATCGGACCCAGCGGCACGTCCCGGCGGGCGAGGTCGCCGAGCACCGCCGCCGCCGCTTCGATGGCCTGCGACGTCACCGGCGCCTCGATCGGAGGCCAGTGAGGATCCGGTCCGGCACCGTGGTGAGGTCACCGGCACCGAGGGTCAGGCACAGGTCGCCCTCCCGCAGCGTGGCGACGAGGTAGGCGACCACGTCGTCGAGCGAGGGCAGCCAGGCCACCTGCTGCCACGGGTGGGCGTCGAGCACGGCGTCCACGATGAGCTTCCCGGTCACGCCCGCGCGGGGCGCCTCGCCTGCGGGGTAGACGTCGGTCACGGCGAGCACGTCTGCGTCGTCGAAGGCGTCCACGAACGTGCGCCACAGGGCGGCGGTCCGGCTGTACCGGTGGGGCTGGAAGCAGCAGACCACCCGGCGCCACGGCCCGCTTCGGGCCGCCGCCAGCGCCGCGGCCACCTCGGTGGGCAGGTGGTCGTAGCTGTCCACGACCAGCACGCCAACCGCCTCGCCCCGCACCTCGAAGCGCCGGGCCACCCCGCGGAACGTGCGCAGGGCGGCGGCGCCATCGGCGAGGGGGACCCCGAGCAGGTGGGCCAGGGTCAGCGCAGCCGCGGCGTTGCGGGCGTTGTGGACGCCGGGCATCCCCGGCACGGCGACGGCCACCCGCGCACCGTCGTGGCGCAGGGTGAACGCCACGCCCGTGCCGTCGGCGGCGATGTCCTCGATCCGGTAGTCGCTCCCCTCGCCCGTGCCGTAGGTGACGGGAGTGGTGGCCGCGGGTAGCAGGACGGCGGAGCCGGGGTCGTCGGCGCAGAGCACCGCAGGGCCGACGAGCGCGGAGGTGAACCGCACGAAGGCAGCGCGCAGCGCCGGTTCGCCGCCCCAGTGCTCCAGGTGGTCGGCCTCGACGTTGGTGACCACGGCTGCGTTCGCGCCGAGGGCGAGGAAGGTGCCGTCGCTCTCGTCCGCCTCCACGACGAGTGGGCCGTCGCCTCCCCAGGTGGCGCTGCGACCGAGGCCGGGGATGCCGGCGCCCACCACCCACCCGGGCGCCCGACCCGTCTCGGAGAGGATCGTGGCCAGGAGCGCGGAGGTGGTGGTCTTCCCGTGGGTGCCGGCCACGGCCACGACCTGCCGCCCGGTGCCCATCGCGGCCAACGCCCCGGACCGGTGCCAGACGGGGATCCCCCGCCTCCGGGCGGCGGCAAGCTGCGGGTGGTCCTCCGGCGTGGCCGTCGAGACGACGATCGCGTCGACCTCCTCGTCGAGGTCGGGCGCCGGGCTACCGGTGACCACGGCGACCCCGAGGGTGGCGAGCGGCGGTAGGAACGGGCTGCTGTCGGACGGGTCGTGCCCGGACACCTCGTGGCCCATCTCGGCCAGCAGCGTCGCGACCGCGCTCATCCCCGCGCCCCCCACGTTGGTGACGTGCAGGCGTCGCGGGCGGGAGAGGTCGAGGTGCTCCTCAGCCATGGGCGTGGGCCTCCACCAGCGCGGCGATCTCCTGGGCTGCGTCGGGGCGGGCCCAGGCGGAGGCCGCCTCCGCCATCTGCGCCCGCAAATCCTCGTCGTCCATGACGCGCTGCACCTCGCCGACCAGACGGTGGCCATCGAGCTCCGCGTCCGGCACCAGCACCGCCGCCCCGGCGGCGACGAGCTGCTCGGCGTTCCGTGTCTGCTGGTCGGCCGTCACCATCGGCGACGGCACCAGGATCGCGGGGAGGCCGGCCGCGGCGAGCTCGAAGAGCGTGCCCGACCCCGCTCGGCACACGGCCAGGTCGGCAGCGGCGAGGACCGTGGGCATGTCGTCCTCGTACCGCACCGCCCGATAGGTGAGCGATCCCAACACGGTGGGCGACTCGGCGCTGATCTGCTCCCAGTCGCGCGCCCCGACGATGTGGTGCACGGCCAGGTCGGTGCGAGCCGTCCACAGGGGCAGCGCCTCCAGCACCGCTCGGTTGATCCGCAGTGCTCCGAGCGAGCCCCCGAACACGAGCACGAGCCGGCGTCCGTCGGGCACTCCCAGCCGCCGCCGGGCCTCGGCCCGGGTTGAGCCGTCGGCCAGCGCAGCGATCTCGGGGCGCACCGGGTTCCCGGTGAGCACGGCGCGCGGCAGCGGCGTGCCGTCGAAGCTCACGGCCGCCGCCTTCGCGAACCGGGCGACGAGCCGGTTGGCCGCGCCGGGTACCACGTTCTGCTCGGCCACGACGACCGGCACCCGGCGCAGGACGGCGGCCATGGCCACGGCCACCCCGGCGTAGCCGCCCACTGCGACCACGACGCTGGGCCGCAGGCGGCCGACGAGGCGCAGGGCCCGGAGGCCGGCGACGAGCAGACCCCACACGGCGCCGACGTTGGCGCCCGTGAGCCGGCGCTGGATGCCCCGGCCGGGCAGGAGCGTCATCGGGAACCCCGTCGGCGGCACGAGGCGCGCCTCGATCCCCCGTTCGCTGCCGGCGTAGTGGATGGTCGACCGGGGGTGCCCTCGAGCCACGAGGGCCTCAGCGATCGCCAGGGCGGGCAGGACGTGCCCGGCGGTTCCGCCGCCGGTCACGATCGCGTACGTCGGGTCGGCGGGACGGCTCACCGGGCAGCAGAGCGGCGCGGCGCGGCTCGACGGGGAGCGGGTTGCGCCTGCCTGGCGACGTTCAGCAGCAGGCCGGCCCCGACCATGCTGAACAGCAACGACGAGCCGCCGTAGGACATGAAGGGCAGCGGTACGCCCGTGATGGGCAGGATCCCGATCACCGCGCCGATGTTCACGAAGGCCTGGACGCCGAACCAGGCGGTGACCCCCGTCGCGATGAGCATCCCAAAGCGATCCGGTGCCTGCAGCGCCGCGTTGGCCCCGAGGACGCAGAGCGCGACGAAGAGGCCCACGATGATGAGGGCG
>JAUXRW010000065.1 GCA_030681555.1 Acidimicrobiales bacterium
CCCCCCCCACGACCGGTTCGCCAGGGCCCCGGTGGTTCAGCGGCGACGGAGGACGCGGAGGCTGCCGACGGCCCGCTCCTCGGCGAAGCGGCCCGACTCGAGCGCGGGTCGGTAGATCTGCTCGTAGGGCGGGCGGCCCCCGTCGGCCGGGTCGGGAAACACATCGTGGATGCAGAGCACGCCGCCGGGGACGACGTGCGGGGTCCAGCGCTCGTAGTCGGTGCGGGCCGGCTCGTCGCCGTGACCGCCGTCGATGAACAGGAAGGCCAGCGGCGTGGCCCAGGCTGCAGCCACCGACGGCGAGTCGCCCACCACGGCTACGACCGTGCCCTCGAGGCCGGCGTCGTGGACGGCCCGTCGGAACCACGGCAGCGTATCGATCCGACCGACCGCGGGGTCGACGAGCTCGGGCTCGTGCCACTCCCAGCCGGGCTGGTTCTCCTCCGAGCCGCGGTGGTGGTCGACGGCGAAGAGCACCCGCCCTTGCCCCTTCGCAGCGGCCCCGAGGTAGATCGACGACTTCCCGCAGTAGGAACCGACCTCGAGGAGCGGGCCCGGCACCTCGAGCGCGGCCGCCGCGTCGTGCAGGGCCATGCCCTCCTCGACAGGCATGAAGCCTCGCGCCGCCTCAGCGTGCCGGCGCAGGTCTGCGTCCATCACCAGGCGTCGTGGTGGACGATGCGCGAGAGATCGCGACGCGCCCCCGGCTTGAAGTCGGTGCCGAGCGTGTGGGCGACCGGGATGAGCGCCCCCTGCATCACGTGGTCGGGCACGCCGAGGAGCTCGGCCGCCTTCTGCTCGAACACCAGGTGCAGGGTGGTCAGCGTGGTGCCCAACCCGCGCGCTCGCGCCGCGAGCTGGAAGCTCCAGACCGCGGGCAGGAGCGACCCCCAGATCGCCGCCTGCATCGCGACCGGGGCCCTGTCGGTGCGGCCCTCGATGCACGGGATGACGTGCACCGGCACCTCGGCGAGGTGCTCGGCGAGGTACGCCGCCGACCTGATCACGCGCTCGGTGGCGGCGCGGTGCTCGGGGTCGTCCGCCGGCAGACCGGAGAGGCGAGCCTCAGGGTCGCCGTAGAACATGTCGAAGGCCTCGGCGTACAGCCCGGCCAGCGCGGCCCGCTTGGGCGCGTCCCGCACCACGAGGAAGTGCCACCCCTGCGCGTTGGATCCCGTGGGCGCCTGCGCCGCGAGCTCGATGCACTCCTGGACGAGGTGCGGCTCCACGTCCCTGGCGAGGTCGAGCCTCTTGCGCACCGACCGGGTGGTCGAGAGCAGCTCGTCGGGTCCGAGGTCCAGCAGCGGCGGCATCCGCCGAACCTACAGGGCGCCCTCTGGGACGTCGTCGTCCTGGGGCGCGAACACGATGGCGTCGAGGAAGAGGAACTTGGCCACCCACACGAGCCCGAAGCCGGAGATGTTGGCGATCATCACCCAGATCGTCCGGTCGCTGTGCTCGTGGGCGACGGCCACCAGTCCGCTGGACAGCAGCAGGCCGACGAGCGTGAGCCCCCAGAAGGGCAGCACCTCGCGACGCATGCGGGCCCGTCCCTGGCGCCCCCACACCCAGCGCTTGTTGAGGAGGAACACAGGCACGGCGGAGATGGTCACGGCCAGGACGTTCGCCGTCACCGGCTGGATGTTCATGATCCCGGCGAGCAGCACCAGGAGCGTCTGGGTCGTGATGATCCCGACGACGGAGACCGCGGAGTAGCGGAGCGCCTTCTCGCCGCGGCCGCGGGTGAGCCGATCGAGGAGGGCTGCGGGGGAGGACGCCACGGCGGCGAGGTTACGGGCCGGTCGCCACTCCGCCCCAACCGGGGATCAGTCCACGATGGCGTTGGCGCGCGCCACCCGCCCGTACCAGAGGGCGCTGTGCTTGGGCGTGCGAACGAACGTGGTGCGGTCGACGTCGACGATGCCGAAGCGGGGCCCGTAGCCGGACGCCCACTCGAAGTTGTCGAGCAGGCTCCAGTACGTGTAGCCGCGGACATCGATGCCATCGGCGATCAGGCCAGCGTGCCCTCGAGCGCCGCGCGCACGTAGGCCCGGCGCTGGTCGTCGTCATCGGTGCCGATGCCGTTCTCCGTGACGAGGATCGGCACTTGGCCCTCCGTCACCTCCCACGCCCGCCGGATCGTCGCCTCGAGCGCCTGCGGTAGTACTCGTAGCCCATCACCAGCGTCGGGACCCCCTCCTCCCCACCGAGCACGCCGTCGGAACCCACACGGGTGCGCGAGTAGGTCTGCACGCCGACGAAGTCGTCACCCGCGGTCGCCTCCAGGTAGATGTCCTCCATCGAGTGGCGGATGCTCTCGAGCCGAGCCTGGCCGCCGTCGACGGCCTGATGGTCGCTCATCGAGAGGGTGAGCCCGACGGGCACGCCCGGCGCCGCGGCCCGGATGGCCTCGACGCCCTTGCGGTGGGCGTCGATCATCACCTCGTTGACCTTGCGCCGGAGGTCGCGATCCTGCTTGCCCGCCGGGAACACACCGATCAGCCAGCCGATCGTCGCCACATCTTCAACCTCCAAGCCAGCTTCCAGGTGCCCGAGCAGGGCCTCGACCACCCGGAGCCGATGCCGGACACGCCGCCCGCGGACACGCTTCCCGACTTCACCGCGCGCATGGGGCCGTACGCCGATGCCCTGGGCGGGCTCGGCCGCGGCAGCACCTGCACGAGCGACGGTCAGCTCGCCGTGACGGTGGCGCAGGAGGGGCTCATCCGGGTGACCCGGCGCTAGCCACGCGAGCGGAGCAGCAGCGAGACCCAGCCATCCTCCCCCTCGCGCGCCACCTCGGTGGACGTCGCGCACGCCGCCGCCATCTCGTCCGCCTGCTCCTCCAGGAGGCCACCGAGCACGAGGAGCCCGGACGGCGCCCGCCGCGCCTCGAGGTCCGGCGCCATGTAGCGGAGGATCGCGAGGCCGATGTTGGCCACGACGAGGTCGAAGACGCCATCGAGCCCGGAGAGGGTGCGCTCGGACGCGTCGACCCGATCGGCGACGCCGTTGCGGTCGGCGTTGTCACGGGTGGCGGCGACCGCACCTGCATCGACGTCGATCGCGGTCGCCCCGGCCGCGCCGAGGAGGCACGCGGCGACCGAGAGCACGCCGCTCCCGCAGCCCACGTCGAGCACGCGGTCGCCGGGTGTGACGTGCTCCTCCACGGCTGCGAGCGCGAGGCGGGTGGAGACATGCGACCCCGAGCCGAACGCACGCCCGGGGTCGAGCACGATGACGAGGTCGTCCGTCGGGGCTCCGGGAGCGTCGAGCCACGCAGGGTGCACGACGATGCGGCGCCCGGCCCGCAGCGGCGCCGCCCAGCTGCGCCACGCATCGAGGTAGCGGTCGTCGCCCGCACCGATCCGGACCAGCGCGTCGGCCCAGGGGCCCGGGATCCGATCGACGTCGGCCACGTCGGCGGTGAGTCGCACCCGCCCCCCGCCGAGCTCCGCCTCGCCCACCGCCGAGGGCTGCCCCTGCCAGAGCGCGTCCGCCGCCAGCTCCGCATCTGCCCAGGGCACCTCGAGCTTCACGACCGTGCGCCCCTCCCCAGCCACCGGCTGACGGTACCAAGCCGACACCGACCACACCGCTGTCGCAAACGGGCCCGACAGTCCTAGCGTGGACGACCTTGTCCACCCGTCGGTCCCCCGCTGCCGTGCTGCTCGTGGCCGCCCTCGCGGTCGGCGCCTGTGCCGAGCGCGCCGAGCGGAACCCCGTCGCAGCGCGGGCGACCACCACGAGCTCCACCTCGACCACTGCGCCCACCACCACCGTGACAACCGCTCCGCCGACCACGACGATCGCGGCGCCGGTCGACGTGCACGGGCTGCGCCCCCCGGCCCCCGCAGGCGATCCAGCGGGCTTGGCTGCGCAGATCCTTGCCGCCGAGACCACCCTTCGTGACCCTGCGGCCAAGCCCGAGGCCGTTGCCGCGGCGGCGCTGGGCCAGCAGGTCGCCTACCGCCAGCTGGGCGTCCATCCCGAGTGGGACGGCGCCGTGCTGGCCGCCGTGCCCCCGGAGCTGCACTACGCCGTGCAACACAACGCGGCGGCGCGCCGGGAGTTCCGTGCGATGCACCGCACGCTGGCCACGAGCCTGCCCTCCTGGCGCATCGTGCCCCCCGATCCACCCGATCAGCTGATGGCGGCGTACGCCGAGGCTGGGCAGGTGCACGGCATCCCGTGGTCGTACCTGGCGGCGATCCACCTCGTGGAGACCGGCATCGGCCGGATCCGAGGCACGTCGGTGGCGGGCGCGCAGGGGCCGATGCAGTTCCTGCCCACCACGTGGGCGGCGTACGGCAACGGCGGCGACATCAACGACACCAGCGACGCGATCATGGCGGCGGCTCGCTACCTGGAGGCCAACGGCGGCCGGACCGACCTGGCCCGCGCTCTCTGGAACTACAACCACAGCGATCACTACGTGCGCGGCGTCACGCTCTACGCAGAGCTCATCGGCGAGCACCCGCAAGGCTTCCGCGCCTTCTACCACTGGGGCATCTGGTACCTCACCGCCAACGGCGACGTGTACCTCCCGGTCGGCTACGACGGCGCCGCGCCGGCGGGGTAGGGTGCCACCGGCCCGGCAGCTCGCTGCTGCGGTGGTCCCGCACGAGACGGCGTCCGGCCCGACCGGAGCAGGTCGATGAGCACCGGCCGTCCCAGGGCCTCGAACGAGGTCGAAGGCCACCAGGTGCGGCCAGGAGGCGAGGTCGTCGGCGCCGACGAGTACGAGAGCCGACTTCCTCGTCGGCGACATCGAGACGCCCGCGGGACGGGCGGCTCCCGATGATCGACCGATCGCGATGGCGCGGTCAGCGCCGCTGCGAGCGCTCCCCCTCAGGTGGAGGCCCGTGCCAGGTCGCGAGGAGGACGGTGGCGTCGTCCTGCAGCACGCCGCGCTGGTGCTCGACGATGCTGGCCACCAGGCGGCGGAGGGTCTCCGCCGGGCGCTGCCCGGCGGAGGCAGCGCGAGACACGTGCTCGGCGAGGCGCTGGAGGCCGAAGTGCTCCCCCGTGGGAGAACGGGCCTCGGTCACCCCGTCGGTGAAGAAGACCACCGTGTCGCCCGGCTGGAGCTGCTTCTCCTCGATCACCTGGATGCACCCGTCGCCGAGCCCGAGGGGCAGCGATGGGGGCGAGTGCAGCTCGTCGATGACCTGGGTCCCTCGGAGGAGCAACGGCGCAGGATGGCCGGCGCTCACCCAGCGGAGCCGGCCGTCGATCGTGTCGATCTCTGCGAGCACCCCGGTGGCGAACAGCGAGTCGCCGAACTCGCTCTGCACCACGCCGTCGAGCTCGGCGTACATCTCGTGCAGGCGCCCGCCGCTACGGCGTGAATTCCGATAGGCGCACACGAGGAGGTTGGCGATGCGGCTCGCCAGCAGCCCATGGCCCACAGCGTCCCAGATCGCCAGATGCACCATGTCCCCGACGACCGCGTAGTCGAACGTGTCCCCCGCGATCTCGTAGCTCGGTTCGACCAGGCCGGTGACCGTGCACGACGGGGAGTGGTAGGTCAGCGGCGGGAGCAGGGCCCAGCGCAACTCGGCCGACAACGTGAGGGGCCGGCGCCGGCGCGTGCGCTCGAGCGCGTCGCCGTAGCGCGACTTCGTGACGACGTACTCCCCCACGATCGAGGTGAATGCCTTGGCCGCCTGCTCGACGGACTCATCGACCCCTGCGAAGGTCATGCGCAGCACGCCGAGCCGCTCCGCGGAGTCCTGCACCGGGACCCACAGCTGCGTCCTCCCGTCGCCGCGGAGGATGGGCACGATCGACTCGGTGCGGTAGGCCCGCCCGCCCACGGTCCCCTCGATGTCGAGCACCTCGCGATTGGGCTGGTCCCGCCCCTGCATCGGGACGAGCACCTGCTGGCCGAGGTCGGCGACGTAGAGGACGATGTCATCGGCGCCGAGCATGCCGGCCGCTCGACCGATCACCGAGGGCAGGTCGTCGGGGTGGGTGTACGGGGCGGACAGGGCCAGCTCGGCGAGCGCATCGCCAACCATTGCCCGGTCGACGAGCGCGGCGGCACGGGGTCCTCCGGATGGGGACATGCGGGTGACCTACCCGACCACCGTCGCCGGTACCCCTGACGCGGCTGACGGTTGCCGCCGGACTCGACCGGGTACGTGCGCGGCATGGCGACGCCCACCCAACGCACCAGCGAGCACGAGCCCGATGACCACCGCTGCAGCGAGCCCGTGGGCGACGACGGCACGGTGATCTGCCCGGACGCAGGTGGCGAGGACGTGGTCGCAGGCGGTGGCGAGTTCCCGGACAAGGATCGCCCCGCCGACGACGCCGCGCCGGGCGACGCCCTGCACGAGATCAGCTGATCCGAGGCTGCGGCGTCGATCAGACCAGACGCCGCCAGCGGTCGAGGTCGCGACGCTCCCGCTTGGTCGGGCGGCCGGCCCCCCGCTCACGTGAGGCCGGCCGGTCGCGGTCGGCCTCCGGCACGGGCGGCGTGTGGTCCACGTAGCACTCGGCCGCGATCGGCGCGCTCACCCGCTTGTCGATCAGGCGCACCACCTCGACCTCCCGCTCGATCCCGTGCACGTGCGCGTGCACCCGGTCACCGGCGCGCACGGTCGCGGCCGGCTTAGCGCTGCGCCCGTTGATCTTCACGTGCCCACCGCGACAGGCGGCGGTGGCATCGGCGCGGGTCTTGAAGAGACGGATGGCCCAAATCCACTTGTCGACTCGCCCGGTGTCCATGTCGGTGCTGTGCTCGCTGCCTGTCAGACCCGGATCTCGTAGTACAGGTTGGCGGGGTCGTCGACGTCGTGCGTGGCGAACCTCGTGAAGCCGGCCGCCTGCGCCAGCTCCTGGAGCAGCGGGCCGGGGAGGCCCACCGTCCCGAGGGCGGCGCCGCCGGGCTCGGAAGTGGCCGACGCCATGCACCCCGTCACGGAGAAGCCGTAGAACATCGCCAGCATCGGGTTCTTGCGGTTCTCCTGCCAGGTCGGCCAGCAGCGGATCTCCTTGGCCAGCCACGTGCCGTCTTCTCTGACCGCCCGTCGCACGGCGGCGATGGCCTCGGCGGGCCGCGTCATGTCGTGCAGGCAGTCGAAGGTGAGGATGAGGTCGTAAGCGGCTGCCTCGGTGACCTCTTCAGCGCGGCCGAGCCGGCAGGTGGCGTTCGTCAGCCCCTCGAGGTTGCGCTCGGCCCGCTCGATGGCGTGGCGGGAGAGGTCGACCCCGTCCACCTGGGTGGCCGGGAACGCGCGGGCCAGCGCGGCCATGGCCACGCCGCCCCCGCAGGCCACGTCGAGCACGCGCGCGCCGGCCTCGAGCTTGACGACCACCCCCTCGAGGCGCGGCAGGATCGACGGCACGAGCGCGGTGCGGGCCCACGCCGCGGAGGTCCGCTCCGTCCCGTGGGCGCCCTGCGGTCCCTGCGCGTCGTAATCGGGCCCGATGCCCGTGCGGAACGCCTCTGCCAGCTGGTCGACGAAGCCCTCCGGGTGGCCACCCGTGAAGGCTCCGGCGGCGAAGGCGAGGTGGTCCTCGTCGACCAGCACCGCTTCGGCTGCGGCGGGCAGGGTGAAGCGCTTCCCGTCGGGGCTCTCGAGCAGGTCGGCCGCCGCCATCGCTCGCAACCACTCGAGGAGCCACCGCTCGTGCAGTCCCATGGCGGCAGCCAGGCCGGGCGCGTCGGTGGTGCCGGTGCCGGCGAGCGCCCGGAAGAGGCCGAGCCGGTCGCCGAGGTGGATCAGGGTGGCGGTGAGTTCGCCCTGCTTGTAGCCCCACACGCGGAAGGCGTAGAGCCCGATCTCGTCCTGGGTCGGAGCTGCGGACATGGGCCGGACGATAGGCATCCACCAGCGCCCCGTGCCGGGCGACAACCTGGAGTTGTCGATTCGCCTACGACGAGGAGGCGGCGCGAGGCGCTGGAGCTCACGTTCCGGGAGGCTCTGCGGTTGGGGCACAACTACATCGGCACCGAGCACCTGCTCCTCGAGCTCGAGCACGGGGACGGCCTCCTCAGCGGTCTCGGAGTGCAGAAGCTGAGGTGGAGGCCGACATCGGGACGATCCTCGCCCAGCTCCCCGCTGCGCCACCGCGCCGCCCGGCTTCCCGCGCCGCGGACCCAAGCCCCGCAGGCCATGCTGAGCGAGTGACGCGCAGCGGTCGAAGGGCTGACCCATGGCACCGGTGACCGCCGTGCTACGCGCTGTCGACCAGGCCCG
>JAUXRW010000067.1 GCA_030681555.1 Acidimicrobiales bacterium
CGATGTCGATCGCCTCGTCGAGGGACGCTGCGTGCATGATCCCGAGAATCGGCCCGAAGTACTCGACCAGATGGAAAGCTGAGCCGCGCCGCACCCCGTCGCGTAGTCCGGGGCTCCACAGTCGCCCAGTGTCATCGAGCGGCCGGGGTTGGAGGATCCACCGCTCGCCCGGCCCGAGGCTCGTCAAGCCGTCGAGCACCTTGCCGTCGGCGGGCTCGACGAGCGGCCCCATTTGAGTAGCCGGGTTGGTCGCGTCACCAACGACCAGTGAGGCGACGGCATCCTCGAGTTGGCGGTGGAACCGTCGGGAGGTCGCAACGGAGCCGACAAGGACCACGACGGAAGCGGCCGAGCACCTCTGACCAGCATGCCCATAGGCCGAGTGAACGATGTCGCGCACGGCAAGGTCCATGTCGGCCGACGGTGTGACGATGATGGCGTTCTTGCCGCTGGTCTCCGCCAGCAGTTGCAGATCGGGTCGAACGGAGCGGAAGAGCTGGGCGGTCTCGTAGGCGCCGGTGAGAATCACCTGATCGACCGATGCATGCCCGACGAGAGCAGGCCCGAGAGTGCGCTCGTCGACCTGGACGAGCCGCACAAGATCAGCAGGCGCATCGGCAGCGCCGAGGGCATCCTGGATGATCCTGGCGAGGACCGCGCCGCATCGCTCAGCTGGTACGGCAGGCTTCAGAACCGCTCCAGACCCGGCTGCCAGCGCTGCGAGCACCGATCCAGCGGGAATCGCGATTGGGAAGTTCCAGGGTGGCGTGACAAGGGTCAGCGCCCGGGGGACGAAGGTCGCGCCGTCGACATCGTCCAAATCGCGGGCCTGTTCGGCGTAGAAGTGCGCGAAATCGACGGCTTCAGAAACCTCGGGATCCGCTTGCTCGAACGTCTTTCCTGTTTCGGACACCATTGCCTCGATGAGCTCGCCCCGGTGAGCTTCGATGGCGTCGCCGATGGTGTGGAGCACCTGGGCACGCTGGGCGCCGGCGCGAGTGCCCCAGCGAGTCCCGGCCGTCCGTGTCGCCTCGAGCCTGGTGTCGAGTTGGTCGAGATCGGCCACGCGCGCCGCCTCGATCGCCGATCCGATCGTAGATGTCATCCCGGCCTGGAGGACCGAGCGCGCCCAGGCGCGATTCTCAGCGACTGAGGGATCAGTGTCCGGGGTGTTCTCGAAACGACCAGGCCTAGGCCGAGCAACGGCCGCGTAGCGATCCGCGACCCGGTGGGGAACGGCCGTCAAGGACGACAGCGACGCCGTCGAGGCGCGGAACCGCGCCTCCTCCCGACCAAACAGCACAGGGTCGTCCGCCAGATCGAACACTGCGGACATGAAGTTCTCCTCGCTTGCGCCTTCCTCGAGTCGTCTGATGAGGTACGCGATTGCGACGTCGAACTCACTCGGGTGAACTACGGGCGTGTACAGGAGCAGTGATCCGACCGTGCGTCGAACTGCCTCGGCCTGGCCCTGCGCCATCCCCAGGAGCATCTCGAACTCGACACCGGGACGAACGCCGCGGTCGCCGGCGAGCAGCCAGGCACGGGCGACATCGAAGAGGTTGTGACCGGCGACCCCGACGCGCACGTTGGCGATCCGCTCGGGAACGAGCGCCCAATCAAGGACCTGCTTGTAGTGGGTGTCCGTGTCCTGCTTGGCGTGCCACGTCGCGAGCGGCCAGCCACGGAGGGACGCTTCGACTCGTTCCATGGGCAGGTTCGCTCCCTTGACCAGTCGCACCTTGATGGCGGCACCACCTCGTGCCCGGCGAACGGCCGACCACGCTTGGAGGTTCTGCATCGCCCCCAGCGCGTCCGGCAGATAGGCCTGGAGTGCGATACCCGCCTCGAGACCAAGGAACTCCGGCTCCTCGAGGAGTTGGGTGAACACGGCGATCGTCAGGTCGAGGTCCTTGTAGTCCTCCATATCGAGATTGATGAACTTGTGCGGAACGGCGCTCACGCACCTTGCCAACAGCGGACGCAACCGACCAACCACCTCCGCGACGGTCTCATCGACCGCCCACGGCGAGCGTGGCGCCACCGTCGCAGACACTTTGATCGAGACGTAATCGACGTCGTCGCGCTCGAGTAGGCGCCGAGTACCGGCAAGTCGTCGCAGCGCTTCCCGCTCACCGAGCACTGCTTCGCCGAGCAGGTTCATGTTCAGTCGGATGCCGTCCCCTCGGATCCGCCTGATTTCGCGTCCGAGCTTAGCCTCCGACGCGTCGATGATGAGGTGCCCCACCACGGAGCGCATCACCTTGCGGGCTATCGGGACGACAACACGGGGCGCTACGGGGGCCACCGCGCCGCCGAGTCGCACCAGACCACGCAGGACCAGCGGGAGAAAGCGGGGGGGATCGACGGCCAACGCTTGGAGGTTTCGAGCTGCGACGTGCTGATCCTCAGGGCGAACGACACCGTCAACGAACGCGACCGCGAAGGCGAGGCCATTGGGATCCTTCAGCACACTCGCCAACTGGGCCGCTGAACCGCGCACCCGGACGTCCGCCGCCTCAGCGAGCCATCGGCGGACCAGAGTGACAGTCCGATCGTCGAGGGACTCGGCACGAGCGGCTGCGGCGGGATCGAGATTGCTCATCGGCCCGGCGTATCCGACCGGGCCAACTCGGTGACGGAGCTCGGGCAGCCAGGCGCGTCGTCCACGGGATGCACGCCCGCCCGGTGCGTCCGGCCGCCGCTCGCGCGCTCGCCGGGCCGGACCTCATCGTCTGCCGATGTACTCGCCGACTGAGGTGCGGAGACCATCAGGTCTGACGCTACCCAGACGTCAACTTCCATCGCATGGGACCGCCGTCGGCGGGGTGACATCTGGCGTGTGGTGCCGAGAGGGTGCCGCCGGAAGGTTGTGCACCATGCCCAAGCCCTACTCCGGGAGTTCCGTGAGGACGTGATCCGGGTCGCCCGCAGCCGCGAGACGGTGTCTGGCTCCGCGACATCGCCGCCGGGCGACGCGGTGATCGGTCCTCTGGAAGGCGAGGAACGACGCCAGGCTCATCGCGTCGCCTCCTTGACCCGGAGGACCACGGATCGCTTGCGGACATCACGCTCCACCTCCCGCTCGGCACAGCGACGTCGCAGCCGGATGAGCTCCTTCATCGGCAGTCAGACCTTGGGCCTCACCGCGCTGAACACCGTCCTTGTTCACCCAGGTGCCCAGCGTGCCCTCGTTGATCCCCAGCTCCAACCCCTCGTACCGGCCCCGCCCTCGGGGGCTGCACCGCCGAAGACGTCATCACGATCTCGTCATCAACCGAGAGGGCCGGCTCATGCTCTCGGCTTGGCTCCGGCGCCAACCAGTCACTGCTCGTCGGCAGCAACGTTGGGGGTGACAAGCCATGCCGGCGTCCGCGGGCTCGGGTGGTGTGCCTACTGTGCCGTCGTCAGCTATTGAACGATCTGGGAGGAACGACGATGCCGGAAACGCCGAAGGGGAGGCTCGGGGGCCGGATAGCCCTCATCTCGGGAGGGTCGAGGGGCCAGGGTGCCGCCGAGGCCCGACTCTTCACCGCCGAGGGCGCCAAGGTCGTCATCGGCGACGTGCTCGACGACGAGGGCAAGGCCGTTGCCGAGGAACTGGGTGAGGCGGCGGCCTACGTCCATCTCGACGTCCGCCGCAAGGAGGACTGGACCGCGGCGGTGTCCACCGCCACCGACAGCTTCGGTGGTCTCGACGTGCTCATCAACAACGCCGGCGTCTTCCGCCTGTCCTCCATCGAGGACACGACGCCCGATGACTACATGTCCCTGATCGAGGTGAACCAGCTCGGGGTATTCCTGGGCATGCAGGCTGTGATCGCCGCCATGACCACATCCGGGCGCGCGTCGATCGTCAACATCTCCTCGATCGACGGTCTCGTCGGCATGGCCGGATCGGTCAGCTACGTGGCGTCCAAGTTTGCGGTGCGAGGAATGACCAAGGTCGCAGCGCTCGAGCTCGGCCCGCGGGGGATCCGGGTCAACTCGATCCACCCTGGCGGCGTCGACACCCCGATGATCCGTGATCTGCAGGTCGGCGACATCACGCTGGACGGAACGGGGGTCATGGGCAAGGTCCCGCTCGGTCGCATCGGCACGCCCGAGGACGTGGCCCGGCTGGCGCTCTTCCTGGCCAGCGACGACTCGTCGTACTGCACCGGCTCGGAGTTCACCATCGACGGCGGCCTCCTGGCTGGGCCAAACCTGTTCTGATCCGACGCCTGCCGGGCGGCCGCCTACCGCCGACGCCGCGACATCGCCCGTCCACCCCTCGTAGTTCCTCGAGCCCAGCAGCGACGCCCCATCACTGGCGGGGAGCTCGCGCACTCGGCCAGCTGGTCCTGGATCGCCCGCCGCTCCGGTGCGATGCCGCCGCTGGCGAACGGGCTGCCCCGGTCCTCGAGCATCGCCTCGGCCGCGACCGGACGTCCCTCGAAGAGCGCCAGCCGCGCCGCTTCCTCCAGGTGCGGGCGATAGGCAAACCGGCCCGTCGTCCGGGAGGCCACGCCGAGCCGGTGCGACACGTCGCTACGCAACACCGGTACCGCCGCAGTGTCGCCGCGCAGCAGCTGGAGCGCGCGGTTGAACAAGTCGAGCGCGACGTCGGGCGCATCCGCTGCCATGGCGTCGTCGCCGGCCCGAACGTAGGAGGGTCGGGGAGCGCCAACGCGTCGTTCCGCAAGGCATGCCACGCAACTTCCCACGCAGCGACCGGTTCGCTCACGCCCTTCAGTGCCAGGTAGCCAGCGTCGTGGAGGCTGAAGTGCGGTCGAGCGCACTACGCCCAGGATCGCCGCCCGGGGGGCCCAGTTCACCTCGAGCTTCGACCACGTGGTTCAGATCCATGGGCATCGTCCCCATCCGCACGCTGGTTCGGGCACCCAAAGCGAACGCCTTCGCCGGGTGCTGGGTCAGGACCATCTGCCGAGAATGCCTCGATCACCTCCTCGCCTAATCCGCCGCCCACCTCGGGTCAGTGCTCAACGAGGATCACGCTGTTGCGATGGCTTAGCTCCTTGCCCCTGAAGAACACTCCGGCGGGCTGAGCGTGGTGGTGCCGGATCGGTTTGCGGCTGCGCGTCGATCGGCGATCCGGCTGGTCAGGGGATCAGGGCGGCGATCTTGATGAGGTTGTGGTTGAACACGCCGTGACCGCACCAGGTTCGGGCTCCCTCGATGCCGTCGTTGCGGGTGCGGTTCCAGCCGAAGTCGCGTTTGAGGCAGCTGATGCGGCCCTCGCTTCCGGTGCGCCACTTCACGAGGTTCTGGAACGATCTTCGTTGCTGGTGGGCGCGGCGTGTGGCGGAGGGTTTGCCTTTGGTGGGGAGCACGACGTTGGTCACGCCGAGCGCTTCGATGGTGCGCTCGACGGCGATCTCGCCGTAGCCGCGGTCGGCGGTGACCGCGCGCGGTGCCCGGCCAGCTCGTCGAGCGATGCGCTCGATGGCGGGGGCGAGCATCGGCGCGTCGGGCGGGTTGCCGATCTCGACGTTGTGGTCCACCACGACGCCGTCTTCGTTGTCGGCGACCTGGGCCTTGTAGCCGAACTCGACGGGCTTGCCGAGCCGGCCTTTGGCGATGGGTCGTGCGTCGGGATCATGGAGTGACACGAGCCGTGTCGCGCCGTCGGGTGTGGTCCCGGAGATGCGTTGACGGGTCTGTGCGGCGATGCGCTCAACCCGCTCGGCGGTGCGTTCGAGCTCATCGATCGCGGCGCTGGTCTTGCCGGACACGCTGGGGTTCTGGCGCAGCGCGCGGCGGGCGTTGCGGACCACCGCCCGGGCTTCGCGGACGGCTCGTTGCGCGACCCGGACCATGTCCGCGTTGATGGCACGCACCTCGTCTTTGGCCTGGTCGGTGCGGCGCCGCAGGTTCGCGCCGATCGACCGGGCCCGAGCATGCATCGTGCGGGTCCGGTCACGGGTCTTGGTCCGCGACGCCAACCCGGCCGCCTTGACCCGCCGGATCGTCTTGACCATCCGGGCCACGCCCTTGGCCAACAGACCCGAGTCGGTCGGGTAGGCGACGTTCGCCTCGATCACGGTCGTGTCCGCCCGGACCTTGTTGGTCTTGAGGACCTTCGCCGCGGCCGCCTTGGCCAACAGCGCCTCGTTGAGCCCGTCAACAGCGCTCGAACCGCACCGGGTCGTGATCTTCATCAACGTCGTCGGGTGCGGCACCGCGACGCCCAGCGGGATCCGAGCGAAGCGCTGCCAAGAGATCGAGTCGGCCACCTCGCGGCACAACGGCTCGAACCCCAGCCGGTAGCGGTACTTCAAGAACATCAACCTCAGGTACGTCTCGATCGGGATCGACGGCCGCCCCAACGACGCGTGGAAGTACGCCCGGAACGGCTCGAAGAACACCGGATCATCGAGCAGGCGGTCGACCGCCCCGAGCTCCGCAGGAAGCCCGAGACACATCTCGGGCAGGATCGCCTCCCACAACGTGGGTTGCGCGTTTACCGTTCGCAGCATCGATGGCCTCGATCCGTACTAGCCCTACGGGTCGAGGTCATCGTCCCCCATCCGCGACCAAAACGCGAGCACCACAGCCCGACTATTTCAGGGGCAAGTAGCTCGAGGACGGCCCCGCCTGCGTACGCCCCGGAGTGCTACCCTGCGCGGCAGTTCGGTCTGGGGAGGCCGAGCGAAGGGAGAACGCCATGGAACGGTCCACCGTGTGGTGGCATGGTGTCGTAGCAGCTGCTCTCCTCGCGGTCGCTGCCACGGCGATCACCACGGTCGGCGCCATCGAACGCTCGCCCAACCGCCTCGAGGACGACGGCGTCCTCGACTCCGGCAAGGACGCTCACCACCACCACGACAACGAGCAGCAGCACGGTGAGGAGGTGGGGCACCTTGACCCCCGCAACGACAACATCGATGTGGTCGGGATCACGGATCTGTTCGGCGACGAAGAGCAGCCCGGCCGCATCGCCGACGTCTCTGCCAAGGGGAACTACGCCTACCTGACCCACTACTACGAGCCGACCTGTTCACGAGGTGGCGTGCAGATCGTCGACATCTCCGACCCGACGCGCCCCACGGCGGGACCATTCATCCCGAGCCACACCGGCACCTTCTCTGGTGAGGGTTCGCAGGTGATCTCGATCAGCACGTCGTCGTTCACAGGCGACGTCCTCGTCTACCAGAACGAGGTGTGCCCCGGGTTCGAGAAC
>JAUXRW010000073.1 GCA_030681555.1 Acidimicrobiales bacterium
GCGGCGCCGGCGGCGCCGGCATCGGCGCAGGTGGCGCAGGCGGCGACGGGGCGGCCACGGCCGATGCATCGGTGACCGCAGGCCGCATCACGACGGTGACCTCCGGCGCGGCCACGAACGACTCGGACGGCTCGGCGTCGATCTCCACGGGGGCGGCCTCGGCCACGGGTAACCGGAGCGGCTCGTCGATCGACCAGTCGACGGCGCTCGGGATCGACGGCCTCGGTGTCATCGTGGCGCCCCAGGACGCCGCAGTGAGCAACGCTGGCACCGCTACGGCGGAGACCGGTGACAACGACGCCACGGGCAACGATTCCACGAACGCTTCGATCCTCACCCAGACCAGCACGACCGCCGGCGGTACCGCAGTGGCGACCGGCACCGGCGGTGACGGCGGCGCTGGCGTCGGCGTCGGAGGTGACGGTGGTGCCGGCTTCGGTGGCTTCGGCGGCGACGGTGGCGCCGGTGGCGCGGGCACGGGTGGAGCCGGCGGCGCCGGGGGCGCCGGCGGTCACGGCGCGGGCATCGGCCGTGGTGGGGCCTTCGGCCCCGCGACGGCGACGGGTACCGGCGGTGCAGGCGGTGCCGGGGGCGCCGGTGGTCTCGGGTTCGGCGGCTTCGGTGGCTCTGGTGGCGCAGGCGGTGCCGGTCTCGGCGGCGCCGGGGGCGCGGGCACGGGCGTCGGTGGCGCGGGTGCGGACGGCACGGCGGCGGCCGATGCGTCCCTCGCGGCGGATCAGATCACGACGTCCAGCGCAGGGTCGAGCTCGACGAGCTCCGACGGCGCGGCATCCATCAGCACCGGCAGTGCCTCGGCGACGGGCAACGACTCGGAGTCGGCGATCAGCCAGCTCGGCACGGCCGAGATCGACGGCGCCGGGGCCGTCGTCGCGCCGCAGACGGCGTCGGTGACGAACGACGGCGCAGCTTCTGCCAGCACCGGCACGAACGCGGCCACCGGCAACGTCTCGACCAACACGGCCCTGACGCTGCAGGACGCCAGCACCACCGCCGGCGCCGCTGAGGCGACGGTTGAGGGCGGCGCCGGCGGCGATGGCGTCGGCGTCGGTGGTGCCGGTGGTGCCGGGTTCGGCGGCTTCGGCGGCCCCGGTGGCGCCGGTGGAGCGGGCACGGGCGGCGCCGGTGGCGTCGGCGGCGCCGGCGGCAGCGGTTTCGCTGATGCGACCGGTGGCGACTTCGGCCCGGCCACGGCGACCGGCACGGGTGGAGCCGGCGGCGTCGGCGGGACCGGTGGTGATGCGTTCGGCGGCTTCGGCGGCCCTGGTGGCGTCGGCGGCGTAGGCACCGGCGGTGCGGGCGGCGAGGCACGTGGGGTCGGCGGCGCCGGTGGCGCGGCGGACGCAGACGCCAGTGCCGCGACGACGGCTGGCCTGGTCACCACGGCTGCCTCCGGCGAGGCGGCCACGGAGAGCTCCGGGAGCGCCAGCATCGCCACCGGCGAGGCGAACGCCACGGGGAACACCTCCGCCAGCAGGATCACGCAGGTCAGCGCGCACAGCGTGCCCGGCCTGGGCGCCGTGGTGGCGCCGCAAGACGCGACCGTGGTCAACGCCGGTGCGGCCGCCGCTGCCACGGGCGACAACGTCGCCGTGGGCAACGCCTCGCAGAGTGTGGCCGTCACGGTGCAGGACACGGACACTGAGATCGGTTCGGCCACGGTTCGCTCGGTCGGCGGCGACGGCGGCGACGCCGTTGCAGTCGGCGGCGCGGGTGGTGCCGGCTTCGGCGGCTTCGGCGGCGTCGGCGGCGCGGGTGGTGCCGGCACCGGTGGCGTCGGTGGCGTCGGTGGCGTCGGCTCGGCCACCGCCCAGGGAGGTCCCTTCGGCCCAGCGGTTGCCACGGGCACTGGTGGCACCGGTGGTGCCGGTGGTGCCGGTGGTGCTGGCTTCGGCGGCTTCGGTGGGGCCGGTGGCGCTGGCGGTGCGGGCGCGGGTGGTGCCGGTGGCGCAGCGGGCGCGGTTGCCGGCGATGGTGGCGCCGCGACGAGCGGAGCCTCCGCGGACGCGGCCGTGGGCAACCTCACCACCAGTGGGGCGGCGGCCACGAGCAGTGCGTCCGGTGGATCGGCGTCGATCAGCACCGGCGCCGCCACGGCGTCGGGCAACGAATCTGCCACCGACATCTCGCAGGGTTCCGCCGGTACGGCCGAACTCGGTGTCGTGGTCGCTCCCCAGGTCGCGGCCGTGGGCAACCTCGGCCTCGGCGCCGCTGCCACCGGTGGCAACACCGCCACGGGCAACAGCAGCGCCAACCTCGCCCTCACGGTGCACGACACCACGATCGCCGGCGCCGACGCTGCCGCTGCAGCGGTGGCAGGCGATGGCGGGGACGCTGTCGCAATCGGCGGGGCCGGCGGCGCCGGCTTCGGCGGTGCCGGCGGTGCGGGCGGTACCGGTGGTGCGGGCACCGGTGGTGCCGGTGGTGCCGGTGGTGCCGGTGGATCGGGCACGGCCATCGCGGTCGGCGGTGTCTTCGGAGCCGGCACGGCGACCGCCGTTGGTGGCGCGGGCGGTGCCGGCGGTGTCGGCGGTGCTGGGACCGGTGGCAGCGGTGGTGCCGGTGGTGCCGGTGGCGCGGCCGTCGGCGGTGCCGGTGGACCCGGCGACGCGGTCGGTGGCGCCGGTGGCGCTGCGGCCGCCGGCGTGGATGCCAGCCTCGACGCGGGGTCGATCACGACCAGCGCCGCGGGCGGGGCGTCCAACGACTCGGACGGCACCGCATCGGTGGTCTCGGGTGCAGCAGCGGCCGCAGGCAACCGGTCGGTGACCTCGGTCGACCAAGCGACCGCCGCCAGCGCTGATGGTGGCGCAGTGGTCGCCCCGCAGGTCGCCGGCGTGGCGAACGTGGGTGCCGCAGGCGCCTTCACGGGGGGCAACGTGGCCGATGGGAACACGTCGTTGAACGCGGCCGTCAAGGTGCAGGTCACGTCGGTCGCCCAGGACGCCGCAGCGGCGGCCGCCACAGGCACGGACGGCGGCGACGCGGTCAGCGTCGGCACGGACGGCGGCGCCGCGTTCGGCGGTGCCGGCGGAGCCGGCGGCGCGGGCGGCGCAGCCACGGGCACGGCCGGCGGTGCCGGCGGCGCGGGCAGCGCGGCCTTCGCATTTGCGGTCGGCGGGGTCTTCGACCCTGCGGTGAGCGTCGCGACCGGTGTGGCCGGAGCGCCCGGCGCTCCGGGTCAGGCCGTTGGCCCGGCCGGTCTGGCCGGCGGCGCCGGTGCTCCCGGCGCAGCTCCGGCCCCGGGCCTCGCAGGGGTCGGCGTGCCCGTGGTGGGCACGGTCGGTGCGAGCGATGTCGACGCCACGGCCGCAGGCCTGGCTGCCGGGCCGATCACGGCGTCGACGGCCGGTGACGCGACCAACACCTCCGACGGCACCGCCAAGATCAAGACCGGCGACGCCACAGCTCGGGGGAACGTCTCGGCCACCGAGGTCGTGCAGGAGCTGGTCGCAGACGCCGACGGCGGCGTCATCGTCGCTCCGCAGACGGCGGGCGTCCTGAACGCCGGGGTCGCCGCGGCGAGCACGGGCATCAACACGGCCGTCGGGAACGAGTCCATCAACCTGGCTGTGCTGACCCAGGTGTCGGCGATCACTGCGGCCGGCGGCGTCGACCTCGGCACCGCCGGTATCACGGCGTCCAACGCCGGGACGGCGTCGAACGAGTCCGACGGCGAGGCCTGTGTCTGCACGGGTGACGCGACGGCCACGGGCAACCTCTCGGAGAACGTCCTCCACCAGCAGCTGGATCTTTCGACGGGCGGTGGCGGCCTCATCGTCGCCCCCACGACGGCGGCGATCGTCAACCTCGGTGTCGGCCTGGCCAACTCGGGCCTGAACGACGCCACCGGCAACACGTCGTTGAACATGGCGATCACCAGTCAGGATGCAACCATCGACCTCGACGCGGCCAGCGTCGGGGCGCAGGTGGCGAGCAACGCCGGCGAGGCCACGAACGAGTCCGACGGGCTCGCCGAGGTCGGTACGGGCCGAGCCACCGCAGTGGGCAACGATGCGGTGAGCTCTCTCGTCCAGAGCGGCACCCTCGATGCCGACGGCGGCGTGGTGGTAGCAGTCGTCGATGCGCTGACGACGAACCTCGGTCTTGGCATCGCCAACTCGGGCCTCAACAGCGCCGTCGGCAACGACTCCGTGAACGTGGCGCTGCTCGACCAGACCGCCACCGGTGAGGGCGTCGTCAGCAATGCCGGCCGCGCATCGAACAGCTCGGACGGCTCCGGCCAGATCGGCAACCCGGACTGCGACGAGAAGCCCGTCGTCGTCACGCCTCCGCCCACCGTGCCGCCGGTGACCGAGCAGCCGACGCCTCCGTCGGCCCCCGAGGTGACCGCGGGTGCGGCCAGCCTGCCCCGCACGGGTGGTCCGCTCGAGGTCGAGCTCGCGGTGGCGTTGATGCTGCTGCTGTCCGGCTTCGCCCTGCGGCGCACGGCCAACATCTTCGAGCTCCGCCGGTAACGGCCGCCCGAACGATACGTACGTCAGCCCCGGTCGCACGACCGGGGCTGACGACGTTCACGCCCGTGCCCAACCACCAATCCGGCCGGCAGCTGCGTGGAGCGGATGACGGGAATCGAACCCGCGTTCTCAGCTTGGGAAGCTGATCGGAGGGTGCTCGCTGACCAGCCCGTTCGCCCGTTCGCCCAGGTCAGCCGTGGTGCTGCGTGGCGGCCCGTACCGCCCTGTCACCCCCGATCCACTCCGTAAGGTCACGCTAGGGTCACGCCGCTTCAGGTCCGGGTTCAGCTTCGCCGGCACCCGGTACCCCGAGACTTCGATTTCAACGTCGTGATTCCAAGTTTCGGGCTCGGGACTTGGAATCCCGGCAGCGGCACGGTCGGTCAAGGCCCGAGGGCGGCCAGGTCGTCGACCGTGCTCCACTCGCCGAGGAGCGCGGTGTTGAGGACTGCGCCGGCGAGCTTCTCGGGGAATATCGCCAGGACGTTGTCGACTCCGGTGGCGGACGGAGAGCGGATGGCTTGAAAGGCGTGCTCGTGGGCGGCCTCGCCGATCTCCTGGGTGAACCGGTGGTCCTCTCGGATGAGGTCTGCCGGGTCGATGCCGAGCGAGTCCAGGGTCGCGGCGTCGGCCAGGTCGAGGACCTTGTCGAGGTCGGCGCTGATCTCGAACAGCTCGCGTGGCAGAAGGGCGTCGACGTTGAGCCCCTGCCGCTCGGCTTGTCGGGTCAGCTCGGCGACGACGCAAGGTCGGGTGAAGCAGAGGTAGAGGACGGGGAAGCTGTGCGGCGGGTTGAACCGCCCACCGAGTCGCCGTGCGCCGTCGCCACTTCGGGGATCGAAGCCTTTCGCCTGGTTCCGGTAGGCGACGGCGGAGAGCGCGGCACCGGGGAGCTGGCCGAGCGCCCGGGGATCGAACGACGGCATGTCAGACGGTCACGCCCTCCGCCAACGCTAGGAGGAGGTCGACAACGCGCTGGTAGTGACCGGCGGCGATGAGGTCGAGTGGCTTCTCGTACCCGAGATCGGGGTTGGGGGAGCGCATCCAGAACCGGGCGGCGTCATCGCGCATGATCCGCCGAGCGAGGTCGACGACCGCGCGGAGCTCGAGGAGGCGCTCCTCGGCCTCCCGGCGTGGGGTGGCAGCCTCGGCCTTCCATCGGGCCACGCTGCGAGGATTGGTGTCGCTCACCCGCGCCAGGTCGGCGGTGTCGATCACGTCGCCCTCGTAGAGGTGGTCCAGCAGGGAGGTGAGTGTTGTCATGGTCTCCTCGTCGCCCTAAGGTGTAGCGCAACGTCGCGCGTATGTCATACTGTACGTCGAGCGCTCGTTAGGAGACAATCCAGTGGACCTCGACTTCGGACACGGTTTCATCCCCCGCATCGGCGAAGAGAACTACAAGGCGATCGACCGGTGCGTCGGACCGACGGATCTGTTCTCCTCCTCGCTCGAGCTGCCCTGGGCGATCGTCGATGGTGCCTGGGCCGAGCAGAAGCCGGAGCTGTTGGGCACGCTTCGGGAGCACGGCACGCAGCTGCTGGTCGACACCCACGGCTGGCGCTTCCGGTACGACTCGGCGCTCGACGTCGAGAAGCTCCAAGCTGCGAGCTGGGCCCCGACCTCACCGGTCTCGCCCGTGGATCGAACCACGGGACCAACCCTGGTCCACGCGAGCCTGCGAGCACAGGCGGAGCTCGACGCCGGTGCGTACTTCCGGGGGTCATCTGGTGCGGGACAGGAACCCGGCACCGTCGACCCGTCCACCAGCCCGGCCAACCCCCGCGCCGCGTAGCGCGTCAGCCAACGATGCACGCTCTGGCGCGTCACCCCGAACTCTTGAGGCCGGTCCAGGTGCCGCCCGATTGCTTGATGGCGGTCTCGGTGGCGAAGAGGTAGGGCACCGGATCTGCCGAGTGACCGGGCCTTCACATGAGAGCGGGTGACGGGAATCGAACCCGCGTTCTCAGCTTGGGAAGCTGATGTTCTGCCTCTGAACTACACCCGCAGAGGAGACGTCAGCGTAGTCGGACCGTGGTACTAGGTTCACCGCCGTGATCCTCTCCGACCGCACCATCCGCGAGGAGATCGAGGCGCACCGCATCGTCATCGACCCCTTCGACCCGTCGTGCGTGCAACCGTCGTCCGTCGACCTCCGCCTGGACCGGTACTTCCGTGTGTTCCTCAACCACACGATGCCGGTCATCGACGTAAAGCAGAACCTCGAGGAGCTCACGCGCCTCGTGGAGATCGACGACGCCGACGCCGATCGTGCCTTCATACTCCATCCCGGTGAGTTCGTCCTCGGGTCCACCTTCGAGCGCATCGCGCTGCCGAACGACACGGTGGCCCGCATCGAGGGCAAGTCGTCGCTCGGCCGGCTCGGGCTCCTCATCCACTCCACCGCCGGCTTCATCGACGCAGGGTTCGACGGGCACATCACGCTCGAGCTGTCGAACGTCGCGAGCCTGCCCATCACGCTGTACCCACGCATGAAGATCGGGCAGGTCAGCTTCCTTCGGATGACCACGCCGGCCGACGTGCCCTACGGGGCGGGCGTGCTCGGCTCGAAGTACCAGGGCCAGCGCGGCCCCACCCCCAGCCGCTACTGGGAAAATTTCACGGAGTAGCGGAGTCGGCCTAGAGGTCGCTGGCGATGGGGGCGGCCAGGGCCGCAGGGGCCTCGAGCAGCGCGTCTCGGCGGGCGTCGCCGGCCTCCAGGGCCGTGAGGATGTGCATGGAGATGTCGGCGACCTGCACGGTGTCCTCGGCGCCGGCGCCCTTCACCCCGTCGTCCAGCATGATGTAGCAGAACGGACAGGCCGTCGCGACCTTGCTCGCACCCGTTGCGATGAGCTCCTCGGCCCGCGCGTCGTTGACCTTCGTGCCGATGGTCTCCTCCATCCACATGCGTGCGCCGCCGGCGCCGCAGCACATGCCCTTGGTGCCGTTGCGCCCCGCCTCCACGATCTCGACGCCGCCGAGGCTGCCGATGACCTTCCGGGGCGAGAGGTACACGTCGTTGTGGCGACCGAGGTAGCAGGAGTCGTGGTACACGACCCGCTCGTCGAGGCGGGCGTCAGTCATGTCGAGCCGGCCCGTCTCTATGAGCCACTCGAGGAGCTGGCTGTGATGGATGACCTCGAAGTGCCCACCGAGCTGCGGGTACTCGTTGAGCATCGTGTTGAAACAGTGGGGGCACTGCGTGATGATCTTCCTCACGCCCATGCCGTTGAGCGTCTCGATGTTGGCCGATGCCAGCATCTGGAAGATGTACTCGTTGCCGGAACGGCGGGCGGGATCGCCGGTGCAGCTCTCGGACGGTCCGAGGATCGCGAAGTCGATCTCGGCCCGCTGCAGGAGCTTGGCCATCGCGATCGTGACCTTCTGATTCTTGTCGTCGAAGGACCCCGCGCAGCCGACCCAGTAGAGGTACTCGTGGTCGAACGCGCCGCCGGGCTCGACGATCTCGACCCCGTCGACCTTGCTCGTCCACTGTGCCCGATCGGACTGGCTCATGCCCCAGGGGTTCCCCGAGTTCTCCATGCCGCGGTAGGCGGTGCCGAGCTCGGTCGGGAAGTCCGACTCCATGAGCGACAGATACCGCCGCATGTCGAGGATCTTGTCGAGGATCTCGATGTTGACCGGGCAGTTCTCGTCGCACGCCTTGCACGTCGTGCACGCCCAGATCTCCTCGGAGGTGATCCGCTCGAACAGGCTGTTGGCGCCGATGGTGATCTCGGGGTCGAGGCCGATCGGGGGCGACACCTGCGGCGTGCCGGTGCGGGCCATCACCTCCCCGGTCTTGAGCACGATCTCGCGAGGGTCGAGCGGCTTGCCCGTCGCGTGGGCCGGGCAGACGGCGGTGCACCGGCCGCACATGGTGCAGGCGTCGGTGTCGAGCAGCTGCTTCCAGGTGAAGTCCTCGACCGTCGAGGCACCGAAGCTCTCGAGCTCGGTCTCCATGAGGTTGGGCATTGGCTTCATGGCGCCCTTCGGGCGCTCGCGATCCCGCAGGTACATGTTCAGCGGCGACGTGAACATGTGGCGCATCATCGTCACCGGCAGGATCGCGACGAAGACGAAGAAGCTGACGACGTGGGCGATCCACCAGGCCTGGTGGACGCCGGCCAGGTTGCCGGCACCGTCCACGAGGCCCGACAGCGGGTAGCCCACGAACGACCACTTCTCGTGGTCGGGACGGCCGTCGAGGGCGATGCGCCACACCTCTGCGCCGAAGCCGGTGACGGCGATGGCGAGGAAGGTGCCGAGGATGAGGGCGTGCTCGGGCTTGGTCTTGATGCGGATGCGGTACGGGCGCTGGATGTAGCGCCGGGCGATGGCCCACAGCACGCCGGCCAGCAGGGTCAGGCCGGCGAAGTCACCGATGGCGACGTAGCCCCGGTACACGTCGCCGTGCAGGAACTTGAGCGACTCCGGGAGCTGGTGGTTGATCTCGAGCACCACGGTGACCGCGAACAACACCAGGAACGAGAAGTAGATGAGGCTGTGCATGATCCCGGCGGCGGGATCGCGCAGCAGGGTCTTCATGTAGACGCCGGCCCGGAAGTCGCGGACGCGACGTCCGACGTTCTTCCTGGTGGTGGCACGCCGGTCGGGGCCACCTCGCTCCCAGTTGCGGACCCGCTGGCTGAACAGGACCCCGCCGTAGACGATGAGGATCGAGAACAGGGCGTAGAACGCGAACCGCCAGAAGCTCGGGATGTTGCCGAAGACCTCGCGCTGGACCTCGCTGTCGTCGTGCCACTGGAGCGCCGTCGCGGCGATCCCGGAGAGGGCGACGACGGCCGCGAAGGCCAGACCGATGCCGACGGCGACCTGATGGGGTTTGACGCGCGACTTCACGTCGCGAACGTACATCGCGCCGGCGTTCCCGCCCGAACCGGGGGGGAGCCCGACGTCAGCCGTAGGCCTTGACGTCCAGCTCGCGGATCCGTGCCGCAAGGGACTTCAAGAGCTTGTGCGCGATCGGCGGCACCTCGTCGAGGATCCCGGCGAACTCCCGGGCGCCGATCACGAGGACCTTGAGGTCGGTGACCGCTGAGACCGTGGCCGTGCGCGGGCCGTGGTCGAGCAGGGCGAGCTCCCCGAACGGGTCACCCGCGCCGAGCGTGGCGACCTTCCGGCCGTTCCGGCGGACCTCCGCGGTGCCGTCGAGGATGATGAAGGCCTCGCGACCGATGCTCCCTTGCTCGCAGAGGGCCCGGCCCGCGGAAAGCTCGACCTGGTCGGATGCCCGGGCCACCGCCTGCAGTTCCTTCTTCGAGCATGCTGAGAACAGGGTCACCGAGGCCAGGTGGTCGAGGTGGTTCATGCGCGCCATGCGGCGGAGCATAGGGCTGTGAAACGCGCCGTGCGTCGGATCGCGGAGGGGTGGCAGCGGGAACGCTTCACAGTGGCGAAACGCTCGCGAAACGTGAGGTCCATACGGTCACCGGCGTGGAGGTGGCTCTGGTGCGCTGGCCGGCCGAGGAGGTCCGGAGGGACGAGCTCCGCTCCTCGTCACGACCGCGCGTCCTGCTCCTCGAGGACGGCGTCGCGCCGCCGGTCACGACCGATCACCTCGAGGACTGGATCCGGGTGCCGGCGGGCGAGGAGGACCTCCGCGCCCGGGTCGAGGGCCTCCGCCTCCGGGCCGCTGCCCGGTTGTCCCCCACGCCCGAGCTCGACGACGACGGCGTGCTGCGGCTCGGCGTCGGCTGGGTGTCGCTCCCGCCCGTCGAGGCCCGGCTGATGACGGCCCTCCTGGATCGCTTCGGGGCTGTCGTCTCGCGCGATGCCCTGGCGCGCTCGGGGTGGCCGTCGGGCGCCCCGGGCCGGAACGCCCTCGACGTCCACATGCTGCGGCTCCGTCGTCGGCTCGCCCCGCTGGCCCTCGCCATCCGGACCGTCCGCTCCCGCGGCTACCTGCTCGAGGCGTCGGCGCCGGCAGACGACGAGCTGTCGGACGCGGCTGCCCCCCGCGTTCGTGAGGCGTGAGCCGCCCTCGTCGCCGGGCGTGGAAGGAACGGAACCCGTGCTGAGCCTCGTCACCGCCATCATCAAGCCGCACCAGCTGCTGGCCGTGAAGGACGCCGTGCAGGCGGCCGGGGTGCACGGCCTCACCATCAGCGAGGTCAAGGGCTTCGGCCGCCAGGGCGGGCACACCGAGACCTACCGCGGCGCCGAGTACACGATCGACTTCGTGCCGAAGGTGAAGGTCGAGATCGTCGTGCCCACGGCTGACGGCGCCAAGGTCGCGGACGTCATCGCCGCCGCCGCCCATACCGGCAAGATCGGGGACGGCAAGATCTGGATCACCGCCGTCGCCGACCTCCTGAGGATCCGAACCGGAGAACGCGCCCAAGAAGCCCTCTAGCCCGTGGTTCGGGGGTGCGGGGGTGCGTGAGGGGACTCCCCCTCACGATGCGAGCGGTCCGGCTCCGCCGGACCCGAGCCGAGACGAGGGCGCCCGAAGGGCGCAACAACTGGATCGCTCGGTCGAGAAGGTCCGCTTCGAGACCGACCTACGCTTCGGCCTGCTTGGCGACGGCCTCGGCGGCGGCGCGGATCTCCGCGGCGCTGCGGAGGTAGCGCTCCTCGACGGGGACGGCGTCGACGGGGCGGAGGTCGCCGGCGAGCTCGTAGACGAGCGGTTCGCCGGTGGGGATGTTGAGCTCGACGATGGCGTCGTCGCCGATGCCGTCGAGCAGCTTCACGAGGGCGCGGAGGCTGTTGCCGTGGGCGCCCACGAGGACCGTGCTCCCGGCGCGCAGGTCGGGCGCGAGCACCTCGTCCCAGTACGGCCCGAGCCGCTCGACGACGTCCTTCAGGCACTCGGCGAGGGGCAGCTCGCCGGGCGGCACCTGCGCGTAGCGCTCGTCGGCGTTGGGGTCGAAGGGGTTGTCGGGGGTGATGTCCGGCGGCCGCACGTCGTAGCTGCGGCGCCAGATCTTGACCTGCTCGGCGCCGAAGCGGGCCGTGGTGTCGGCCTTGTTGCGGCCGGTGAGGTCGCCGTAGTGGCGCTCGTTGAGCCGCCAGTCCCGGCGGACGGGGATCCACGAGCGCCCCATCGCCGCCAGCGCGAGCTCGGCCGTGCGGATCGCCCGGGTCTGCAGCGAGGTGTGGACGACGTCGGGGGCGATGCCGTTGGCCGTCATGAGCTCGCCGGCGGCCGTGGCCTGTGCCGTACCGAGTTCCGTCAGCTGGGCGTCCCACCACCCGGTGAAGAGGTTCTGCTGGTTCCACTCGCTCTCGCCGTGGCGGAGTAAGACGAGCCGATGGGCGCCGGTGGTGCGAGCCATCCGACGACCCTACGTGGCACCGGTCTGGGGGGACATCCCGCTGATCACCGGTGGAGGAACGGCCTTCGACCTTGCAGGAACCGCCGACATTTTCGTCAGGCCGAAGTTGTCAACAACACGCTCAACTTCTATCGTGTCCAAAGACACAGGTTTCACCATCTCCCCCGGAGGCCCCCATGCCCAAGGCTGTCGGCATCGATCTCGGCACCACCAACTCCGTCGTCTCGGTCCTCGAGGCCGGCGATCCCGTCGTCATCCCCAACAGCGAGGGATCCCGCACCACGCCATCCGTCGTCGCCTTCTCGAAGGGCGGCGAGGTCCTCATGGGCGAGGTCGCCAAGCGCCAGGCGATCACCAACCCCGACCGCACGATCCGCTCCGTGAAGCGCCACATGGGCACGACCTGGAACGTCGAGATCGACGGGAAGAAGTACACGGCCCAGGAGATCTCCGCTCGCACGCTGATGAAGCTGAAGCGGGACGCCGAGTCGTACCTGGGCGACACCGTCAGCCAGGCCGTCATCACGGTCCCCGCCTACTTCGACGACGCCCAGCGCACCGCCACCAAGGAGGCCGGGCAGATCGCCGGCCTCGAGGTGCTGCGCATCATCAACGAGCCCACCGCGGCGGCGCTGGCCTACGGGCTGGACAAGGGGGCGGCCGACGAGACCGTGCTCGTGTTCGACCTCGGTGGCGGCACCTTCGACGTGTCGATCCTCGAGATCGGCGACGGCGTGTTCGAGGTGAAGAGCACCCACGGCGACACCGCCCTCGGCGGTGACGACTGGGACGACGCCATCATCAAGTGGCTCGAGGAGCAGTTCAAGAGCGCCCACGGCATCGACCTGAGCAAGGACAACATGGCCGTGCAGCGCCTCAAGGA
>JAUXRW010000050.1 GCA_030681555.1 Acidimicrobiales bacterium
GTTTGCGTCCCATGAGGTGGTGTAGGTAGCGGGGTCCACCCGGTGGGGTGGGCCATCGCGTGACTCTTGGTGAGACCTGCGAAAGCACTCACTGAAAGAGGACCACGCGATGACCCATGACGATGATGCCCGAGTTGCCGACCTGATCGGCCGACTGGGCGATGGAGACACGAAGGACCTGTTCCGCCGGCTGCTCGAGCGGGGCATGCAGGACCTGATCGACGCGGAGCTCACCACCGCGATCGGTGCTGAGCCCCACGAGCGGACTGACAGCCGGGTGACGCAGCGCAACGGGGCCCGGTCCCGGTTGTTGTCGACGCCGGCGGGTGACATCGAGCTGCGGATCCCGAAGCTGCGGGTGGGGTCGTTCTTCCCGAGCCTGCTCGAACCGCGCCGGCGGGTCGATCGGGCTCTGTGGGCGGTGATCATGACCGCGTACGTCACGGGCACCTCGACGCGGAAGGTCGACGACCTGGTGCGGGCGCTGGGCTGCGAGTCCGGGGTGTCGCGCTCGACGGTGTCGCGGATCTGCGCGGGGATCGACGAGGAGGTCGAGGCGTTCCGGGCCCGGCGGCTCGATCACATCGCCATGCCCTATGTGTATCTCGACGCCACCTACATCAAGGCCCGCCACAACCATCGCATCGTGTCCCGGGCGGTGGTGGTGGCCACCGCGGTGACCGTTGACGGGAACCGTGAGGTCCTCGGCGTGGATGTGGGCGACAGCGAAGACGAGGTGTTCTGGACCGCGTTCCTCCGCGGTCTCAAGGACCGGGGCCTGAGCGGTGTGCGCCTGGTGATCTCCGACGCCCACGCCGGGCTCAAGGCCTCGATCGCCCGGGTGTTCAACGGCGCGAGCTGGCAGCGCTGCAAGGTCCATTGCATGCGGAACATCCTCGGCACCGTCCCCTCCGCGTCCAAAGAGATGGTCGCCGCGACCGTCCGCACGATCTTCGCCCAGCCCGACGCCGCGGCGACCCGCCAGCAGCTGCGTGACGTCGTCGGACTGCTCGAGCCGCAGTTCCCCAAGGCGGCCAAGCTCCTCGACTACGCCGAGGCCGACGTCACCGCGTATGCCGCGTTCCCCCGCGCACTGGCGCAAGATCGCCTCGACGAACCCGCTCGAGCGGATCAACAAGGAGATCAAGCGCCGCAGCAACGTCGTCGGGATCTTCCCCGACGACGCCTCGGTCATCCGACTCGTCGGCGCCGTGCTCCTCGAACAACACGACGACTGGGCCGTCAGCGAACGCCGCTACCTCTCCGAAGAGTCCATGGCCCTCATCGACCAGCCCCAGGAGGTGACCACCACCGACCCCCGCGAACTCCCCGCCGCCTAACCTCGGCCGGGAAGACCAAGGGTCACCGACCTACTTCCACCACCTCGCGGGACGCGACCGTCGGCACGAGCAACGCCCGCTGAGCCGAACGTTGCAGACGCGGGACGGATTCAGCGAGCGCGTCAGATCAAGTCTGTACACGTTCGTCTTCCGCACAGTTGTCGGAAACGCCCCGATGTCAGCCGCGGGCGCGGCGGGTGCCGCTCGGCGCCGCAGCACCTGCGATCGCGGTGACCGTCTTTCGATCCAGACCCGAGACCTCGGCCAGCTGGCGGAGGGACGCACCGGCGCGATGCGCGACGCGGATCATCTCGTCGCGCATGGTGGCCTCGTGTGCTGCGCGCTCCGCGCTCAGTCCCACGACCGCGAGCGCCGCTCCGACTTCGGTGTCGTCGCCGGCTCGGTACTTCTCGATGGCCGACTCGGCAGCGGCGATGTCACGGCTCGAATGACTCATGAGTCCTCCCGGAGTGCATGGGCGAGCTTGTCGCGGATCCCCATGAGCAAGGGCACGCGTGGCGAGAGCTCGCCACTCGCCTCGGCGATGTTCAGGTGGGCCAAGGTCAGCGCCAACAGCTCGAGGATCTTGACCTGCTCCAGCGCGATGGATGCCATGGACCCATCGTAGCCAGCCATGGCCCCAAACGGACCGGAGACGTCTTGACGACGCGAACGCGCAGGTAGAGCTACTGCGACAATGAAAATCTGTACACGTTCGTCTACCGCGGAGTTATCAAAACACCGGATCGGTGACGCGCCGGTGGTGCGCTGCGGTTCGTGCGTCGATAGTTGCGGAACGTGCGGAGAGTCTTCCGCTGCGATGTTTGTCGGGAGGATCCATCGGAAGACTCAGATGCTCGCGATCGCCGGCTCGGCGCGGGCCGGCGGTGGCCGTTTCCGGCGGTGTGCGCGTCGATATGAGCGGCACATTCATGTGCTGGGCGCGACCGCCTCGGCTCGTGCGCGGCTCCGTCCGAGGGGAGCCACACCCATTGGCTGTAGCGCGCTCGGTCGTCCTGTACGACTGGCGGGGGACATCGGTGGAGGCCACCATCGCCGCCGGGTTCCTGGCCGTCTACTCCGGCCGCAGCCGCGAGGCTTACACGCTGGACCTGCGTCAGTACTACCGCCGGTGCGGCGATCACCGGCTCGTAGTTCGACGTCACCCGCCCCCACTCCGAGCTGTACGCCTGCGAGCTCGAGGAGCTCCGGCGGCGCCCCCGCCACCCATCGGCCGCCGGCTCTCGACGCTGGCCAGCCTCTACCGCTCCGCCGTCGAGGAAGGCGTCATCGAGTGTTCCTCGCCGGTGCACGTCGGACGCCCAAGGTCAATTAGTCCCACGCGCTGGGCTCGATCGCAACGAGTTCGGTGCGTCATCGTTCCTCGCCCGGACCCCTCTTCCAACTGGCACCCCTTCGATGATCGAGTGGGTCGCCGAAGCAGCCGAGGAGGGAATCGACGAACTCCACGCCACTCGAACGCCCCACGCCGCTCGGACGGACACACCGAACTCGTCATGACGCTTCTCACCTCTTCCGAGCGCGCATGACGTATGGCGTGCGAGTTGGTCGGGGACAGGTCGGCGTCGGCCCGTCGCGCAGTGGCTTCGCTCGGGCGACTTCGCATCGTCGCGGAGGGCTATGCCCCGTCGAGGCCCTGA
>JAUXRW010000075.1 GCA_030681555.1 Acidimicrobiales bacterium
GGTGCCAGCACATCGGGGTCACCGAACGCTGACGCCTCCCGCACGGGCCGGCCGAGCTGTCTCCCGCTCCTGCCGGCTGCGCCGGCCGGCCGCTCGGGCCCGGTGCCAGCACATCGGGGTCACCGAACGCTGACGCCTCCCGCACGGGCCGGCCGAGCTGTCTCCCGCTCCTGCCGGCTGCGCCGGCCGGCCGCTCGGGCCCGGTGCCAGCACATCGGGGTCACCGATTTCCTGACGATCGCGTGGAGACATCTGTCCTGAGTCGGTCGCGGGTTCCGGGCGAGCGTTGTGGCTTGGATGGGGTGCTGCGGCTCGCCTAGGTTCCTCGGCAGTACGCCCCGCCGGTGGAGGACCGAGATCGCGTGACAGAGATCCCCGAGCACCTGCTGAAGCGCTCGAAGGAACGCCGAGCGGCCATCGGCGGCGACGACGCCCCGGCCGCCGAAGCGACCCCGGGCGAAGCGGTCGAAGCCACGGCGACTCCCGCAGCCGCGCCCGCCGCCGCAGCTCCGGCAGCGCCGGCCGTCCCCGAACCAGCCCCGGCGCCCGAGCCCGTGCGCCCGGAGGTGGCCGCCGCCCTCAGCCGACGGAAGATCCCCTACTGGGCGATGCCGGTGCTGGCAGGGCTCCCGCTCTGGGCCTACGTGTTCTGGACCACCCTCGAGCCGCCGCCCGGTCCAACCGACACGCCGCTCGCGCTCGGCCAGCAGGTGTACTCGGGGTGCTCCTCGTGCCACGGCCCCACCGGCGATGGCGGCGTGGGCCCCGCCTTCGACGGGGTTGAGGAGACCTGGCCGGACTACCGCGACCACATGATGTGGGTGCGCCTCGGCTCGACGGGCTGGCCCGAGGACACCTACGGGGCCAACGACAAGCCGAAGAACGGCGGGATGCCGGCCTTCCCGAGCCTCAGCGACGAGGAGCTGGCCCAGGTCGTCCTCTACGAGCGGGTCGCGTTCGGCGGCATGGACCCGGCGAGCCCCGAAGCCATCGAGCTCGAGGAGGTGGCGCACGGCGAGAAGACCTTCGCCGAGATGGAGCTGGGACCCGAGTCGGCCGAAGCCGGGGTCGATCCTGCCGAGCTCAACGGCGGCTGACCCTCGCCGGGCCGAATACCCGGCACACTGATGACGTGACCTCCCCCCACCGCCACGACGTCCTCGTCATCGGCGGGGGGCCGGCCGGCGCAGCCGCTGGGCACTGGCTGGCCCGAGCGGGCCGGGATGTCGTCGTCGTCGAGAAGAAGACCTTCCCGCGGGAGAAGACCTGCGGCGACGGCCTCACCCCGCGAGCCGTCACCCAGCTGGCCGCCATGGGCCTCGAGGAGAAGATCGCCGCGAACCACCACCGCTACGACGGTCTCCGGTGCATCGCCCACGGCGTCACGCTCGAGCTCTCCTGGCCGGAGCACCCGGTGCACCCCAGCCACGGCTACGTCGTCCGCCGGCGCGACCTCGACACGATGGTCGCCGAGGAGGCCGAAGCCCGCGGCGCCACGCTGCTCCAGGGCACCGAGGCCCTGCGGCCGATCCTGCGGGACGGTCTGCTGGTCGGCGCGGTCGTGAAGGACAAGGACAGCGGCCAGGAGCGCGAGCTGCGGGCGCGCTACGTGGTCATCGCCGACGGATCGCTGTCGCGCTTCGGTCGGGCCCTCGGCAACCGGCGGGACAAGCGCCTCCCGCAGGGGATGGCCATCCGGGGGTACTTCGAGAGTCCGCTGCACGCCGATCCGTGGATCGAGTCGGCCCTCGACGTCCGGGATCGCAACGGCGACGCGATGCCGGGCTACGGGTGGATCTTCCCCTGCGGCGACGGCACCATCAACGTCGGCATCGGCCTGCTGTCGACGTTCCGAGGCTGGCGCGAGATCAACACGTCGCACCTGATGAGCGAGTGGGCGGCCACCGCGCCGGCCCACTGGCAGATCGACCCCGACGCCATGCTGGCCCCGGCCACCGGCGGACGCCTCCCCATGGCGGGATCGATCAACCCCAAGTCGGGGCCGACCTGGATCGCGATCGGCGACGCCGCCGGGTCCATCAACCCGTTCAACGGCGAGGGCATCGACTACGCGTACGAGACCGGCCGGATGGCGGCCGAGCTGATCGACGAGGCCCTCGAGACCGGCTCGGCGATGCCGCTCGCCCGGTACCCGCTGCTGCTCGAGGCGGAGTACGGCCTCTACTTCCGCGTGGCCCGGGCGTTTGCCCACGTCATCGGCCAGCCCGCTCTGATGCAGCAGCTCACGCGGGTGGGCGTGCAGTCCCGCTCGCTCATGGAGTGGGTGCTGCGGATCATGGCCAACCTGCTGCGCCCCGACGAGATCGGCCCCGCGGAGGCGGCGTACCGGGCCGTCGCCGCGATCGCCGCGATCGTCCCCGAGCGCATCCCCGCCTGATCCCCGGCCTTCTTGCGCTCCCGGACGCCGTCTGGCAACCGGTGAGAGCGCAGGAACGCGGCCCTGTCCGCACGCCACGTCGCCAACCCTGCTCTGGCGGTTACGGAGCGGCTACTGGGTGTCGAGGGCGATCTCGCCGTCGGGGGTCGTGGCCCAGACGCGGCCGGTGTCCTCGGGGGGGAGCGCGCTGGGCAGACGAGCCTCGACGGAGCCCTCGTCGTCGGGGCGGAACGTGCCGGCCGGGACGCGGTCGTCCCAGCGACCGCCTGGGACCGACAGCCACAGCGCGTAGGTGATGTCCGGGTCGAGGCCGGTGGCCGTGACCCCGACGACCGACCCGCCGTCGTCGGGCGCGACGACCGCCTCGGCCCGACCGACCGTGAACGCGAACCGCTGGCCCCGCAGCGGATCCTCGGCATCGTCCCCCGCCAGGATGAGCGCGCCGACCAGCACCGCTGCCGCAGCGGCTCCCGCCAGCGCGGCGGCGACGCTGCGGCGGACCGTCCGCCGGCGCCGCTCCCGTCCGATGTGCGCCGCGATCCGCCCGCCGAGCTCCGCGGGCGGCCCCTCGTCGACACCGCTGCTCGACGCGACCCCCGGCTCCGCGGCGAGGGAGTCGGCGACGACGGCCAGCAGGCTGTCGGCCTCGGCCCGGCACCGGGCGCACGCGGACAGGTGTGCCTCCAGGGCCGCTTCCCGATCGGGCCCGATCTGCGCGGTCAACCACCCCGCGAGGTCGCCGTGCCACTCCGGGCAGGCCTGGGGGTGCTCACACATCTCGCCACCCCTGCTCCTCGAGCGCGCCCCGCATGGCCCGCAGCCCGTAGTAGACGCGGCTCTTGACCGTTCCCTCGGGGACGCCGAGCTCGTGGGCCACGTCCGCGTAGGCGCGGCCCCGCCAGTGGACCTCGAGGAGGGCGCGCCGCTGGTCGTGGGCGAGGCCGGCGAGCGCAGCCTCCACTTGCCACGCCGTGAGCATGCGGTCGATGCCGTCACCCACCGCGTCGTCCGGGTGACCCGGCCCGGCGCCGTGCGCCAAGGGCGGACGGCACCCCCGCGCCCGGGCGAGGTCGATCACCACGTTGCGGAGGATGGCGTAGAGCCACGTGCGCTGGGAGGCCTTCGCCGGGTCGTAGGACGACGACGCCCGCCAGGCCCGAACGAACGCCTCCTGCACGGCCTCCTCCGCGAGCCCGGCGTCGCCGAGCCCGCGGCGCGCGAAGCGGTACAGCTCGTCGCCGTGGGCCTCGTAGGCGGCTCGCATGGCGGCGTCGGGCAGCACGGCCATCGCCAGGTGTCTAGCCCTCCCCCACCTGGCCCGCCCGCTATCCCTCCACCGTCAGGGTGCCCTGCATGTTCGGGTGGATGTCGCAGTGGAACTCGTACGAGCCGGCTTCGCCCGGCATCGTCACCGTGGCCTGGCTGCCGCCCTCGACGGTGCCGGAGTCGAACGAGTCGTCGTCCGCCGTGATGGTGTGGGGCGCCTCCCCGGCGTTGGCGAAGACGATGTCGCTGCCGGCCGGGACGCTGCCAGCGTTGACCGCGAACTCGAAGTCCACCGCCTCCACCGCGGCGTCTTCGGACGCGCCGTCGCCACCGCCGTCGTCGGCGGCGTCGTCGACCGCCTCGTCGGCGGGTTCGCTGGTGAGGGTCGGGTCGTCGGCGGCCGAGTCGTCGTCGTCGCCGCAGGCGGCGAGGCCGACGACGAGGAACAGGCCGGCGACGATGGCCGCGGATCGGATCAGGGTTCGTGCATGCATGCAGGGGGATACGCATGCAGGGCCCGGACGGTTCAGATCAGTCCGGCTCGACCTCGTCGGGCACCGTCGGCCCGTTGTTCCCCGCCCCGACCGACACGGCGTCCGAGCCGAAGCCCGGCACCATGCCCGACGCGACGTCGGCGGCGAGCAGCTTCCGCACCCGGAGGAGGATCCACACCGACACCGGCAGCAGCAGGAGGCACAGGTACTGCGCCCCCGTCATCTGCAGCACCCGCTCGTCGTTCACCCGGAACGAGTCGGACGCGAACCGGGCGATCCCGTAGTAGAGGCAGAAGATGCCGAGGGCCACGCCGGGCCCCGGCCGCTCCTTGCGGATGTGGAGGAGCCACGTGAGGCCCACGAACAGGACGAGGAGGTAGATCAGCTCGTAGAGCGCGGTCTGGTGGAAAACCATTCCCTCCCGCAGCGGCACGTCGCCGAGCGAGCCCTCGCGCACCGACCCGCCGTCGTAGCGGACCCCCAGCGGGAACGAGGTGAGGCGGCCGAAGTGCTCGCCCACCGAGTAGCACGCGATGCGGCCGAGCGCGAGGCCGATGGTGAGGCCGTAGGCGTAGCCGTCGAGGCTGTGCCAGCGCGTGAGCCGGTTCCACTTGCGGTACACCGGGTAGCCCACGATCACCGCGAAGACGAAGCCGCCGGAGAACTGCAGGCCGCCCTGCCAGATCGCGATGACGTCGATGGGCGAGTCGATCGAGTCGGTGTGCGACAGGACCCAGGTGATGCGCGAGCCGATGACGCCGGCCACGACCATGCGCATCGCCAGCGAGTAGGTGGTGTCGCGCGGGATGCTGTAGCCCTCGCCGTAGCGGGCCGCCAGCCACGCGCCGATGAGCACCGCGATCGCGACCACCAGGCCGAAGGTGCGCAGGCTGAGGGGGCCGAGCTCGATGGTGGGGAACGTGGTGTACGGGATCGCCGCCAGGAGACCGGTCATGCCGTCATCGTTGCATGTGCCGGTGGACCGCCGAGCATCACTACATCGGTTCGTGCCACCCGCCGAAGTGCGCCGCGAGGGCCTCTGCCTCCGACGGTCCCCACGTGCCTTGGTGGTAGCGGGTGACGGGGGGCGGGTCGTCGAGCACCGGCTCGAAGATGCGCCACTGCTCGTCGAGGGCGTCGGCTCGACCGAAGCGGCAGGCGTCGCCGTCCATGGCGTCTTCGAGCAGGCGCTGGTACGCCTCCTGGCGACGCCCGAAGATCTCGTCGAACGACACCTCGAGGTCGACGGGTCGGCTCGACAGCGCCTCGCCCGGAGCCTTGGTCTGGAGGTGGAGCATGACGCCGTCGTCGCGCCCGAGCCGAAAGCGGAGGTGGTTGGGGTGCGGCGCGCGGGCCCCCGGCGGGGTGAAGAGGAGTCGGGGCGGGGCGCTGAACTCCACGACGGCCTCCGTCGCAGTGACCGGGAGGTGCTTGCCCGTGCGGATCAGCCACGGCACACCGGCCCAGCGCCAGCTGTCGATCTCGAGGCGGAGGGCGGTGTATGTCTCCACGTCCGACCCTGCGTCGACGCCCTCCTCGTCCGTGTAACCGCGGTACTGCCCCCGGACGACGGTGGCCGGGTCGACGGTGCGCACCTGGCGGAACAGCTTGCTGCGCTCGTCGCGCAGGGCGCCCTCGTCCGCGCCGGCGGGCGGCTCCATGGCCAGCAGTGCGACGACCTGCAGGAGGTGGTTCTGCACGACGTCCCGCAGTGCGCCCACCGTCTCGTAGAAGCGCCCCCGCCCTTCCACGCCGAACTCCTCGGCCATCGTGATCTGCACGTTGGAGATGAAGTTCCGGTTCCACACGGGCTCGAGCATCGAGTTGGCGAACCGGAAGACGAGGAGGTTCTCTACCGACTCCTTGCCGAGGAAGTGGTCGATGCGGAAGACGTGCTCCTCGGGGAAGGCACGGTGGACGATGTCGTTCAGCTCCCGGGCGGACTCGCGATCGCGTCCGAAGGGCTTCTCCACCACGACGCGCGCGCCCTTGTTGAGGTCCTGGCTGGCCAGCCCGACGATGACGTCGTCGAACAGCGACGGCGGGATGGCCAGGTAGAAGATCGGGCGCTCGACCCCAAGGCCGGCCAGGTGCTCGGCCAGCTTGGCGTAGCACTGGTGGTCGCTGTAGTCGCCTTGCACGTAGGAGATCCGGCCGACGAGGTCGGCGAACGCCTTCTCGTCGGTCTCGCCGGCGAGGTCGTCCACGGATTCCCGGGCGTGCTGGCGCAGCCGGTCGTCGTCCCACTCGGAGGAAGCGAAGCCGACGACGGGGACCTTGCGCTGGTCGGCGCGCGCCATCTCGTACACGGCCGGGAAGATCTTCTTGCGGGCCAGGTCGCCGGTGGCGCCGAACAGCACCAGCGCGTCGGACGGCTGGTGATCGGTCACGCGGACCCCTCATCGACGGTGGCGGTGGGCGCCGGACCCTCACCGGGAGCGACCTCGGGCAGGACCCCGTGCCCGCCGAACTGCTCGCGGAGGGCGGCGATGGCCTTCATGGCGAGCGAGTCCTCGTCCTGGCTCGTGAAGCGGGCGTAGAGCGCCGCCGTCACGACCGGCATCGGCACGCCGCGCTCGACTGCCTCCTGCACCGTCCAGCGACCTTCGCCGGAGTCCTGCGCCACGGGCGCGAGGCCTTCGAGGTCCGGGCGCTGCTCGAGGGCCAGCACGAAGAGGTCGAGCAGCCACGACCGCACGACACTCCCCTGGCGCCACGCCTTGAGCGCCCCCGAGGCATCGATCTCCAGCCCGGACCGGGCGAGCAGCTCGTAGCCCTCGGCATAGGCCTGCATCAGCCCGTACTCGATGCCGTTGTGCACCATCTTCGTGAAGTGGCCCGTGCCCGCCCCGCCGGTGTGCACGAACCCGTCCGTCGGGGCGAGCGCGTCGAAGATCGGCTGTGCGGTGGCGACGACGTCGGGCTCGCCCCCGACCATGAGGCAGTAGCCCTCGGTGCGGCCCCACACGCCGCCGCTGGTGCCGGCGTCCACGAAGCCGATGCCCCGCTCGTGCAGCGCAGCAGCCCGACGCACGCTGTCCCGCCAGTTCGAGTTGCCGCCCTCGACGATGACGTCGCCGGCGGCCAAGAGCTCGCCGAGGCCGGTGACGGTGCTCTCGGTCGGCTCGCCGGCCGGCACCATCACCCACACGACCCGCGGGGCGTCGAGCGCTCCCACCAGCTCGTCGAGCGACGCGACCTCGGTGGCCGGGCTGAAGGCGTCGAAGCCCACCACCTCGTGCCCGCCGGACCGCAGGCGCTCGGCCATGTTGGCGCCCATCTTCCCGAGGCCGACCATGCCGATCCTCACAGCGCCACCCGTGCGGCTCGCCGGTCGCGATCGCGCAGCGCGTCGAGGTCGCCGGCCGCCTGCGCGGCGAGGAGGTGGCCGAAGCCGAAGTCCCGGTCGGGGATGGCGATCTCCGGGGCGCCGTCCTCGATGACCTGGGCGCAGACGATCGCGGCGGGGCCGCCCTTGTGGAGCTGCCCGGTCGAGTGCAGGAAGCGGGGGCCGTACCCGAGCGTCACGGCGACTCCCAGCCGGTCCCGGAGCTCGGTGCGCAGGGCCTCGAGGCGCGCCGCAGTGGGCCCGCCGGGGTCGACGAAGGCCTGCAGGGCGAGGTGGTCGCCCTTCTCCACCAGTGCGAGCAGGTCGTCGGGGTCCGTGGCCTCCACCGATGCGCCGCCGCGCTCGAGCACCGCGGTGGTGGCGGCCTTCGCCGCGGCGACGTCGGGTTGGTCGAACGGCTGGATCCCGATGGCGGCTCCGGCCAGCGCGGTGGCCAGCTCGGCGACGACCACGGCCCAGCCGATCGCTGACGCATCGGTACCCAGCGGGAGGGCGACCACCGGGTGCCCGGCCGCGGCCAGGACCTCGGCATGGTCCGAGGCGGGATCGGTCACGACGAACAGGCGGTCGTCGCCGTACACATCCAGCGCGCCGGGCGCCTCGCCCACGACGGGGATCAGGCCGGTGCCGTCCTTGCCCAGCGACTCGGCGACGAGCTGCTCGAGCCACAGCCCCAGGGTTGCCACCTCGGGGGGGAGCTCGAAGGTCAGCTTGTCCCGGCCGACGCTCGCGCCGGCCGCCATCGCAGCGGCGAGGACGAGGGCGACGTTGTCCGCCGGCTCGACGTCGGGGCCGCACGCGTCGAGCGCGTGCCGACCTCCGAGCAGGATGGCCTCGGCGTCCACCCCGGCAAGCAGCGCCGGCACGATCCCGAACAGGGAGAGCGCGGAGTAGCGGCCGCCGATGTCGGAGCGGTTGACGAACACCTCCGCGAACCCGCGCTCCCGGGCGAGCCTCTCGAGCTCGGAGCCGCCGTCGGTGATCACGGCGAACCGCCCCTGGCCGCCGACCGCCGCCCAGGCCCACTCGAGATGGCTGCGGGTCTCGATGGTCGAGCCCGACTTCGACGATGCGAGGTAGAGCGTCCGTTCGGGCGGGCACTCCGCCGCGACCCGGGCGAGGGCTCCCGGATGCGTCGTATCGAGGACGTGGAGGGCGGGCCGCCCCGACGCCTGGGGGAAGGTGCGGGCGAGCACCTCGGGAAACAGGCTCGACCCGCCCATCCCCATCACCAGCACGTGGTCGATCCCGTCGGCCAGGAGGTCCACCCGGGTGGCGAGCGCCTCGATGTCGGCGCGCACCTCGTCCACGACCGGCACCCAGCCGAGGCGGTCGGCCACCTCGGTGGGGTCGTCCTGCCAGAGGGTGTGGTCGGCGGCGAAGAGCCGGCGGACCGCATCCCGGTCGAGGAGGTCGACGAGGAGCCCATCGGTGACCTCGGCGAGCGGGCCGAGTCGGGCGGCCACCGGCGGGGGGAGGATCATGCGATGGCGGTCGCAGCCTCGTGGGCGGCGGCACCGATGCGGTCGATGACCTCGTGGGTGTGGGCCAGGCCGGGGAACATGACCTCGTATGCGCCGGGCGCCAAGGCCACGCCTCGCTCGAGCATGGCGTGGAAGAAGGCGGCGTAGCGAGCGGTGTCCGTGCGCTGGGCCGTGACGTAGTCCGTGGGCGCGTCGGGGCCGAGGAACAGGCCGACGAGCGACGCCTCCTGGGCCACGACGACGGGGATGGACGCTGCTGCGAAGGCCGACCGGAGGTGGCCGGCGAGCCGTTCCGCGGCCGCGGACATGCGGTCGTAGGCGGGCTCGTCGAGCAGGTCCAGGGCGGCGAGGCCGGCGGCGGTGGCGAGGGGGTTCCCCGACAGCGTGCCGGCTTGGTACACGGGTCCGAGCGGGGCGACCTGGGCCATCACGTCGGAGCGTCCCCCGTAGGCCCCGATGTTCAGACCCCCGCCGATGACCTTCCCGAAGGTGGTGAGGTCGGGCGTGACGCCGGCGCGGCCCTGTGCGCCCCCCACCGCCACGCGGAACCCGGTGATCACCTCGTCGAGGATCAGCAGGGCACCGACTCGATCGCACTCGACGCGGAGCGCCTTCAGGAACCCTTCGTGGGGCACGACGAGGCCCATGTTGGCGGCGATCGGCTCCACGATGACGCAGGCCGTCTCCTCGTCGAGGGCCGGGACGATGCCGTACGGCGCCACCACCGTGTCGGCGACGGCGGCCTCGGTCACCCCGGCCGAACCCGGCAGGCCCAGCGCCGCCATACCGGTGCCCGCCTCGGCCAGCAGCAGGTCGCCGTGGCCGTGGTAGTTGCCGGCGAACTTCACGACCTTGCGCCGCCCCGTGTGGCCGCGGGCCACGCGCACCGCGGACATCGTTGCCTCGGTGCCCGAGGAGACGAGCCGGACCTGCTCGACGGAGGGCACGCGGGCGCAGATCGCCTCCGCCAGGAGCACCTCACCCTCGGTGGGCGCGCCGTACGACGAGCCGAGGGCGGCGGCCCGCTGGATCGCGTCCACCAGCGCCGGATGGGCGTGGCCGGCGATGACGGCGCCGTAGGACTGGACGAGGTCGAGGTACTCGTTGCCGTCGGCGTCCCACACGGACGCACCCTCGGCCCGGGCGACGAAGTACGGCGTGCCTCCCACGCTGCGGAAGGCCCGCACCGGGCTGTTGACCCCGCCGGGGATGACGCGCTGGGCCCGGTCGAACAGCGCGGCGTTGGTCGAGCCCTCGGGCCACGTCATCGACCGATCACCGGCGCCAGCTCCTTGGCGAAGTACGTGAGGATGATGTCGGCTCCCGCGCGCTTGACGGCGGTGAGGTGCTCGAGGGCCACGGCGGGGCCATCGATCCAGCCTCGCTCGGCAGCCGCCTTGATCATCGAGTACTCGCCGGACACGTGGTACGCCGCGACCGGCACGTCCACCTCGGCGCGGGTGGCGGCGATCACGTCGAGGTAGGCCAGGGCAGGCTTCACCATGACGAGGTCGGCGCCTTCGGCGATGTCGGCCCGCACCTCGGCCAGCGACTCGCGGGCGTTGGCCGGATCCTGCTGGTAGCCGCGCCGGTCGCCCCCGCCGGCGATCTGCACGTCCACCGCGTCGCGGAACGGCCCGTAGAGGGCGGACGCGTACTTGGCCGCGTACGCCAGGATCGCCGTCGACTCCCGCTGCGCGCCGTCAAGGGCAGCGCGGATGGCGGCGACCTGGCCGTCCATCATCCCGCTGGGGGCGACGATGTCGGCGCCGGCTTCGGCCTGGGCGAGGGCGGCCCGCGCGTAGATCTGGAGTGTTGCGTCGTTGTCGACCTCGCCCGCTTCGGTGAGGACGCCGCAGTGCCCGTGCGTCGTGTACTCGTCGACGCACAGGTCGGCGATGAGCACGAGGGCGTCGCCCACCTCGGCCCGCAGGTCGGCCAGGGCAAGCTGCACGATGGCGTCAGGAGCCCACGCGCCCGAGCCCTCCTCGTCCTTCGTCGCCGGGACGCCGAACAGGATCACGCCGGGGACGCCGAGGTCGGCCAGCTCGGCGACCTCCTTGCGCAGCGACTCGCGGGTGTGCTGCACGACGCCGGGCAGGCTGGCGATGGGCTGCGGCTCGCTGATCCCTTCGCGCACGAAGAGCGGCGCGACGAGGTCATCCACACCGAGGCGGGTCTCCGCGACGAGGCGACGCAGCGCCGGGGTGCGGCGCAACCGGCGCAGGCGGCGCTCGGGGAAGGCCATGCGGGGCAGGCTACCGGCGGGGCCGGTTGGCCAGAGCAGCCAGGTCGGGCACACCCACGTCGGTGAGGGAGTCGACGACGAGGTCGGCGTGGGCCAGGTCGTTGAACCGGGTGATGCGGCTCGGGACGACGACCACCGCCATGCCCGCCGCCTTCGCGGCGGTGGCGCCGTGCCCGGAGTCCTCGATGGCGACCGAGCGAGTGGGATCCGCCCCGAGCTCGGCGCAGGCCCGCAGGTAGACGTCCGGCGCCGGCTTGCCCACCCCGCCGACCAGGTCGGCGCCGACGAGCGCGCCGAACCGCGCTTCCAGGCCCAGACGCCCGAGGTGGCGCTGGAGCCAGTCGAGGCTGGACGACGAGGCGATGCCGATCGGCACGTCGGCCGACTCGAGAGCGGCGACGAGCTCGAGGACGCCGGGGAGCGCGGGGAGTTCGTCGCGGTTGGAGCGGTCCTGCGCTTCGTACGCAGCGTCGTAGTCAGCGCGCTCGAACCCGGCGATGCCGACAGCTCCGCAGAGCCGCGTCCACCAGTGGGGGTCGTGCTTGTCGTTCGTCCCCACGATGGTCGACCACGCCTGCACGGGCAGCTCGTGACCGTGCGCCGCGAACGCCGCGCAGGCCGTCTCATAGATGACCCACTCGCTGTCGATGATCAGTCCGTCGAAGTCGAAGACGACGGCCTCGAGCGTCATGGTCGACGGGCGGGGGCCGTCGCCGCCCACGAAGCCAGCGCGGCGACGAGGCCGTCGATCGTGTGCACCGGCGCCTCGACGTCGACGACGAGGCCCCGCTGGCGAGCGGTGCCAGCGGTGATCGGGCCGATGCAGGCCACGACCGGTGGGACGGACTCGGCTCCGAAGGCGTCGAGGAACCGCTCGACCGTGGACGAGGACGTGAACGTGACGATGTCCGCCGAAGCGACCGCCGCGCGCTGCTCGGGGGAGACGGTGGCGGGCACCGAGCGGTAGGCGTCGACGACGTCCACCTGCCAGCCACGGGCCCGGAGGCCGTCGGGGAGCACGTCGCGCGCCACCTCGGCGCGGGCGAGGAGCACCCGTCCGCCGGATGCCGGGGGTCGGGGAAGGGCGTCGAGGAGGGCCTCGGCCACGAAGCGGTCGGGCACGACGTCGGCGCGGATGCCGCCGGCGCGCAGCGTGGCGGCGGTGCCCGGCCCGATGGCCGCCACCCGTGCGCCGGCGAAGGCGCGCGCATCGTGACCGGCCGCGTCGACGGCCTCGAGCAGCCGGGCGGCGCCGTTGGGGGACGTCACCACGACCCAGTCGTAGGTCGGGAGGGCACCCGCAGCGCGCCGCAGGGCGGCCCCGCCGTCGATCGGGTCGGCGACCTCGATAACCGGCACCTCCACCGGGTCGGCGCCGAGGCCGTGCAGGGCCGCGGCCAGCTGCGACGCCTGCCCACGCGTGCGGGTGACCACGACCCGGCGGCCGAAGAGGGCGCGCTGCTCGAACCAGCCCAGGTCCACGGCCGCCACCCCGCCGACCACGATCACCGAGGGCGAGGCGAGGTCCTGCGCAGCGATGGTGCCCAGGGTGGCGCGCACGGTGCGCTGCTCGGGACGCGTCCCCCAGCGCACCGCTGCCACCGGTGTGTCGGGCGACCGGCCGCCGGCCATGAGCGCGTCGGCGATGCGACGGATCCGCGCCACTCCCATCAGGATGACGATGGTGCCTCCCACCCGTGCGACGGCCTGCCAGTCGACCGAGCCCTCGTCCCCCACGCTCGGGTCCTCGTGGCCGGTCACGACGGTGAAGGACGTGGATGAGTGCCGGAGCGTGACGGGGATGCCTGCGTAGGCGGGCGCAGCGATCGCCGACGTGATGCCGGGGACGACCTCGAACGGCACCCCTGCGGCGGCCAGGGCGGCGGCCTCCTCGCCGCCTCGGGCGAACACGAACGGGTCGCCGCCCTTGAGCCGGACGACGGTCGCTCCGGTGCGCCCGCGCTCGACGAGCAGTGCGTTGATGTCCGGCTGGCTCATCGTCACCCGACCGGGCGCCTTGCCGACGCTGATGCGCTCCGCGTGCGGCGGCGCGAGGTCGAGGAGCGCCTCCACGGACAGGCGGTCGTAGACGACGACGTCGGCTTCGGCCAGCACCTCGGCGCCGCGCACCGTGAGGAGCCCCGGGTCACCCGGGCCGGCGCCGACGAGGAAGACAGCCATGACCCGTCGAGCCTAGGAGGGCGGCGCGGCTGGGCTCGCGGGTCAGCGACCGAGGAGCTCGCGGCCCCCCTGGACGTCGAGCAGGTGGCGGGCCACCTCGGCGCCGACCGACGGGTCGGCGCCCGTGGTGCGGTGGCGCAGGACGCTGCGGCCGTCGACGGAGGCGACGCGGCCTTCGAAGGACAGCGCACCGTCGGGGGAGACGGTCGCATAGGCGGCCGCCGGCAGCGAGCAGTCACCTCCGAGCTCGGCCAGGAACGACCGCTCGGCCTCTAGGCAGCGCCGGCTGGGCTCGTGGTCCACCTCGGCGAGCAGCGCGACGAGGTCGTCCCGGTCGGCTCGGCACTCGACCGCCAGCGCGGCCTGACCCACCTGGGGTAGCACGACGTCCGTGGACAGCCGCTCGGCGATGGCGCCCGCCCGGCCGAGGCGATCGAGAGCGGCCGCAGCCACGACCACGGCGTCGTGCTCGGCCGCCTTCGCGATGCGGGTTGCCATGTTCCCCCGGAGCCCGACGAACGTGAGGTCGGGCCGGGCGGCAGCCAGCTGGACCTGGCGTCGCAGCGAGCCGGTCGCCACCTCAGCGCCCTGCGGCAGGCCGTCGAGCGTCGCTCCCACCAGCGCATCCCGCGGGTCGCCGCGCTCCGGGACGCATGCGATGACGAGGCCCGGCACGGTGACGGAGGGGAGGTCCTTCGCCGAGTGGACGGCGAGGTCCGCCCGCCCATCGAGCACCGCTGCCTGCACCTCCTTCGCGAAGACGCCTTTCCCGCCGAGCTCCCAGATGGGCACGTCGAGACGACGGTCGCCCTGGGTGTGGACGATCAGCAGCTCGACCGTGACCTCGGGACGGGCAGCGCGGAGCAGCGCGGCCACGTGCTCGGCCTGCCACCGGGCCAGCGGGCTGCCTCGTGTGGCCGCCCGCAGCGCGCGCGCCGGGGGCACGGGCTATTCGGGAGCGCCGGTGACGGATTCGGGCGCCGTCGGCGGACCCCCCTGGTCCTCGCCCTCGAGCGCGAACAGCTCGCGCAGCGAGGCCACCAGGCGGTCGCCGCGGGGGGAGCCGGCGGCGATCTTCAGGGCGATAGACGGCTCGTGGAGGAGCTTGCCGATGATGCCGCGGGTGAGGCCCTCGACGGCGTCGAGCTGCGCCTCGTCGAGTGCTTCGAGCCGGCTGCGGAAGCGCTCGAGCTCGCCCCGACGGACCTCTTCGGCCCGCTCGCGCAGGGCCACGATCATCGGGGCGACCTCCCGGGCGGAGGTGGCACCGAGGTAGCGCTCGAGCTCCTCGTCGAGCAGCTCCTGGACTGCGCCCACCTCGCGACGCCGAGCCGCCGTGCCCGCGTCGGCGAAGGCGCGGAGGTCGTCCATGTTGAGCAGGGTCACGCCGTCCAGCGATGCCGCCGCGGGGTCGACGTCACGGGGCACCGCGATGTCGACGATCAGCAGCGGACGGCCCGCCCGGCGGGTGGCCACGTCGGCGATGTCCTCGAGCTGCAGCAGTGGGGCCGCCGCGCCGGTGGAGGACAGGAGCACGTCGACCCCGAGCAGCGCCTCGGGAACGTCGAGGAGCCGCACGGCCCGCCCGTCGACCCGATCGGCCAGTTCGACGGCCCGCTCCCACGTGCGGTTGGCCACGGCCAGCTCGGCGGCACCGGCCTTGACCAGGCCCAGGGCCATCGCCTCGCCCATCTCGCCGGCGCCGAGCACCAGGACTCGCCGGCCGGCCAGCCCGCCGAGGCGCTCTGCTGCCATCGCCACTGCGGCCTGGGACACGGAGGTGATGTTGCGGGCGATCCCGGTGTCCGTGCGGGCCCGCTTGCCGGCCTCGAGGGCGTGGCGGAAGAGCAGGTTGAGCGCCGGACCGGCGGTGCCCTCCTCGCGAGCGGTGTCCCACGCCCTGCGCACCTGGCCGAGGATCTCGCTCTCGCCGAGCACGGCGGAGTCGAGGCCGGCGGCCAAGCTGAACAGGTGGGCGACGGCGGGGGCGTCGTAGTGCACGTAGAGGTGTTCGCTGAAGTCCTCGGGCGCCAGGAAGGCCACCTCGGCGAGGAAGTCGCGGATGTTCTGGCAGGCGCCGTGGAAGCGCTCGGCGACTGCGTAGACCTCGGTGCGGTTGCACGTGGAGAGCACGACGGCCTCGGAGACGTCCTCGCGCGACACGAGGTCGTGGAGCGCCTTGGGGAGCCCGGCGTCGCCGATCGTCATCCGCTCGAGGAGGTCGAGCGGGGTGCTTCGGTGGTTGAGTCCGATGACGACGACGGACACTCGGCGGGCTCCTTCGCCTGCTAGCTGCTCTCCGGAAGGATGCCCTGATCGAGGCCCAATGCGGCGTGCAGCCGCTCTGTTGCCTCGGCGAGACGACCCGCTCGGATGTCGTCCAGCATCCCCGAATCCAGGGCGGCTCGCCAATCGGCGACGGGGCGGCTGAGGCCTCGGGCGGCCAGCGCCTCGCGAGCGTCGGCAAGCAGGTCGAGGAGCGTGTCGTGCTCGGGTCCGAGCTGCTCGGCGAGCCGGTCGCGCAGCCATCCGCTCAGCGCCGGGCTGTGCCCGGACGTCGACACGGTCACGAGGAGGTTGCCCCGATCGAGGCGGGCGGGCAGCGTGACCGAGCAATGGGACGGGTCGTCCGCAGCGTTGACCCAGATGCCGGCCGCCTCGCCGTCTTCGAAGACCTGCCGATTGACGGACGGGTCGTCCGTGCAGGCCACGACGTAGCGGTAGCCGGCCACCTCCCCGGGCCGGTAGGGCCGCTCGTCCCACGTGACGGGCAGCGCCCGGACGTCGGGGAGCACCTCACGGGCCACCACGTGCACCACCGCGCCCGCCCCGAGCAGCCCGATGACCTTCGACGCGGCCACGGCGCCGCCGCCCACCACCAGCACGCGCCGCCCCTCCAGCAGCAGCACCACCGGATAGGGCTTCGCCGTGACGGGCACGGTTCTAGTCCTCGACGCCCACGGGGATGTCGAGCGGTGGCAGCTTGGGACCCCCTGAGCGACGTTGCTGGTAGAAGCTGAGGATCTGGAGCTCGACGGCGAGGTCGACCTTCCGGATCGAGACCTCCTCCGGCACCGACAGCACGGTCGGCGCGAAGTTGAGGATGGAGGAGACGCCGGCGGCGACCAGCCGGTCGGCTACGTCCTGGGCCGCCGACGCAGGCGTGGCGATGATGCCGATCGAGATGCCGTGGGCGGCGGCGATGACGGGCAGGTCTTCCACGTGCCGCACCACCACACCGTGCACCTCGGTGCCGACGACGCGGGGGTCGGCGTCGCAGAGCGCGACGATCGGGAAGCCGCGATCGCCGAAGCCCATGTAGTTGGCGAGGGCCTGGCCGAGGTTGCCGAGCCCGACGATGGCGACCGGCCAGTCCTGGGTGAGGCCGAGCTCGCGGCTCATCTGGAACAGCAGGTACTCAACGTCGTAGCCCACGCCTCTCGTGCCGTAGGACCCGAGGTACGAGAGGTCCTTGCGCACCTTGGCGGCGTTCACGCCGGCCAGCTCGGCGAGCCGCTCCGAGGAGATCGTTGCTGCGTTGGCGTGCTGGGCCTCGAGAAGGCTGCGGAGGTACAGGGGCAGTCGGGCGACCGTGGCCTCGGGCACCCGGCGCCGGGCGCGGGCCGGCGGTGCAGGCGGCTGGGAGGGCGGTCGTGCATCAGCCATGCACCGACATGGTACCGCCGCTTGTTCACGTGGTCACAAACCCTTCACGTGCGCGCAAGCGGGTCGGCGAACGGCCAGGGAGGCGTCAGCGGAGGAGCTTGCGGAGGACCTTGCCCGCCGCGTTCTGCGGGAGCTCGTCGACGAACATCACCTTCTGCGGGCACTTGTAGCGAGCCAGGTGCGCCTCGCAGTAGCCGATGATCTCGTCTTCCTCGGCAGCCGCGCCCGGTGCGACGACGACGAACGCCTTCACGGCCTCCCCCGAGTGCGGGTGGGGCACTCCCACCACCGCCACCTGCTCGACGGAGGGGTGGCCGGCGATGATCTCCTCCACCTCGGCGGGGTACACGTTGAAGCCGGACACGATGATCAGGTCCTTGGTGCGATCGACGAGGTAGAGGAAGCCGTGGTCGTCGACCACTGCGATGTCGCCCGTGCGCAGCCAGCCGTCCTCGGTCACGGCGGCGCGCGTGGCGTCGGGATCGTTCCAGTAGCCGACGAACACGTTCGGGCCCTTCACCCACACCTCGCCGGCGTCGCCCACCAGCGCGTCCTGGCCGTCGCTGTCGACGATGCGCACGGAGAGCCCGGGCAGCGGCACGCCGATGCTCCCGGTGGGCGCGTCCAACCCGTGGCCGGACGACACCACGGGCGACGCCTCCGTCAAGCCGTAGCCCTCGGAGAGCTCGAGCGAGAACCGATCGGCGAAGGCGCGCTTCGTCTCGGGCGCGAGGCGGGCGGCGCCTGAGGTGGCGAGGCGCACCTTCGCGAACGCATCGGCCGGCGCATCGGGCAGCGACGCCCACGCGGACCACATCGTCGGGGCGCCGCTGATCACGGTGACGCCGTGGTTCACGACCGCCTCCAGCGCCGACTGGGGATCGAAGCGCTCAACGGCGAGCAGGGTCGAACCCGAGGCCATCGTCAGCCCGAGGGCCACGTTCAGCCCGAAGATGTGGAAGAAGGGGAGCACCGCGAACGTGACGTCGTCGGGCACCTGGGCCCGACCCGGGTGGGCCTGGCACTGCTCGAGGTTCGACAGCAGGTTGCCATGGGTGAGCATCGCCGCCTTCGGGGCGCCGGCCGTGCCGCTCGTGAAGATCAGGACGGCGAGGTCGTCGGGTGCGCGGTCGACGACGTCAGCTGGCGGGGCGACGATCAGGTCGTCGACGAGCAGGGCATCCGGGGCCTCGCCGCCCTGGGACGCGATGACGTGCTCGAGGGCAGGCAGCTCCCTTCGGTCGAGGCCGCTGAGCGTGCCCCTGGCCATCGGTCCCACGAAGACCGCACGGGCCCCGATGGCGCCGAGCTCTCGGGTGATCTCCGGCAGTGGGCTGGCCGGGTTCACCGGCACCGCCACGCAGCCGGCGCCGAGGACGGCCAGGTAGGACGCGACGAAGTACCAGTTGTTGGCGGCAACGACCGCCACGCGGTCGCCGGGCTGCAGGCCCAGCGCCACCAGCCCACCGCGGAGCCCGGCCACCTGGTCGCGCAGCATGCCGTAGGTGGTCTTCTTGCCCCGGGAGAGGATCGCCACCCGGTCGGCCGGGTGCGGATCGATGATCGAAGCCAGGTTCATCGTGGGGCAGTCCACCACAGGCGCGCCACCGACGCGTCGGCGAGACGCGGCGGGGCGACGGCGCGGGCGCGTGCGCCGCGACTCACCGGGCCAGGACGAAGAGCTGGAGGACGGCGGCGCCGAGGATCAGCGCGAGCAGCGCCGCCAGCACGAGTGTGGTTCCAGGCCTCATGTGGTGCTCCGGGGGGTCAGGGTGACGGGTTGGGACGACCTGGCGCCGGGCGGGTCGTCGGCATCGGACGGGCGACGCAGCGCTATCTCGGTGTCGACGTGGAGCCCGAGCTCAGCAGCGGCCGATCGGCGCCCGAGGCAGACCGACAGCATCCCGTAGCTGTCGACCACGAGCCCGACCTGTCCACCGCCGAGATCGTCGTAGGTGTCGCTCCGGTCGGCCGTGCGGACGTCGTCGCCCCAGCGCATCTGCACCCGGGGTCCGAGCTCGGCGACCTCCTCCGGGCCGACGTTCAGCTGGCAGTTGCCGTACCCGTCGATCCAGAGCACCTGCGCCACCACGCCCTCAGCGCCGTCGTCCAGCTCCCGGGGCAGGGGCAGCAGCCCGGGCAGAAGCGACAGCGGCTCGATCGTGCGACCCAGGTCTCCGAGGGGCACCCCCAGGCAGAGGTGCGCGACGGCCGGGGCGAACACGTCCCGCCCGGCGAAGGTGGGCCCGGGAGCGGCGAGGTGGTACTCGGCGTTGGTGAGCTCGACCGCCGCCGTCGCCCCCCCGCTCATCGCCACGGCGCCCGCGAGGAGGCCGTTGTCGGGCCCGACGAGGTAGCTCTGCCCGCCCCCGACCTCCACGGCGACGGCGCGGCGCTGCGTTCCCACGCCAGGGTCCACGACCGCGAGGACCACACCCGGGCAGAGGTACTGCGCGGAGCGCCCGAGCGTGAGCGATCCGGCCCGCACGTCGTAGGGCGGGATCTCGTGCGTCAGGTCGATGACGGTCACGTGTGGCGCGATCGAGCGGATCACGGAGTGGACGATGCCCACGAACTCGTCGCCCGTGCCGTAGTCCGAGAGGAAGGTGACGGTGTCGAGCCGAGCGGCCATGGCCGGGTCGACGCTACCCGGCCGCCCGCCGAGGGCGCCTACCCGGCGTCGCTGAAGCGGGCCGCGAGGTACGCGTCTACGTCCTCTTCGCGGATCCGGTACGACTTGCCGATCCTGGCCGCGCGGAGCTCACCCGACTTGATCAGCCGGTAGACGGTCATCGCCGAGACTCGCAGGTGGTCGGCGACCTCGGCTGGTGTCAGAAACCGAGGGCGCGCAGGTGACGTCGCCATGAAGGCACCCCTTCTCCGCAGGTGGTGCGGGCAACCTACTGCGATGGGGCTGATGTGGCTAGTGGGACGTCAGGAACGGCCCAGCTCCTCCGAGCGGTGGGCCGCCGCTTGCACCGCCGCCTCGATCGTCGCCCGCAGCCCATGCTCCTCGAGGACCGCGAGCCCGGCTGCGGTGGTGCCGTTGGGCGAGGTCACCGCCTCGCGGAGCGCGACCGGGCCCGGGTCGCTGCGAGCGAGGAGCGTGGCGGCACCAAGCAGGGTCTGGACGGCGAGGTCGTAGCTCACCTGGCTCGGGAGGCCGGCCGCCACCCCCGCGTCGATGAGCGCCTCGGCCACGAGGAAGACGTACGCCGGGCCGGATCCGGAGAGGCCCGTGACGGCATCGAGCAGCGCCTCCTCGACGCGGACGACCAGGCCGACCGACCCGAGGATGGACTCCGCCCAGGCCAGGTCGCCGTCACCCGCCGACGACCCACCGGCGATGGCCGCCGCGCCGCACCCGACCAGCGCCGGCGTGTTGGGCATGGCTCGCACGACGGGGGTGCCGGGCGTGAGCTCGGCCTCGAGCGCGCCCAGGGTGATGCCGGCAGCGATGGAGAGCACGCGCCCGCCTCCGGCCTCGGCGACGGCGCGGCACACTCCGGCGATGTCGCCCGGCTTCACGGCGAGCACGGTGCCGTCGGCGGCTTCGGGGGCGACGCCGACCCTCACGTCCGGGAGCGCCGCCCGGAGCTCGGCCACCCGGGCACCGTCCCGCTCGACGATCAGGATGTCGAGGGCTGGATGGCCACCGGCGACGAGGCCACCGACCAGGGCCTCGCCCATCTTTCCGCCGCCGATCACCTGCAAGACCGTCATGGCCGGACGTTAGGGGGGCGGTGGACCGACCCGCTCACCTCTTCCCCGATCAGGTGCTGTCAGGCCGGTCCAACGCCTTTCCGCAACCTAGGACCTCCGAAACAGAGATGCAATGGAGTACATCGAGATGCCATTAACCCGTGAACCGGCCGGCGTAGCCGATCCGCATCGCGGGGCGGAAGAACTGCTCCACCCACTGGTAGAGCGACCCCAGCACGCGGTCCAGCTCGTCCTCGGTCACGGCGGTGTTGTCGAGCTGGCCCACGAGGAAGATCGCGTCCTCGACCCCGATCGCGAACGCCGCGCCGTAGAGCTTGGTGTTCCGTCGCAGGAGCTGCTCGTAGAGGGCGGCGTGGTTCTCCTCGGGCGCCGGCATCATGTACGTCTCATAGTGGAGCGTGCGCTGGCGCAGGTGGAACCAGATGGTGAACACCTCCTTCTGCTCGCCGTGCACGCGGACGAACCAGCGCCGGTCGCCCGACTCGGTGTCGCGCTCGACCGCGACCACCACCGGGTTGTCCTCGAGCTGCATGGCGAGCCACGCGTCGATGCGGGCGTCGAGCGCCTCGAGCTCGGCCGACGAGGAGGGCTGGGCCATGCGCGCGAACCTATCGGCGCCGGGTCAGCTGCAGTCGACAAGGGCGCGAACGGTGAGGTCCGCGTAGATGCGGCGGAGCCGCCCGGCCGCTGTCGACCACGTGTAGCCCCTCGCGCGCGCAGCCGCACGCTCGCCGAACGCCCTGGCGAGGCCCGGATCGTCGAGGATCGTCGCGATGCACCCGGCGAACGCCGCGGGGTCGCGGCCCTCGACGAGGAAGCCCGTGCGGCCGTCGTCGACCAGCGTGCGCAACCCGCCCACCGAGGCCGCCACGACGGGCGTGCCGCACGCCGCCGATTCGTGGGCGACGAGCCCGAACGACTCCGACCGGCTCGGCACGACGCAGACGTCGGCGGCCCGATAGTAGGTGGACAGGAGGTGGTGGGGCTGCGGGTCGACGTGGCGCAGCTGCCCGGTGACGCCGAGGTCGTCGGCCAGTTCGTGGATCCGAGCCACCTCCGCCGCGCCCGCTACGCCGCTGGCTCCGCCGACGACGACGAGGGTCGCATCCGGACGGCGCAGCGCGGCGAGCGCGCGCATGGCCACGTCGAGCCCCTTGAGCGGCTGGATCCGGCCGACGAACAGCAGCACGGGGCCGGTCCCGAGGTCGAGGTGGCGGAGGGCGCTGCGGGCTCCGGCGCGGTCACCGGGTGAGAAGAACGCGTGGTCGACGCCCGGCGGCACAAGCTCGATGCGGTCGGGATCGGCGCCGTAGAGCCGAGCGAGCTGGTCGGCCTCGGCACGGCACGACGCGAGGATGGCGTCGGAGCAGCCGATCACCTCGGCCTCGGCCCGCACCCGAAGCTCCGGCTCGGGATCACCCGTCTCCGCCTTCACCCTCGCGAGCGTGTGGAACGTGGACACGAGGGGAAGCTCGAGCTCGTGCTTGAGCCGGTGGCCGGCCACGCCGGACAGCCAGTAGTTGGCGTGGAGCGCGTCGACATCGCCGAGCGCCTGCAGGTGGGTCCCCACGCCGTCGGCGAACTCGTCGACCACGTCGAGAAGCTGCTCCTTGGCCAGGACGGTCGACCCCGCCTCCACGTGGATCACGCGGAACCCGGGCTCGACCTCCACGATCTCCGGCGCGTCATCGACCCGGCGCGTGAACACATCGGCCTGCACGCCGGCCTGGGCCAGGGCGGACACCAGCTCGCGGACGTAGACGTTCATCCCTCCGCTGTCGCCCTGACCGGGCTGTGCGAGCGGAGAGGTGTGGAGGGAGAGGACGGCGAGACGGCGCATGTGGAGACCCGTCGGCCTTCAACGCTCGGCGTGCGCCAGTTCTTCCTCGTCCGCCGCTGTTCCGCGCTCGTTCTCGTGGCAGAACGAGCTGTAGATCCGGATGAGGGTCTTCTTCTGCTCCTCGGAGAGCAGCGGGTCCCGGCGGATCTCGGCCACGAGGTCGGCGCCTTCGCGCTCCTCGAGGATGCCGGCTCGGACGTAGAGCGTCTCGGACGAGATCTCGAGGGCGCGGGCGATCTGCTGCAGGATCTCGGCCGACGGCTTGCGCAGGCCGCGCTCGATCTGGCTCAGGTACGGGTTGGAGATCCCGGCCATCTCCGACAGCTTGCGGAGCGAGAGGTGCCCGATCCGCCGCTGATCCCGGATGAACTCACCCAGGTCACGCCACCGGTGCTCGAGCTCTTTCATGTCGCCAGGCTACGCGACCACCGCGAGCGATCCATAGTCGACCGCGAGCGCGCGACGACCCGTGGGCTAGCTGACCGTCAGCTCGGCCACCATGCCGGCGGGCTCGTGGCCCGGGATGTCGCAGTACAGCTCGTAGGTGCCGGGCTCGAGCTCCACGCTGCCCTCGTCCTCGTCGCCGACGTCCAGCTTGAAGTCGTCCATGTCCTTGATGAGCAGCGTGTGAGGGATGTTGCCCTCGTTGACGTACCGGAAGGTGACGTTGCCCGCCTCGACCTCGTAGGACTCCTTGTCGAAGGACAGGTCGTCCTGGGCGCCGACCTCGACGGTGGGCCCGTCCCCGGCGGCGGGCGTCGTGGTGTCAGAGCCCGTGTCGTCGTCGTCGCCGCACGCGGCGAGCGGAGCGGCGAGGAGTGCACCAGCACAGAGCAGGAGGGGGATGCGTCGCATGAGTGAGGACGCTACCGCCGCGACGTGACGCCCAGACAAGCCCGCGCCGAATGGGGTTCGGGTTGTGCGGGGGTGTGGGGCAGAGGCCCCGCCGAGCCCCCACGGTGCGAGCGGTCCGGCTCCGCCGGACCCCGAGCAGCAAGGAGCCGCCCGAAGGGCGTCCGCCCAGCCCGGTGGAGGGGAGCGCAGCTCCCCGACACCGGAATCACGCTGCGAGCATGAGCTCCCAGCCGACGAAGTAGAGGATGGCCAGGGTGATGAAGCCGCCGATGATGGTCCGGCGGTGGTCGTCGAAGAAGGCCTTGTTGAACGGGTTGTCGATGCCGCCGAGGAGACCCAGGGCCGAGCCCTCGATGATCGCCCAGATGACGAGGACGAGGACCCAGTAGCCGATGGTGCTGTCACGGGCGCCGTCGAACCAGCCGCCGTGGGCAGCAAACACCATGAAGAAGAGCATCGGGACCGACATGAAGGTGTTGGCCCGGGAGGCACGAGCGGCCCGCTTCGCCGCGGCGGGCGCCTCGGGGTTGGCCTGACCGCCCCCGGCCACCGTCTCGGCGTTGCCGATGACGACCTTCTGGTTTCGCCAGATCACGCCCCACACGTTGAGGAACATGGTGATGCCGAAGAGCATGCCGGTGAGGATCGCTGTGCCGCCGACGCCCGAGAGGTAGATGTCGGTGTCCTCGCCGTCACCCTGGATGCCGACGAGGGCGACGCCGAACAGGAACGTGAGCAGCGCGGCGTAGCGGAACCACCACAGCGCCCGGAAGGTCAGCTTGCGCAGCGCCTCGGAGCGGGCGCCGTCGCTCAGCTCGGCGTAGGCCGGCACCTGCACGAAGTTGAAGAAGTAGAGCAACCCGATCCAGGTGACGCCCGACAGGACGTGGCTGAACCTCGTCAGCATCGAGAGCGGACCGGACGGATCCACGAAGTCGTTGAACAGCTCCACAGCCACACCTCACAGTTGAGACGACACAGTTGCGACCGGCGGTCGAGCGTGAACCTACCGCACGTCGTTCGCGTGCCGCTGCGATGCCTCCGTTTCGATCGCAGGAGGCCGTCGATACGGTCGATGCATGGCCTTCACGTTGCCCCCGCTGCCGTACGCCACCGATGCGCTGGCCCCCACCATCAGCCAGCAGACGCTCGAGTTGCACCACGGAACGCACCATCAGACCTATGTCGACAAGGCGAACGACCTCAGCGGTGGAGAGCGGACGAACGCGGATCTGGAGCGGGTGATCCTCGAGGCCGACGGGCCGCTGTTCAACAACGCCGCTCAGCACTGGAACCACGCCTTCTACTGGGAGAGCATGACGCCGAACGGCGGCGGCCGCCCCGGTGGTGAGCTCGCCGAGGCGCTGTCGTCGGCCTTCGGCTCCATCGACGCCTTCCTCGAGGAGTACAGCACCGCAGCGATCGAGCACTTCGGTTCGGGCTACGCCTGGCTGGTGCACGACGGCTCCAAGCTCGCGGTCACCCACACGTCCGACGCCGACCTTCCGCTGCAGCACAGCCAGCACGCCCTACTCACGATCGACGTCTGGGAGCACGCCTACTACCTCGACCACCAGAACCGCCGGCCGGAGTACGTCAGCGCGTTCCTCGCGCGCGTCGTGGCGTGGGACGTCGTGGCGAAGCGGCTCGCGGAGGTCTAGACCCAGGGGGCGTTAGCCCTGCAGCACGAGGCCGACGCCCCAGGCCCACAAGGGCGCGGTGATGAGCAGCGAGTCGAGTCGGCGCAGCGCCGACGCGGGCGACCCCGCGCTGGGGAGCAAAGCGGAGCCGAGCCATTCCCCCGCCGGGGCGAGGACGGCCACCAGCCCACCGAAGAGCCACGCCTCGCCGAACGACAGCGTCGAGATGGGCAGGGTCGACAGGATGAACGTGATCACCACGATGGAGGCGACGCCGGCGGCCGGGCCCTCGTAGGGGTTCGCCGCGCCGGCACCGATGAGGAAGTCGCCCGTCTCGTAGGCAGAGACGAGGAGCAGCAACGCCACGGCGGACCCCCGGTCGAGCCGGGTGAGCAGCACCATGGACAGGGCCACGATCCCCACGGGGAGGGCGCACTGCAGCGTCATGCCCATGTCGGCGATGCGAGCGTTCGGGGAGCCACTGTCCCCCTGGACCCCCACGTAAGCGACCACGACGCAGCCGAGGATGCCGAGCCCCGCACCCCCCGCACCGAAGCACGCCCCCACCGCAATCAGCCCCGCGCCGCCCGCCGCCATGAGCTCCGAGGGCCGGGCCAGCTTGCGCTTCCGCCAGGCGCGGGCGGTCTGGGCCCCGGCGATGGCCGCCGCCACGCCGTACACGAAGGCCGTGGGCACGCCGCCGATGACGAGGGCCAGGAAGGCGAGCAGGAACCACAGGATCCCGAGGCGGACCCGTGGCCCGTCGGTGTCGTGGACGGGAACGTACCGCTGGCGCAGTCGGCGCATACGAGCGCTGCTGCCCGTCTGGCGTCGAGCGGCTGCCGCCGACGCCTTCTTGGCAGGCTTCGACCGCTTGGCCGGCGAGGCCTTTTTGGCCGCGCCGCCCTTCCTGGACGAGGCCGGGGCCTTCTTGGCTGGGGTCGCCTTCTTGGTCTCCCCCCCGTCGCCCCACACCGGCTTGGACCGGTCGCCCTTGTTCGTCTCCGTGGCCATCAGTGGGCCCCGCCCGACACCGGCGGGAGCACGGCGACCTCGTCGTCCTCGCCCACGGCATCCGCCGGGTCGCAGGGCTCGCCGTTGCGCCAGACCTGGGCGTTGTCGAGCACGTCGGCGAACGCCGGGCCGTACCGGGTGCGGGCGGCCCCGAGGACGTCGCCGACCGTGGCTCCGGGCAGCGCGTCGCGCCCGGTCCCGGCGGCCTCGCGGGCCGCGGCGAAGAGGCGCAGGACCACCACGGCGTCCGAGCGTAGCGATGGGGGCGCAAGCGGGCGAAGGGACGGCCGGTAGGTTCGGCCCCATGACCCGGGTGCTCCTCGTCCGCCACGGCCAGTCCGAGTGGAACGCCGACGGCCGGTGGCAGGGCCAGGCCGATCCCCCGCTCACCGACCTCGGTCGTGAGCAGGCGCGCCACGCAGCCCGCTCGTTGGGGGTGGTCGATGCCATCGTGTCGTCCGACCTGCAGCGAGCGGCCGACACCGCCGCGCTGCTCTCCAACGAGCTCGGGGTAGGTCCGCTGGTGCTGGACCCCGACCTGCGCGAGCGCGATGCGGGGGAGTGGTCGGGCCTCACCCGTGCCGAGATAGAGCACGGCTGGCCGGGCTACCTCGACGACCTGGGCGGCGAGCGCCGACGTCCCCCGGGGTGGGAGCCGGACGACGAGCTGCTGGCCCGCACCATCGCCTCGCTGGCCCGCATCCACGGGCTGGCGCCCGACGGCGAGGCCATTGCGGTCACCCACGGGGGGCTCGTGTATGTGCTCGAGGGGCACTTCGGCGAGCCGTTCGCCCGCTTGCCGAACCTCGGCGGGCGCTGGCTCGAGGTCGGCCCGAAGGGGCCTGTCCGCCTCGGCGAGCGCGTCGTCCTCATCGACCCGGACGAGGTCACGGTCCCCTCGCAGATCTGACGCGGGGACGCGCAGGCGTGTCGCAGGTGCTCGGTAGGGTCGGTCGGGTGGAGGCGCACTGGACGGACGGATCGGGCATGTGGGAGCAACCCCCGCTGTCCGAGGCCGACGGCGCGCCGGGGGCGCGGCCTCTCGAGGTCGAGGTGATCCGGTCGCCGAAGCGCCGCAAGACCGTGTCGGCGCGCATCGTCGGCGGCCGGGTCGTGGTCCGCATGCCCACCCACATGACGACGGCCCAGGAGCAGGAGTACGTGGCCGCGCTCGTCGCTCGGCTGGAGCGGCAGCGCACAGCCACCACCGTCGACCTCCCGTCGCGGGCCGCCCAGCTGGCCCGCCGCTACCGCCTTCCCACGCCGCGCTCGATCAGGTTCGTCGGCAACCAGCAGCAGCGCTGGGGGTCGTGCACGCCGTCCACCAAGGAGATCCGGATCTCGGACCGAGTCGCGTCCTTTCCCGACTGGGTACTCGACGCGGTCATCGTCCACGAGCTCGCCCACCTGGTGCACCGCGCCCACGACGCCCGGTTCTGGGAGCTGGCCCACCGCTACCCCAAGACCGAGCGGGCCTACGGTTACCTGATCGCAAAGCAGCTCACGGACGACGACGTCGAGGAGTAGTCAGCCTGCGGGTGCATGGGCCACGCAGAAGCGAGCGGCCGGCGATCCGCCAAGCTGCTCGTCGGCGAGCATGGCGCCGCACGCCGCGCACGTCCCGTAGGTGCCGTCGTCCAGCCGCTCGAGCGCCCGCGCCACGTCATCCATCTCCCGCTCCACCACCGACAACGCCAGAAGGTCGGCTCCCGCCATCGGCACCTCCGCGCCACCCGCGGCATGCAGACCGGCACCCTCGGTCCCGAGCGAAGCTGTCACACCGCGATCGTACCGAGGGGGGCCGGTATCGCCTGACGGTCTGACGTGGGCCGCCTGGGGGTCGAACCCAGAACCTACGAGTTAAAAGCTCGCTGCTCTGCCAGTTGAGCTAGCGGCCCTGCGCTGCAAGTTACCCGGACCAACCTCGGCGGCCGGCCCGCCGGTAGGGTGAGCGGTCGGAGTGCCGGGAAGCCTGGTCGGCGATCTGTTCGCCGACCCCCGGAGGAGCTCGCTCCATGTCTCCCAGCACGGACCGCCCGACGTGGCTGCGCAGCGACCGGTTCCTCGCCCGCTCGATCGCCCGGCCCGTCACCCGGTTCCTTCACGTCGAGGCATCCGGCGGGATCCTGCTCGCCGTCGCTGCCGTCGTCGCGCTCGTCTGGGCCAACTCCCCGTGGGGCGAGTCGTACCGGGAGCTCTGGACCACCGAGCTGGGCATCGACCTCGGCGGCCACCTCGTCAGCCAGGACCTCCGCCACTGGATCAACGACGGCCTGATGACGCTGTTCTTCTTCGTGATCGGCCTGGAGATCAAGCAGGAGCTCGTGAACGGCCAGCTCACGACGCTGCGCGACGCGGCTGTGCCCGCAGCAGGCGCCCTGGGGGGCATGGTGGTGCCGGCCCTCATCTACGTCGCGTGGAACCTGGGCGGGGAGGGCGCCGAGGGGTGGGGCATCCCGATGGCCACCGACGTCGCCTTCGCCTTGGGCGTGCTCGCGCTCCTCGGCAGCCGCGTGCCGGCCGAGCTGAAGGTGCTGCTCCTCGGGCTGGCCATCGTCGACGACGTGGGCGCCATCGTCGTCATCGCTGCCTTCTACTCCGAGGGCCTCGCCGCCGGGTGGGCGGCCGCGGCCGTTGGCGGCCTCGTGCTGGTCGTCCTCCTGCGCCGGGCAAGGGTGCGATACCTGCCGGTGTACACGGTGCTGGGATCGGCCATCTGGCTGGCCACGTTCGAGTCGGGGGTGCACGCTACGATCGCCGGCGTCGCGTTGGGCCTCCTCGCCCCCGCCCGCCCCTTTCTCCCGCAGGTCGACGCCGATCAGATCGCCGGCGAGCTCTCGACCGACGAGGACGTCACGGCCGCCGAGGTGCGGGACATCTCGTTCCGGCTGCGTGAGTCGGTGCCCACGACCGAGCGCCTGCAGGACCTCCTCCACCCGTGGACGAGCTATCTGATCGTGCCGCTGTTCGCGCTGGCCAACGCCGGCGTCGAGCTGTCCGCCGACGGGCTAGGTGATGCGGCCACGTCGCCGGTCACCCTGGGGGTGGCCTTCGGTCTGGTGGTCGGCAAGCTCGTCGGCGTCGCCGGCGCGATCCTTCTGGCCACCCGCCTCGGCATCGGTCGGCTCCCGGACCCGGTGACGCCTCGACACGTGGTCGGGATGGCCGGTGTGGCCGGCATCGGCTTCACCGTGTCGATCTTCATCGCCGGGCTCGCTTTCGACGACCCGGCTCTCACCGACGAGGCGACCATCGGGATCCTCGGTGCCTCGCTCCTCGCCGCCGGCCTCGGTTGCGCGATCCTGCGCAAGCGCTCTGGAGCGACCGCAGATAGCGGTGCGCAGCGGCCCGGGACACCAGGCTGATCACCGGGCCGGCGGGGCGGGCGAGCGCGGTCGGCACGGTCGCCACGACCCGCACGGTGGCCCGCACGGTGTCGTCGTCGAGGAGCTCGACCGTGAAGCTCTCCTCGCCCCTCTCGGGGTGCCCGGGCAGGCTGCCGTAGGCGTAGGCGAAGCGGGTGGGTTCGTCGATGACGGCGACGACGCGGTTGGGCACGACCACGTGCACGGGGCCGCGCTGCACGACGAGCACGACGGTGGCACCGAGCTCCACCGCCTGGTCCAACGGGGTGACATCCGCCCCGAGGCTGCGCTGCGGCCCCCAGCTGCGCAACGCCTCCCGAGCGCGCCGGAACACGTCGGCGCCACGGCCCAGATCGGCGTCCAGCACGAGCCCACCTAGCCGCTCAACCCCGGCGGCCTCCAGCGTCACCCCCACCCAGTCATACGTGAGCGCGGCGAGCCGCGCTGAAGCCAGCAGCGCCTGCCGATCAGCAGCGGTGGGCGAACCAACCCCAACGCCAAGGATGCGCATCAGGCCAACGGTCGCACGGACGGGCCGGTGGTGGTTCGGGGGAACTCCCCCTCACGGGGAGCGGGCC
>JAUXRW010000079.1 GCA_030681555.1 Acidimicrobiales bacterium
GGGGCCCCGCAATGAGCACCAACGAAGAGCTGATCGGCCGAGCCGACATCAACGACCTCGAGGCGATCCTCGGCATCACGAACACCGACATCGACGCCACGATCCACGCAGTGAAGGACAACGCCGAGTGCATCTTCACCTGGGACTACGAGAAGGGGCAGCGCCCAGCGCTGAACCGCCTTTACGAGAAGGCAAAGGTCTCGATGTGGAACGGGGAGACCGATCTCCCGTGGGACACCGAGGTAGACCAGGAGAAGGTCGTCGCCGAGAACGCGATGGCCAACGGCGGCTTCGACGCCGACATCGACGTGTCCGGCACCCCGCTCGAGAGCTGGGACGAGACCAACTGGCTGCAGTTCGGCGTCGAGAGCCAGAACTGGATGCTCAGCCAGTTCATGCACGGCGAGCAGGGCGCCCTGATCTGCACCGCCAAGATCGTCGAGACGGTGCCGTGGATCGACGCCAAGTACTACGCCTCGACCCAGGTCATGGACGAGGCCCGCCACGTCGAGGTGTTCGCCAAGTACCTCGACACGAAGCTGTCGGGCCACTACCCGATCAACGCCCACCTCGAGATGCTGCTCGACGACATCGTCAACGACAGCCGCTGGGACATGACGTACCTCGGCATGCAGATCATGGTGGAGGGCCTCGCTCTCGCCGCCTTCGGCTTCATGCACCAGATGACGACCGAGCCGCTCCTCAAGCAGCTGCTCCGCTACGTCATGAGCGACGAGGCCCGCCACGTCGCCTTCGGCGTCCTCTCGCTGAAGGAGTACTACGAGCAGCTCAGCGACGCCGAGATGCTCGAGCGCCAGGAATTCGCCTTCGAAGCCGCCGTCCGCATGCGCGACCGGTTCCTCCAGCAGGAGGTGTGGGATCGCATGGGGATCGACCCCAAGGTCGCCGCCGGCCTCGTGCTGCAGGCCCCGCAGCGCCAGCTCTTCCAGAGCATGCTCTTCTCGAAGATCGTGCCCAACTGCAAGAAGCTCGGGCTGCTCGACCGCAACGATCACTGGCTCCGCGGCAAGTTCACCGAGCTCGGCGTCATCCAGTTCGAGGACTGGGCGGACACCGGCGAGGAGTACGAGATGTTCGCTCTCGCCGAGGGCGAGCTGGCCTCACAAGCCTGACGGAGCGCTGAAGGCGCGCTGGTAGGGTCCGAGGCGATGACCTCGCACTCGGACTCGGGCACCCTGGTGCTGCACGGCCTCCGCCTCAAGGGCTTCGCGGGCGCGGAGGCCGTCGCCGAGGCCGTCGGGATCGAGGACGCCGACGCCAAGCCGGAGCTCGACCACCTGGTCGCCCACGGGCTCGCCTCCTACCGCGAAGGCCGCCTCTCCGGCTTCACGCTGACGCCGGCCGGGCGCGAAGAGCACGCCCGCCGCCTCGAAGCGCAGCTCGAGGACACCGGCACCCGCCCGGTCATCCGGGGCGCCTACGAGCGCTTCCTCGAGATCAACGCCGACCTGCTGGACATCTGCACCGCGTGGCAGCTCCGCGACGTGGGCGGCGAGCAGGTCATCAACGACCACACCGATGCAGCACACGACCAAGCGGTCATCGGCCGGCTCGCCGAGCTCGACGCGAAGGTCCAGCCCATCTGCGCCGACCTCGGCGCCGCCCTCGACCGGTTCGCCGGCTACGGCCCGCGCCTCGCCGACGCGCTCGCCAAGGTCCGCGCCGGCGCCGTCGACTGGTTCACCAAGCCCATGATCGCCAGCTACCACACCGTGTGGTTCGAGCTGCACGAGGACCTGCTGGCCACGCTCGGCATCGAGCGGTCGTCCGAGACCCAGCCGGACGCCGAGTCCCAGCCGGAAAGGCAGCACTGATGGCCCGCGGCCGCTTCGGCAAGGTGCTCACCGCGATGGTCACCCCGTTCACCGACGCCGGCGACCTCGATCTCGACGGCGCCGTCACCCTGGCCCGCTGGCTCCTGGCCCACGGCAGCGACGGCCTCGTCCTCGCCGGCACCACCGGCGAGGGTCCCACGCTCAGCGACGACGAGAAGGTGGAGCTCTGGACCGCGGTGCGCGCCGCCGTCGACGCCCCCCTCCTCGCAGGCAGCGGGAGCAACGACACGCGCCACACCCGCCACCTGTCCGAGCGGGCCGCGGCCGCCGGCGTCGACGGGCTGCTCGTCGTGGCGCCGTACTACAACAAGCCCTCGCAGGCGGGCATGGAAGCGCACTTTCGAGCCGTCGCCGAGGCCACCCGCCTACCGATCGTCGTCTACGACATCCCCGGTCGCACCGGGCGGAAGGTCGACACCGACGTGCTCGTCCGCCTGGCCCAGGACGTGCCCACGATCGTCGGCGTCAAGGACGCCGCCGGCAACCCCGGCGAGACCGCCCGGCTGGTGGCCGCCGCCCCCGCCGACTTCGACGTCCTGTCGGGCGACGACCCGATGACGCTGCCGCTGCTGGCCGTCGGCGCATCCGGCGTCGTCGGCACCGCCACCCATTGGTGCGGCGAGGTCATGGCCGACCTGATCGCCTCCTTCGAGAAGGGCGATCACGACCGCGCCCGGGAGCTGAACGCCTCGCTGTTCGAGTCCTACGCCTACGAGAGCCGGGACTCGGCCCAGTTCGCGCTGGCCGTCAAGGTGGCGCTGCGCTGCCTTGGCCTGCCGAGCGGACCCTGCCGCCTGCCCCTCGGACCGGAGCCTCCCGAGCTCGAGGCGGAGGCCGGGGCCATGCTCGACCGCCTGGGCCGGCCCACTGCAGGCGGCGCCGCCTAGATGGCCGCACCTGTCACCGTCACCTTCCTGGGCGGCCTCGGCGAGATCGGCCGGAACTGCATGGTCTTCGAATGCGAGGACCAGCTCCTCCTGCTCGACTGCGGCCTCATGTTCCCCGAGCTCGAGATGCTCGGCATCGACCTCGTGCTCCCGGACTTCACGTGGCTCCGGGAGAACAAGCACCGCGTCATCGGCTGCATCGCGACCCACGGCCACGAGGACCACGTCGGCGGCCTGTCGTACCTCCTGCGCGACCTCGAGTTCCCCGTGTACGGCTCGGCGTTCACGCTCGGCCTGGCCCGCAACCGCATCGAGGAGGCCGGCCTCCTCGGCCGCACGAAGCTGATCCCGGTCACCGACGGCGAGCGCCGCAAGATCGGCCCCTTCGACGTCGAGTTCATCCCCGTCACCCACTCGGTGCCCCACGGCTTCGCCACCGCCTTTCACACCTCGCAGGGCGTGCTGCTCCACACCGGCGACTGGAAGCTCGACCTCACCCCCGTCGACGGGCGCCTGACCGACCTAGCCCGCATGGGCGCGATCGCCTGCGGGGAGGGCATCCGACTCCTCCTCGGCGACTCCACGAACGCCGACTCGCACGGCCACTCGCGCAGCGAACGCAGCGTCGGTGGCGTGCTCTACGACCTCTTCCACGAGCACGAGGGGCGGCGCATCGTCATCGCCTGCTTCGCCAGCCACATCCACCGCGTGCAGCAGATCGCGGACGCCGCCATCGCCTTCAACCGGAAGATCGCCACCATCGGCCTCTCGATGAAGAAAAACGTCCGGCTGGCCCGGGAGATGGGGCTGCTGACGATCCCGGAGAGCTCGCTGGTCGACATCGAGAAGGTCGGCGACTACCCCGACGGCCAGGTTTGCATCATCTCCACTGGCAGCCAGGGCGAGCCGATGTCCGCCCTCACCCGCATGGCGAACCGAGAGAACCGCTGGCTCGAGGTCGGGGCCGGCGACACCGTCATCCTCAGCTCGCACCCCATCCCGGGCAACGAGATGAGCGTCACCAAGGTGATCGACGGCCTCGTGCGCCTCGGGGCCAAGGTCGTCCACTCCGGTCTGGAGGACGTGCACGCCACCGGTCACGCCAAGCAGGAGGAGATCAAGACCCTCTTCTCCGTCACCGAGCCGCAGTGGTTCGTGCCCGTCCACGGCGAGTACCGCCACCTTGTGCACCACGCCGAGCTGGCCCAGACGATGGGCGTCCCGGCCGAGCGCGCGCTCGTCTGCGAGGACGGCGACCAGGTCACCATCGATGACGACGGTGTCCGCATCTCCGGCCAGGTGCCCGCCGGCTACCTGTTCGTCGACGGCATCGTGGGCGACGTCGGGCAGGGCGTGCTGCGCGATCGCCGCGTCCTCGCCGAGGAGGGCGTCGTGGTGGTCGTCCTCACCGTGGCACTCGACGACTGCGCGATCCTGACCGGCCCGGAGGTCATCACCCGCGGATGGGTCTACGCGCCCGAGGCGGAAGACCTCCTGAGCGAGTGCACCGAGGTCGTGCGCGACGCCGTGCAGCACGCCTTCAAGGACACCAACCCGGACATCGAGGGGCTCGCCCGCGTCGTTCGCAAGGCGGCCGGCAAGTTCGTCAGCGATCGCACCCGCCGCAAGCCGATGATCGTCCCCGTCGTCATGGAGGCCTAGCCCGGGCGGGCGCGCGATGCCGGAACTGCCCGAGGTCGAGACGGTGCGCCGCCAGCTCGAGCCGCTCGTCCTGGGCCGCCGGATCGTCGAGGGGTGGGGCCATCCGTCGGCCAAGTTCTCCTCGGCTCCGCTGGCCGCCGGGCCGACGATCGACGCGGTGGGCCGCCGAGGGAAGTACCTGGTGCTGGACCTCGACGACGGCCGCCAGCTCATCGTCCACCTCGGGATGACCGGGCAGCTCCGCATGCGCCCCTCGCCCGACCTCGACCCGCACGTCCGCGCCTGGTGGGTGCTCGACCACGGCGACGTGCTGGAGCTTCGGGACGTGCGTCGCTTCGGCCGCATCGGCGTCGTGCAGGCGGGGGAGTACGCCACCCTCCCGACGCTGGCCGCGCAGGGGCCCGAGCCGTGGGACCCGTCGCTCGACCACGGAGGGCTGTGGACGCGGCTCCGCCGCAGCCGGGCCCGGGTCAAGACCCAGCTCCTCTCTCAGCGCCCGATCGCCGGCGTCGGCAACATCTACGCCGACGAAGCGCTGTGGCGGGCGGGGATCCACCCGGCGCACCGCACCGTTACCCACGCTGAGGCGGCCCGGCTCCTCGTCGCCCTCCGCCACGTGCTCGAGCAGGGGATCGCCAACGGCGGCACCACGCTCCGCGACTATCGCACCGTGGAGGGGCGGCCGGGCCGGAACCAGCTCGAGCTCGGCTGCTACGGGCGGGCGGGCCTGCCCTGCGGGCGCTGCGGCCAGGAGCTGCGCCGGTCCGTCATCGACGCACGGGGCACCACGCACTGCCCGCGCTGCCAGCCGCCCCGCTGAACGGCTCCTCGCTCGAGTCCCACACCGCAGAAGCCGCTGTGGCTGGTGGGGCTGCTGGTACGGTTGTGACCACTGTGGCCACGACCCAGCGACCCACCAAGCGCGCTCCTGCCAAGAAGAAGCGCCCGCCCGCCAAGAAGAAGGGCGCTGCCTCTTCGCGAGGCGCGCCGCCCCCCACCATCGTCGACCGTCTGGTCGCCGCCGTGGCCAGCGCCCTCTCCGGGCACCGGGCCGACCTCGTCGGCCTCCTCTGCATCGCCACGGGCCTCGTCGCCGGGATGGGGATCTACGCCGACGCCGCCGGTCCGATCGGCCGGGGGCTCGACACGGCCTTCGGCACCGCCTTCGGGTGGGGACGCATGGTCGCCCCCGTGTGCCTGGTCGGGGCCGGCGTCCTCCTGCTCCGCGGCGTTCGCAACGGCCTGGACGACGACGGCGCCGACGGGCCCGCACGGGCCCACATCTGGGTCGGTGGGGTGCTCCTCGCGTTGGCCGCCGCCGGGCTGCTCCACCTCACCGGCGGACGCCCGGCCCTCGACGCGCCCACCGAGGACCTCATGGGCGCGGGCGGTCTGCTCGGGCTCGCCGTGGCCGGTCCGCTGGCCTCGGGGCTGGCCCCTTGGGGCGCCGTCCTCGTCCTCTCCCTCCTCGCGCTGGCCGGCCTCGTGGTGCTCACCCGCACGCCCGTGCGGGTGGCGGCCGAGAGCACGGCCAACGGCGTCCGGCCGGCGGGCACCGCGATCACCGGCGGCCTGCGCCGGGCCCGGGCCCACCTCTTCCTCCTCCGGTCCAGCGGGACCGGCGACGACGCCGCCGACGAGTCGGGCGACGACCTCGACGACGAGCTGTCGATCCACGTGTTCGACCAGGACGTCGACGACGTCCTCGAAGAGGCCGACGACCCGGCGGGCGCCACGGCACCGGCGTCCGCACCCCGTCCCAAGCTCGACGAAGCCACCGCCGTCAGCGGCACCCAGCTCGAGATCGAGCTAGGGCCTGCGGTCAAGGGCTCCGCCTGGAAGCTGCCGCCCGCCAACCTGCTGCAGCGCAGCGGCACCCAGGCCATCGACAAGGCCGCCGTCGAAGCCGCGGGGCGCGTGCTCGAGGACGCCTTGGCCCAGCACGGCGTCGAGACGAAGCTCGTGGGCATGGTGGTCGGTCCGTCGGTCACCCGGTACGAGCTCGAGCTCGGCCCCGGCGTGAAGGTCGCCCGCGTCACGAGCCTCCACAAGGACATCGCCTACGCGATGGCGTCGCCGGACGTGCGGATCCTGGCGCCCATCCCCGGCCGGCAGGCCATCGGCGTCGAGGTGCCGAACGTCGACCGCCAGATCGTGGCACTGGGCGACATCCTCTCGTCCGTCGAGGCCAAGCGGGCCACGCACCCGCTCGAGGTGGCGGTCGGCCGCGACATCAACGGCAAGTCCGTCCTGATGAACCTGGCGACCATGCCCCACCTGCTCATCGCCGGCGCCACCGGTGCGGGCAAATCGAGCTGCCTGAACTCGCTGATCACCTCGATCCTCATGCGGTCCACGCCGGACCAGGTGCGGATGATCCTGGTCGACCCCAAGCGGGTCGAGATGGGCCAGTACGACCGCCTGCCCCACCTGCTCACCCAGGTGGTCACCAACCCGAAGAAGGCCGCCAACGCCCTGGCCTGGGCCGTGCGGGAGATGGAGCGCCGCTACGACCTGCTCGCCGAGGTCGGCTACCGCGACGTCACCGGCTACAACGCGGCGTTCGACCGGGGTGACCTGCCCGGCGAGGTCTCGCCCTCCGGTGAGGTGCTCCGGGCCTTCCCCCGACTGCCGTTCATCCTCATCGTCATCGACGAGCTGGCGGACCTCATGATGGTGGCGGCCCGCGACGTTGAGGACTCGATCTGTCGCATCGCCCAGATGGCGCGCGCCGTCGGCATCCACCTCGTCATCGCGACGCAGCGGCCGTCCGTGAACGTCATCACCGGCGTCATCAAGGCCAACGTGCCGGCCCGCCTCGCGTTCGCCGTGTCCTCCGCCACCGACAGCCGGGTGATCCTCGACCAGACCGGGGCCGAGCGGCTCATCGGCAAGGGCGACATGCTCCTGCTCGGCCCGGCGTCCTCCGCGCCCTCGCGCATCCAAGGCTCCTGGGTCAGCGAGGAGGAGGTGAGGAAGGTGGCCGCCGTGTGGAAGCGACAGGCGCCGGAGCTCACCTTCGACGAGGAGGTGCAGGGCGCCGACAGCGCGCCCGGGAGCTCTGGGGGCGGAGGATCGGCGGGCGCCAGCGACGACGACGACGATCTGGTGCTCCAGGCGATGGAGCTCATCGTCCGCTCACAGCTCGGTTCGACGTCGATGCTCCAGCGCAAGCTCAAGGTCGGCTTCGCCCGGGCCGGCCGGCTGATGGACCTGCTCGAGCAGCGCGGCGTGGTCGGACCGTCCGAGGGGTCGAAGGCCCGCGCCGTGCTGATGACCGTCGAGGAGCTGGAGAACGCCCAACAGTCCGGCGAGCTCTAGCAGCAGACGCTGACGAAGCCGCCGGCGGTGTCGTAGCTGACGTAGCCGCCGCCGCTGCGCCCGTCGGTGGGGCTGGCGTACACGCGGATCAGCACGCGTTCGTCGAACGGCAGGAAGCGGTCGATGACCACGTGGGTCACGGCGACCGGCATCGGGTAGCGGGTGACCGCGTCGGCGGTGAGCCTCGGCAGGACCGAGACGTCCAGGTCGGCGAGGGAGAACAGCCCGGGTTCGGTGTCGGCGTCCACGCGATCGTCGATCGGGTTGGCGTCGGCCTGTCCGACAGAGCCGTCCCGCCACATGCGGCGATCGATGTTCCCGGGGTCGGTCGGGTCCCGGTACGCCAGGTACGCATAGGTGTCGTAGACCGTGAGCTCGAGCACCTGGGCCGGGCCGCCGGCCGCGCTCGATAGCTGGGCCACGACGTCCGGCAGGCCGCCGGCGAAGAGGTTGGTGGCCGAGCTCGGCGTCCCTCCCCGCTGGGACGGCTCGCCCGTCGGACCGCGGCCCGGAAGCACCGTGGCGGAGGAGTCGGCCGGGATGGTGGAGGGGAGCTCCGTCGCCAGGCCGCCCTCGCCGCCCGTGGACTCGTCGTCCGGCCAGAGGCGGACCAGGCCCACCACGGCGCCGATCGTGACGGCCACACCCAGCGCGAAGCCGAACCATCGCCGGGCCCGGTCGTTCGACGACGTGATGATCGGAGCGGCCACGCCCGTGTGTACCACGGTGCTAGTAAGGGCCGATGGACGTCCGCACCCTCGCCACCGGCCTGCAGTTCCCGGAAGGTCCCGTCGCCCTCGCCGACGGGAGCGTCCTCGTCGTGGAGATCGCCCGCGGCACGCTCACGAGGGTGCGCGCCGACGGCACCGTCGAGGTGGTGGCCGAGACCGGGGGTGGCCCGAACGGGGCGGCGATCGGACCCGATGGGGCGGTCTACCTCTGCAACAACGGCGGCTGCTTCGACTGGCTCGACTACGGCGGGCTGACGGTGCCGGGCCCGGTGCCCGAGGGCTGGACGGGCGGGTCCATCCAGCGGGTCGATCTCGACACCGGTGCGGTGACCACTCTCTACACGGAGTCGTCGGGCCGTCCGCTGCGGGCCCCCAACGACCTCGTGTTCGATGCCCACGGGGGCTTCTGGTTCAGCGATCACGGCGTCCGCCTCGAGCGCACCAGCGACCGCACGGGGCTCCACTACGCCCTGCCCGACGGGTCGTCGTGCGAGGAGGTCGTGTTCCCTCTCGACGCCCCGAACGGCATCGGCCTGTCGCCTGCCGGGGACCTGCTCTACGCCGCCGAGAGCCACACGGGCCGCGTGTACTCCTGGCCGGTCGAGGCACCCGGGCGCGTGCAGGCGGTCACCCCGGTCGGCCACGGTGGGCACGCGCTCGCCGGGCTCCCCGGGATGCAGCTGCTCGACAGCCTCGCCGTCGACGGAGAGGGCTGGGTCTGCGTCGGCACGCTCGTGAACGGTGGCATCACCGCCATCTCGCCCGACGGCTCGACGGTCGAGCACATCCCGCTGCCCGACCCGCTCGTCACGAACATCTGCTTTGGCGGCGACGACCTGCGCACCGCCTACGTCACGCTCTCCGGGACCGGTCAGCTCGTGTCGTTGCCCTGGTCCCGGCCCGGTCTGGCGCTCGCCCACACCCGCTGAGGGAGCCACCCGGAGGCGAGTATCCGTCGGACGGTGGTTCGGATCGGCCGACCCCCCGCCGGTACCCTGGCGGGATCATGGCCGGGCCGCGCACGTTCTACGTCGAGACGCTCGGCTGCCCGAAGAACCAGGTGGACTCCGACAAGCTGGTGGGCACCCTCCTGGCCGACGGCATGGCGGCGTCCGCCACCGCGGAGGGCGCCGACCTCGTCGTCGTCAACACGTGCGCCTTCATCGACGATGCCCGCCAGGAGTCGATCGACGTGGTCCTCTCGCTCGCCGACCGCAAGAACGATGGCGCCCGGCTCGTCGTCACGGGCTGCATGGCGGAGCGGTACGGCGACGAGCTGGCAGACGCCCTGCCGGAGATCGACGCCGTCGCCGGGTTCGGCGTGCCCGTCACGCTCGGCCGCAAGCCGGGTGCCGTGTCCCTCCCGAGCTTCGACCTGCTCAACCTCCCCCGCCCGGCGCCCACCGCGCCGTGGGCCTACCTCAAGGTGGCCGAGGGCTGTGACAAGGCCTGCGGCTTCTGCGCCATCCCCACGTTCCGCGGGCCGCAGCGCTCGCGGACGACGGCACAGCTGCTCGCCGAGGTCGACGAGCTCGTGGCGGCGGACGTGCGGGAGATCGTCCTCGTCGCGCAGGACCTGGCGAGCTACGGGCGGGACCAGGGCGTGGGCGAGCGGGCCCTCGTCCCGCTGGTCGGCCAGGTGGCGGCCCGGGTGGAACGCGTCCGCCTGCTGTACCTCTATCCGTCCGACCTCACAGCCGGGCTGATCGATGCCATCTGCGCGACGGGCGTGCCGTACTTCGACCTCTCCCTGCAGCACGTGGCGGCGCCGCTGCTGCGCCGGATGCGGCGCTGGGGTGACGGCGACCGCTTCCTCGACCGCATCGGCGCCATCCGGGCTCAGGCGCCCGAGGCCGCCTTCCGGTCCAACTTCATCGTCGGCTACCCCGGCGAGACGGAGGAGCACCACGACCAGCTCCTGGCCTTCGTCCGCGACGCCGAGCTCGACTGGTGCGGCTTCTTCGCCTACTCCGCCGAGCAAGGCACCTACGCCGCCGACCTCGACGGCGAGGTGCGGCCCGAGCTGATGGCCGAGCGCCTCGGCGAGCTCCGCTCGCTGCAGGACGAGATCACGGCCCGGCGCCGGGACGAGCTCGTCGGCGAGCTCGTGGACGTGCTCGTCGACGCACCGGGCGTCGCCCGCAGCCATCGCGAAGCGCCCGAGATCGACGGGATCATCACGGTGCCGGAGTCCCTGGCGGTCGGCAGCATCGTGCCGGTGCGCATCACCGGCGCCGCCGGCCCCGACTGCGAGGCCGAGCCGCTCGTGGTTGCACCCTCCCGGGCCGGGAGCGGCTAGCCGTGGCCGCGCAGTTCGGCCCGTCGGCGCTGGCCACCCCGGCCAACCTCGTCACCATCGGGCGGCTGGTCCTCACGCTCCCGCTGCTCGTCATCGTCCTGGGCGCCGGGCCCTCCTGGCCGGGCTTCGTGATCTGGCTCGCGCTGGCGCTCACCGACGGGGTGGACGGCCACATCGCACGGCGGCACGGCACGACGAGGTCCGGCGCCTTCCTCGACCCCCTGGCGGACAAGGTCCTCGTCCTCGGGATGCTCATGGCCTTCGTCGCGGAGGGCACGTTCTGGTGGCTGCCGGTCGCCGTCATCACGCTGCGCGAGCTGGCCATCCAGGGGTTCCGGTCGTTCTGGGCCCGGCGGGGGCTCGCCGTGCCGGCCACGCGGCTGGCCAAGGCGAAGACCGTGGTGCAGCAGGTGGCCGTGGGCCTGGCGCTGATCCCGCCGGCCGGCGAGGACGCCACGTGGATGGCCAACGTGGTGCTGTGGGCAGCGGTCGGGCTGACCGTGGTCACCGGCGTGCAGTACGTGGTCGCCGGCAGCCGTTCGGCCACGAGCGCCGGGAGCCGCTGACCCCGTGCGGTGCGAGGTCGTGGCGATCGGCACCGAGCTGCTGCTGGGCCAGATCGTCGACACCAACTCCTCGTGGATCGGCGAGCAGCTGGCCGCCCACGGGATCGACCACCTGCGCCAGACGAAGGTCGGCGACAACCAGGACCGCATCGTCGCGGTACTGCGGGAGGCCCTCGAGCGGGCCGACGCCGTGATCGTCTGCGGGGGCCTCGGCCCGACGCAGGACGACATCACCCGGGAGGCCATCGCCGTCGTGATGGGCGTGGAGCTCGTCCGCCACGACCACGTGGCGGACGTCATCCGGGAGCTGTTCGCCTCCCGCGGCCGCGCCATGCCGGAGAACAACCTGCGCCAGGCCGACGTTCCGGCCGGGGCCACACCGATCGAGCAGCGGACCGGCACGGCCCCGGGGCTGATCTGCCCCGTCGGCCCGGACGGCCGGCAGGTCGTGTACGCCGTCCCCGGCGTCCCCTACGAGATGCGGGAGATGCTCGAGCGGGCGGTGTTGCCCGACCTGGCCCGGCGGGCGGGTGTCGCCGTCGCCATCGTGAGCCGCACCCTCCGCACCTGGGGAGCGAGCGAGTCGCGCGTGGCCGAGCTGCTCGACCCCCGCATCACGGCGCTCGACGGACCCGGCAACCCCACGATCGCCTTCCTGGCCAGCGGCATCGAGGGGATCAAGGTGCGGGTCACCGCGCGAGCCCCCACCGAGCAGGCCGCACAGGAGCTCCTCGATGCCGAGGAGGCCGAGGTGCGGGCGATCCTCGGAGACCTCGTCTTCTCCGGCGCCGACGAGACCATGGAGGCGGCGGTCGGGGGGCTGCTGACCGCCCGGGGCCAGACCCTCGCGGTGGCGGAGTCGCTCTCCGGGGGCCTCGTGGCGTCCCGGATCGTCGCCGTGCCCGGGGCCAGTGCGTGGTTCCGCGGTGGCGTCGTCGCCTACGCCAGCGACGTGAAGGCGGCGGTGCTCGGCGTGCCGCCCGGGCCCGTGGTGTCCGAGGCTGCAGCACGGGCGATGGCCGACGGCGTCCGCCGGGTGCTCGGCGCGGACGTCGGCCTGTCGACGACCGGCGTCGCCGGCCCGACGGACCAGGACGGCGAGCCGCCGGGCACGGTGTGGCTCGGCCTCGCGCTGGGCGACGCCGTCGACGCCGTCCGCATCCAGCTTCCGGGCGACCGCGACCGCGTGCGGCAGCTCAGCGTGATCTCGGCCATGGACCGCCTCCGCCGCCGCCTGCTCGACTGACTCGCAGGGGATCCTTGATCGAACGGTTGTTCGTAGTTACAGTCGTGTCGTTCGCCCGGCGTTGTCACACCCCATCCGTAGGGTCGGCGACGTCACCTCGCTGCGGTCTCCGGGGCCCAGCCATCGAGCCACCATCGAAAGGACGCCCACTGTGGAGCGCGACAGCAACCGTGAGAAGGCCCTCGACCTTGCCCTCGTCGGCATCGAGAAGCAGTTCGGCAAGGGCTCGGTCATGAAGATGGGCGACAAGACGAACATGGCCATCGGCACCGTGCCCACCGGCGCCCTGGCCCTCGACCTCGCCCTCGGGATCGGCGGCCTGCCGCGCGGTCGGGTGGTGGAGATCTTCGGCCCGGAGTCCTCCGGCAAGTCGACGCTCGCCATGCACGTGGTGGCCGAGGCCCAGCGCACCGGCGGCATCTGCGCCTACGTCGATGCGGAGCACGCCATGGACCCGATCTACGCCCGGGCCATCGGCGTCGACGTCGACGAGCTGCTGATCTCCCAGCCCGACACGGGCGAGCAGGCGCTCGAGATCACCGACATGCTCGTCCGCTCCGGCGCCATCGACGTCGTTGTGATCGACTCCGTGGCCGCGCTCACGCCCCGCGCGGAGATCGAGGGCGACATGGGCGACACGCACGTCGGCCTCCAGGCTCGCCTGATGTCCCAGGCCCTCCGGAAACTCACGGCCAACCTCAACAAGACCGACACGATCTGCATCTTCATCAACCAGCTGCGGGAGAAGATCGGCGTCATGTTCGGCTCGCCGGAGACCACCCCCGGCGGCCGGGCGCTGAAGTTCTACAGCTCGGTCCGCCTCGACATCCGCCGGATCGAGTCGATCAAGGACGGCGTCGAGGTGGTGGGCAACCGGACGCGGGTGAAGGTCGTGAAGAACAAGGTCGCTCCGCCCTTCCGGCAGGCCGAGTTCGACATCATGTACGGCCAGGGCATCAGCCGTGAGGGCGGCGTGCTCGACATCGCGGTCGACAACGACATCGTGAAGAAGTCCGGGGCTTGGTACACCTACGAAGGTGAGCAGCTCGGTCAGGGCCGGGAGAACGCCAAGCAGTTCCTCCACGACAACCCGGAGATCATGATCGAGATCTCGGAGCGCATCCGGCTGCAGATGGGCATCGGCGACCCGGGGGAGATCGCCGAGGCCGAGGGTGCGGCCGGCGATGCGGTGACCGATCCGGACGACGCCCCGATCAGCCTGGACTGACCACTCGGCCGAACCGGGCCGAACCGGCGAGATCGGCAAGACAAGGATCTCGGGCTGCTCCACCGAGCCACGTCGCAGGCGTCCTCACGGACGGGGCGATGGGTGGGTGATGGAGCAACTCAAGGTCTCGACGATGTCGAACCACGAACTCGGTGGCGGGAGCCATGACGGGGGACCTCCGCCAGCACGGCGCGGTGGAGGTCCAGGTCGTGGGGCCGGTGCACCTACCAGGCGATCACAACGGTGGCGATCGCTCCGCAGCTACGCGTGACCGGCGGGATCGACCGCATGTGCGCCCCGTCGTTCGCCGACCTCGAGATCGACGGGGAACGGCGCACGGCGCTGCGCCTCGTGATCGAGGGTCGCCACCATCGAGCGCCGAGCGCATCCGCCCCGGCGCCACCGGTGCTGACCGACCTGTCCGACGTCGGTGTCACGGGGAGCAGCCTCTAGCCTCTCCTGCGTGACTGAGCCCCGCCGCTTCTTCGTCCGCACCTTCGGGTGCCAGATGAACGAGTACGACTCCGAGCGGATCGCCGGGTTGCTCGAGGCCGACGGGTTGGTGGCCACCGATGAGGCGGGCGACGCCGACGTCGTCGTCCTCAACACCTGCTGCATCCGGGAGAACGCCGACAACAAGCTCTACGGCACGCTGGGGCACCTCAAGTCGGAGAAGGAGCGCCGCCCCGACCTCCAGATCATGGTGGCCGGCTGCCTGGCCCAGAAGGACCGTGAGGTCGTGCTCGAGCGGGCCGGCCACGTGGACGTGGTGCTCGGCACGCACAACGTGCACCGGGCGGCCGAGCTCCTGCAGGAGTCGCGAGCGGACGGGCGCTCGATCGTAGAGATCCTCGAGGAGACGGTGATCGACGACCACGACCGCTTCCCGTCGGCCCTGCCACTGCGCCGCGAGGTGCCGTGGGCGGCGTGGGCAACGATCCAGATCGGGTGCGACAACGCCTGTGCCTTCTGCATCGTGCCGGCCGTGCGAGGCCGTGAGATCAGCCGGCCCGTCGCCGACATCGTCCGCGAGGTGGCGGCGGCGGCCCGAGACGGCGTCACGGAGGTCACGCTGCTGGGTCAGAACGTCAACAGCTACGGCCGCGACCTCACCCTGGCGGCGCGCCACGCCGGCGAGCCCACCCGGGTCCGGCCCCTGTTCGCCGAGCTGCTGCGCGACGTCGGCGCCGTCGACGGGATCCGGCGGGTGCGCTTCACAAGCCCGCACCCCAAGGACATCCGGCCCGAGACGATAGCGGCGATGGCCGAGGCGCCCGAGGTCTGCGAGCACCTGCACCTCCCGCTCCAGTCGGGCAGCGACCGGATCCTCGCCGCCATGCACCGCGGCTACACAGCCGAGCGCTACCTCGAGCGCCTCGCCGCCGCGCGGGCGGCCATCGACGACCTGGCCGTCACCACCGACATCATCATCGGATTCCCCGGCGAGACCGAGGACGACGTCGAGCGCACCCTCGAGGTGGCGGCCGAGGCGGCCTACGACAGCGCGTACCCCTTCATCTACAGCCCCCGGGCCGGCACGGAGGCTGCCGCCATGGTCGACCAGTTCGTCGACGGCGACGTCGTCGCCGACCGCTTCGAGCGCCTGAAGGTCGTGCTCGAGCGATCCGCGCTGGCCGCCCACGAGCGGCGGATCGGGCGGGTGGAGGAGGTCCTCGTCGAAGGGCCGTCCCGGAAGGACCCGGCGGTGCTGACGGGACGCACCCGGCAGAACAAGCTCCTGCACTTCACGGCCGCCCACCTCCGCCCGGGCAGCTACGCCACCGTGCGGGTCACCGGCGCGGCCCCGCACCACCTGCGGGGCGAGCTCGTCGACGTGGTGGCGCCCCCGGCGCACAAGACTCGCCTGCCGCTCCTGGTCGGGTGATCGAGCTCACCGAGGAGCCGTACGACGGCGGCCTGGCCGAAGGGCTCATCGCCGGCCTGCTCGCCGACCTCGACGAGCGCTACGCGGCGGACCTCGACGGCCTCACCTCGGAGGAGGTGGCGGCGGACCAGGCCGCGTACCTGGCCGAGGTGCGCGCCGAGGAGGTGCGCCGCCCGGTGGGAATCTTCGTGGTCGCCCACCTTGACGGAAACCCCGTGGGGTGCGGCGCCGTGCGGGCGCTCGACGCGGCGCGCCGCGTGGGCGAGATCAAGCGGATGTACACGCTCCCGACCGCTCGTCGGCGAGGCGTCAGCCGGGCGATCCTGCAGCGCCTGGAAGCGGTCGCCCAAGAGCTGGGGTATCGCCACCTGCAACTGGAGACGGGCGTGCAGCAGCCGGAGGCGGTCGCCCTGTACGAGTCGGCCGGTTGGTACCGCATCGAGCCGTACGGCCACTACCGCGCATCGCCGTGGTCGGTCTGCCTGGCCAAGGAGCTCCCCGGGTGAGCGGCGTCGGCGGCGCGCACGCCGTGCTGGTGGGGGCGACGGCGTCGGGCAAGTCCGCGCTGGCGCTCGAGCTGGCCCGGCGCGACGCAGCCTGGGAGCTCGTGTCGGTCGACTCGATGCAGCTCTACCGGGGGATGGACATCGGCACGGCAAAGCCGACGCCGGCCGAGCAGGCCGAGGTGCCGCACCACCTCATCGACGTCCTCGATCCGTGGGAGGACGGCACGGTCGCGCGGTTCCAGCGCGAGGCGCTGACCACGATCGACACCATCGAGGCGCGGGGGCGGCGGGCCCTGCTCGTGGGCGGCACGGCCCTCTACGTGCAGGCGGTGGTGGACGGCCTCGACATCCCGGGTCGTTACCCCGACGTACGTGAGGAGCTCGAGTCAGAGCCCGACACCGCCGTCCTCCGTCACCGGTTGGGCACGCTCGACCCGTTGGCCGCCGGCCGCATGGAGCCGGGCAACCGGCGCCGGATCGTGCGCGCCCTCGAGGTCACCCTCGGAAGCGGCCGGCCGTTCTCCAGCTACGGCCCCGGGCTCGACGTGCACCCCCCGACGCGGTTTCGCATGGTCGGCGTCGCCCGCGCCCCCGACGACACCGCACGGCGCATCGAGGCGCGCTACGCGGTCCAGATGGAGGCCGGCTTCCTGGCCGAGGTCCGCCGTCTCATGGCCCACCCGCGCGGCCTGTCCCGGACGGCGCGCCAGGCCCTCGGGTACAAGGAGCTCATCGACCACCTGGAGGGAGCGTCGACCCTCGAGGAGGCGCTCGACCTGGCGGTGCGCCGCACCCGCCGGTTCGCACGACGGCAGCGCTCGTGGTTCCGTCGCGACCCGCGCATCCTGTGGCTGGACGTGGCGCCGGGCAGCGTGAACCCTCTCGTTGACGCGCTGGCCGCCGCCGTAGGCTGATTCCCGCATGCGCCTGTCCAAGCACCACGGCCTGGGGAACGACTTCCTCGTCCTGCTCGACCTCGCTGGCGCGCACCCGATCGCACCGGCGACCGCGCGGGCGCTCTGCGACCGGCGCACCGGCATCGGCGGCGACGGGCTGATCCGCGTCACCTCGGGCGGCCCCGACGCGGACGTGGCAATGGAGCTGCTGAACGCCGACGGCTCCACCGCGGAGATGAGCGGCAACGGCATCCGCTGCCTCGCCCAGGCGGTCTTCCAGTCGCAGGTCGTGCCGGGCCCCGCGCTGCGGGTCGCTACGGCCGCCGGCCTCCGCACGGTCACGACCCTCTCCGGCGGGTCGGCGCACACCCAGCGCTTCACCGTCGAGATGGGGCAGGCCAAGGTGGGGGCGGACGAGCCCGAGTGGGTCGACGGGCCGGTGCTCCGGGCGACGCAGGTCGACGTGGGCAACCCGCACATGGTCCTCCACTGGGCCGAGGCGAACCTGCCCGACCGCGAGCGGCTCGTCGAGCTCGGGGAGCGCATCGACGGGCTGACGCCCGGGGGCACCAACGTCGAGGTCGTCCACGCCGGACCTCGGGACGGCGAGCTGTCGATGGTCGTCTACGAGCGGGGCGTCGGACCCACCCAGGCCTGCGGCACCGGGGCCTGTGCCGCCGCCGCGGCCGCCGAGCAGTGGGAGCTGACCGCCTCGTCCACAACCGTGCACATGCCGGGAGGTCCGGTCGACGTCGTCCTCGGGGACCCCGTGCTCCTCACCGGCGAGACCACCTCGATCGCCGTCGTCTACGCCCCCTGGCCCTGAGGTACGACCGCGCATGTCACTGATCGAACGGGCCGTACGGGAAAAGATCGTGCTCGTCGGCGTCACCCTTCCGCCCAGCTCCACCGAGGACACCGAGGCCGGGCTGGACGAGCTCTCGCAGCTGGTCGACACGGCCGGGGCCGACGAGGTGGCCCGCGTGGTCCAGAAGCGTCGCGCCCCCGACCCGCCGACGTTCGTCGGCAAGGGCAAGGCGGCCGAGCTCCACGAGGTCGCCCTCGAGACGGACTGCGACACGGTCGTCTTCGACAACGAGCTGACGCCAGCACAGCAGCGCAACCTGGAGAAGCTGCTCGGACGGACGGCCATCGACCGTACCGCCGTCATCCTCGACATCTTCGCCCAGAACGCCCACAGCCAGGAGGGCAAGGCGCAGGTCGAGCTGGCGCTGCTGCGCTACCGGCTCCCGCGGATGCGCGGGAAGGGCACTGCCCTCTCCCAGCAGGGTGGCGGCATGTCGGCCGGCGGCGCCCGCATCGGCACGCGGGGCCCGGGCGAGACGCAGCTCGAGGTCGACCGCCGGCGGATCCAGCGGCGCATCCACAAGCTCGAGGCCGAGCTGCGCGAGATCGAGAAGCACCGGGCCACCCAGCGCAAGGCGCAGCTCCGCAGCCGCGTGCAGCGCATCGCGATCGTCGGTTACACCAACGCCGGCAAGTCGACGCTGCTCAACCAGCTCACCGAGGCGGGCGTGCTCGTGGAAGACCGCCTGTTCGCCACCCTCGACGCCACCACCCGCCGCCTCGACCTGCCCGGCGGCGAGTCCGTGCTCCTCACCGACACGGTCGGCTTCATCCGCAAGCTGCCCCATCAGCTGGTGGAGGCCTTCAAGTCGACGATGAGCGTCGTGGTCGATGCCGACCTCCTGGTGCACGTGGTCGACGCGTCGGCGCTGGACCCGGACGGGAACATCGAAGCGGTGCGGGCCGTCCTGCGGGCCATCGGGGCCGACGACGTGCCCGAGCTGCTCGCGTTCAACAAGGCCGACCTGGCGGCGGAGTCCGCCCGCCGCCTCACGAAGGTGCACGACGGCTCGGTGCTGATCAGCGCCACCACCGGCGAAGGCGTGCCCGACCTGCTCCGCACGATCGCCGACCGCCTGCGCGCCCTCACCAACGTGGTCGAGCTGTCGGTGCCCTACGAGCGAGGCGACGTCATCGCGGCCGTGCACCGCGAGGGCGAGGTCCTCGTGGAGCTGGCGGAGGAGGCGGCGCTGCGGCTGCGCGTGCGCCTCGACGCGGCGTCGCTCGGGCACTTCGTCGACTACGTGGTGGGATGACCCGGTCCGTGACCGCTGTCGGAGGGTTCGTCCCGCCGCCGTACCCCTACGACCGCCTCGACGATCTCAAGCCCGCCGCCGAGGCCTTGCCCGGCGGGCTCGTCGACCTCTCCATCGGCACGCCCTGCGATCCGCCGCCCGCCGTCGTCGTCGAAGCACTGGCCCGGTCCGACGCCGAGCGCGGCTATCCGGCATCGATCGGGTCCTCCGCCTACCGCGAGGCAGCGGCCGGCTGGTTGGCGCGGCGGTTGGACGTGTCGATCGGGCCGGCCCAGGTCGCCGCCTGCGTCGGCACCAAGGAGCTCGTCGCCGGGCTGCCGCAGTGGCTGCGCCTCCGGCAGCCCCACCTCGACACGGTGCTGTACCCGGCCATCAGCTACCCCACCTACGCGATGGGAGCCACGTTGGCCCGCTGTCGGGCCGTCCCCTACGAGCACATCGAGGCCATCGAGTCCGCCGACACCGAGCGGGCGCTGTGCCTCTGGGTGAACACCCCCGGCAACCCCACCGGCGCCTTGGCGGATCTCGAGACCGCGGCCGCGTGGGGTCGCGCGTGCGGCGTGCCGGTGCTCTCCGACGAGTGCTACGTCGAGTTCACCTGGTCGGGGCCGCCCCGCACGATCCTCCAGCACGGCCCCGATGGCGTCCTCGCGGTCCACTCGCTGTCGAAGCGGTCGAACCTCGCTGGCGTCCGCGCCGGCTTCTACGCGGGCGATGCGGATCTCGTCCGCTACGTGTCGGAGCTGCGGAAGCACGCTGGGTTCATGGTGCCCGGGCCGGTGCAGGCGGCGGCGGTGGCGGCATGGGGTGACGACGCCCACGTCGACGAGCAGCGCACGCGCTACCGGCACCGGTTGGAGCTGATGCGGTCGGCCCTCCGGTCGATCGGCGTCGACGCTCCGGCGCCTGACGGCGCGTTCTACCTGTGGGCCCCGGCACCCGACGGCGACGCCTGGGCGCTCACCCGGCGCCTGGCCGAGCAGGGCGGTGCGCTCGTGTCGCCCGGGGAGTTCTACGGGCCCGCCGGTGCGGGCTACGTCCGGGTGGCCGTCGTGCAGCCGGACGACCGCATCGAGTTGGTCGCGCAGCGCCTCACCGACGCCTCCTGAGCGCCTTCGGGCGTCAGTTCTTGTGGAGCGCTTCGTTGAGCTGCACCGTGCCGACGTCGCGCGCCAGCACCTCGATGGCGCCCGACCGGCTGTTGCGCCGGAACAGGAGCCCGCTGCGGCCGCTGAGCTCCCGGGCCTTCACCACCGACCCGTCCGGCTGCGTGACGAGCGACCCCGCGGTGACGTAGAGGCCGGCCTCGACGACGCAGTCGTCGCCGAGGGAGATCCCGATGCCGGCGTTGGCTCCGAGCAGGCAGCGCTCGCCGAGGCGGACGACCTCCTTGCCCCCACCGGAGAGCGTGCCGATGATCGACGCCCCGCCCCCGAGGTCGGTGCCCTCGCCCACCACGACGCCCTGGCTGATGCGGCCCTCCACCATGGCGACGCCCAGGGTGCCGGCGTTGAAGTTCACGAACCCCTCGTGCATAACGGTCGTGCCCTCGGCGAGATGGGCGCCGAGGCGCACGCGGTCGGCGTCGGCCACGCGGACGCCCGTCGGGACGACGTAGTCGAGCATGCGGGGGAACTTGTCGAGCGAGTGCACCTGCAGGGGCGAGCCGGTGGCCCGGGCCCGGAGGCGCGCCGCGTCGAGAGCCTCGATCGCTACGGGTCCGAGCTGGGTCCACGCCACGTTGCCCAGCACGCCGAAGAGACCGTCCAGGTTGACGGTGTTGGGTCGCACGAGGCGGTGGGACAGCAGGTGGAGCCGGAGGTAGGCGTCGCAGGTGTCGGCCGGAGCAGCGGACAGGTCGGCGATGGTCGTCCGCACAGCGACAACGGTCACGCCCCGCACGGCGTCCTCGCCCAGCGCCCCGGCCACCTCGGCCCCCAGCGCCTCGGCCGCCTCCGACGGGTCGAGGTCGACGCTGCCGGCCGTCGCTGTCGCGCCGGCCAGCTCGGGGCGCGGGAACCACGCATCGAGCACCCGCCCGTCAGCGGCGCGGGTGGCCAGGCCGGCGGCGGTGGCCCCGCCGGTGGTGCGGGAGGTGTCGGTCACGGTCGGCAACCGTACCGGTCGACGAACCGGCTCCCCGTAACGTGGGCGGCATGACGGAGCCGGACCTGCTCGCCCTCACCGCCGAGCTCGTCGACATCCCCTCGGTCAGCCTCGACGAGGGCGCCATCACCGACCACCTCGAGGCCGCGCTGCGGGAGCTGCCCCACGTCGGCGTCGAGCGCATCGGCGCGAACCTCGTCGCCCGCACGGCCCTGGGGCTCGACCACCGCGTCGTCCTGGCCGGCCACACGGACACGGTCCCGGCCGATGGCAACGAGCGGGCCCGGGTGGACGGCGACGTGCTGTGGGGCCTCGGCGCGGCGGACATGAAGGGCGGGCTGGCGGTGATGCTGGCCCTGGCCCGCACCTTGCCCGATCCTGCGGTCGACGTGACGTGGGTGTTCTACGCCGGCGAAGAGGTGGCCTCGGAGCACAACGGCCTGGCCCTCCTCGTGCGCGACCGGCCCGACCTCGTGGCCGGCGACGTCGCGATCCTCGGCGAGCCCACCGGCGCCGAGATCGAAGCGGGGTGCCAGGGCACGCTCCGCGTGGACGTGCGCCTGCGGGGCGTGCGTGCCCACTCGGCCCGACCCTGGATGGGTCGCAACGCGGTGCACCGGCTGGGAGCGGTGCTGCGCACGATCGAGGCCGTCCCGGAGCGGAGGCCGGTGATCGACGGGTGCGAGTTCCGCGAGGCGCTCCAGGCCGTCGCCGTCTCTGGCGGGGTGGCCGGCAACGTCGTCCCCGACCTCGCCACGCTGACGCTCAACCGGCGGTTCGCACCGGATCGCACCGTCGGGGAGGCGGAGGCGGAGCTCCGGGCGCTCCTCGCTCCCCACCTGGAGGACGGTGACGAGGTGGAGGTCGTCGACGCGGCGCCCGCCGCCGCACCCGGCCTCGGGCACCCCGTCCTCCGGCGCCTGATCGACGAGCACAAGCTCGAGGTGCGGGCCAAGCTCGGCTGGACGGACGTGGCCCGCTTCACGCAGCTCGGCATCCCGGCCTGCAACCTCGGTCCGGGCGACGCGACGCTCGCCCATGCCGCCGACGAGCGGGTCGACCGGGCGTCGCTTGACCGCACGTACGCGGTGCTACGAGCTTTGCTCTCCTGAGCGCCGGGTCGCCGTCAGTCGTCTCGGTCGAGGAGGCGCCACGCCACGCTGACCGTGGCCACGCCGGCCGCCGACAGCAGGGCCACCGCGATGCCGAGCAGCCACGGGGACGGGTCCTCGTCCTCCTCGTCGACGCCGAACTGCGCGGCCTGCTCGGTGCCCGGCAGACGATTCGCCGGGGCGCTCGTGTCGGGGACGACGACCGTGGTGGGGGCGGTGTCCGGCGGGGTGGTGCCGGGCGTGGTGGTGCCGGGCGCCGCCGTGGTGGAGGTATCGACGGGCGGGGTCGTGGTCGCAGGGGCCGGGCCGGGGCCGGCGGCGCGCCCGATGTCGATGCGGCCCATCCCAAAGGCGGGATCGCGACCCCCGGCGCCGAGATCCTTCGCCGTGCTCAGCAACCGGTCGACGGCGGCCTCCGGTGTCAGGCCCTGGCTGCGGAGCAGGGCCAGCGCACCCGACACGTGTGGGGCGGCCATGGAGGTGCCGGCCAGGCAGGCGTACTCGTCTCGGTGGCCGCTGATCCAGTAGGTCGAGAGGATCCCCTTGGGTCGGCCCCCGGTGGCGCAGTCGGCCGGGTCGGTCTCGCCTTCGCCACCCGGCGCGGCCAGGGGCCACCGAGCCGCCCGCAGGATGCCGGAGGTGGAGTTGGAGTACGACGCGCGCTCGTCCTCGCGGGTCGTGGCCGTGACGACGATGGCCGGCTCGTCGCCGAAGCCGGACGGGAGGAGGGAGTCGTTCCCGGCCGCGATGACGGCGATGACGCCCTGGCTCCAGGCGTAGTTGATGGCCTCGCAGAACGCGCAGCCGAGGGTGCCCTGGAGCGTGCCACCGCCGAGGGACAGGTTGATGACGTCGGCTCCGTGGTCGGTCGCCCACCGGATCCCGGCGGCCACATCTCCCGAGGTGCCGGCGGCGGTGCACCCGGAGTCGCTGCACTCGTTCACCAGCACCCGGACGGCGAGGAGCTGGGCGTCCGGGGCGACCCCCGCGATGCCGCGGTCGTTGTCGGTGGCGGCCGCCGCGATGCCGGCGACGTGGGTGCCGTGCCCGTTGTCGTCCTGCGCCGATCCGGTGCAGCGGCCGGGGTCGCCGCTCGTGCCCACGCAGCTCGTGCTGTCCACGATCTTGTCGGCGAGGTCCTCGTGGGTGAGGTCGAGGCCGGAGTCGATCACGGCGATGGTGATGCCTGCCCCACGGCTGGCCGCCCACGCCTGGGGCGCCCCGATGCGCTCGAGGCCCCACTGCAGGCCCTGCGTGAACACCGGGTCGTTGGCCTCGTCCGCCCCCTGTGCCCCCGGCGCAGGCACCGTTCCCACCAGCATCATCAGCGCCAGGGCGAGCGCGCGCGAGCGGTGGCGGGACCGGGACATCCGTCCCATTGTCGGTCACCCGCGGGGGGAACGGGTAGTCGGCGCGTGGTCAGAGGCGACGCAGGACGGTGACCACCCGTCCGAACACCGCGACCTCGTCGGCCTCGAACACCATCGGCTGGAGCCGTTCGTTGGCGGGCAGCAGGGTGACGGTGGCGCCCTTGCGTCGGTAGGTCTTCACCGTGGCCTCGTCGCCGGGGATGCCCGCCACCACGATGTCGCCGTTGTCGGCGGTGGACTGCGACCGGCACACGACGTAGTCGCCGTCGACGATGGCGGCGTCGATCATCGAGTCGCCGCGGACCCGGAGCATGAAGAGGTCGCCCTCACCCGTGAAGTCCGCCGGGAGCGGCAGCGTCTCCTCGATGTTCTCCTGCGCCAGCACGTCGGTGCCAGCGGCGACGTCGCCGACGAGCGGCACGTGGCGCACGGGGCGCCGCTCGACGGGCGCTCCGGAGGTGGCGTCGAAGCGCACCTCGATGGCGCGGGGCTTCGTCGGGTCCCGCAGGAGGAAGCCCAGGCGCTGCAGGGTGGCGAGGTGCGCGTGGACGGTGGACGGCGACGTCAGCCCGACGGCCTCGCCGATTTCGCGCACCGACGGGGGGAACCCGCGGTCGCGCTGGTGCTGCTCGATGACTTCGAGGATCTCCCGCTGGCGCGGGGTGAGGGTGACGTCGGCCATGTGGACCTCCAGGACGTACAGGTGTTCGAACCGTACCGCTGCACCTCCAGCAGTGCAAACACGTGTTCGGCGGACGGCCGTTCGATCAGATCCCTTGACGACGAACGGGTGTTCGTGGGTAGGATGCCGAGTGCCGAACATGCGTTCCCGGAGCACGTGTTCACCGTGGCCCGCAGCCCACCGCTGCTCGTCACACCCCCTGAGGAGACTGCCTGCCATGAGCACCGCCACCGCCACCGCCGCCCGAGGTCCCCTCGACTCCCACGAGCTGACCTTCCACGACGTCGGCGCCTCGAGCGCCTACAGGGCGAGCCCGGCGCTCCGCCTCCTGCCCACCACCGTACCGCCCGGTCCGCCGGCGCCCGACCGCCCCGACCTGCGCGTGCTCGAGGGTGGCCGGGCGCCGGCCCGGCTGCTTCGCGAAGCCACGTTCCGCCGTCGCCGCCGGGCGGCCCTGGCCGTGCTCGGTGCCACCATCGTCGTCCTCATCCTCCTGGCCAGCGCCATCTCGGCCAGGATCGCCGGCGGTGGCCACCCCTCCGCTGCCGCCGGCGCCTCGTCGCCCACCCCGGCTGCCGCTGCCGGCGCGGCCGGGGTGGCTGCTCCGCAGAAGTGGGTGGTGCGCCCCGGCGACACGCTGTGGTCGATCGCCTCCAGCATCGCTCCCGAGGTCGACGTCCGCATCACGGTCGACCGTCTCGTCCGGGCGAACGGCGAGGCGCCGATCGTCGTCGGGCAGGCGCTCGAGCTGCCCTAGCGGTCCACCGGCGCCGACGGGGCGCGCCTAACCTGGCGCGCATGCGCTGTCCCGCCTGCGGGTCGTTCGACGACAAGGTCATCGACTCCCGCCAGGCCGACGACGGCTCGTCGATTCGGCGCCGTCGGGCGTGCATCGCCTGCGCCCGGCGGTTCACGACCTTCGAGCGCGTCGAGGAGGCGCCGCTCGTGATCGTCAAGCGCTCCGGGGAGCGGGTGCCGTTCGACCGCACCAAGATCACCGCCGGCGTCCGCGCCGCCGCCAAGGGCCGACCGGTGGAGGCGAACGATGGCGTGGCCATCGACGACCTCGCCAGCGCCATCGAGGACGGGCTGCGCCTCGACGGCCGCGGCGAGGCGACGTCGGAGGAGGTCGGGCGGGCGGTGCTCGAGCACCTGCGGGAACTGGATCCCGTGGCCGCCATCCGGTTCGCCAGCGTGTACCTCGGGTTCGACGACCTCGCCGACTTCGAGCGCGAGGTCACCCTCCTCGCGAAGCGAACCGCCCCGAAGCGGCACAGCTAGTCACCGGAGAGCGGCCGTGGGGCCCTCCCGCACCCACCGCCCGAGCAGCAGGCCGTCGCCCTCGAGCAGTCGATCCAGTCGCATCGACACCGGCGCCGACAGCACCGTACCGACCGCCGCCCGACCCTCGTCGCCGGCCACGAGGATCGGGGTGAGCGTGCACGCCCACTCGTCCACCAGGTCGGCGGCGAGGAGATCTGCGTTGAGGTGGGGGCCGCCTTCGCAGGTGATGCGCTCCACGCCAGCGGCCGCCAGCGCGGCCATGGTGGCCCGCAGGTCGACGCTGGTGTCGCCGGCGACGACCACATCGGCCACCTCCTCGGTGGCGCGGCGCCGGTCCGCGGGCGCCGTCTCGCAGGTGAGCACCAGGGGGCGGGGGCCCTCCGCCGTGAACAGCGTCGACGTGAGGTCGAGGTCGAGGGACCGGGTCACGACGGCGATCCGCGGTGCCTCGGGAAGGCCGCGAGCCACCCGTGCGGCGCGTTGCGACGGCGAGGGCCGTGCGGGGCCGTAGCCCTCCGCCCGGACGGTGCCCGCCCCCGCCATCACGACGTCGGCCACCTGCCGCAGCGCGTGGAACAGCGCCTTGTCGGCGGGACGACCCAGCCCACCCGACCGCCCGTCGATCGTGATGGCGCCGTCGAGCGAGGTGATCATGTTGACGAGCAGCCACGGCCGGTCGGCGGGGGTCGGCCGGGCGTCGGCGACGACCAGCTCGTCGACGTCGAGGTCGTCGGCCGGATCCGGCCACAGGCGGCGCACGCCCGCCGACGCTAGTCCCGGCGACATGGCGCTCGAGGTGGTGCAGCGGCCAGGCTGACCACCATGTCGCCCACGCGCCGCCACGGCCCGGAGGTGCACCGGGCGAACCGGTCGGGCTGGTTGCGCGCCGCCGTGCTCGGAGCGAACGACGGCATCGTCTCGACGGCCAGCCTCATCGTCGGGGTGGCCGGGAGCGGCGCGGGCTACGGCACCGTCCGGACGGCGGGGATCGCCGCCGTGGCTGCGGGTGCCCTGTCGATGGCGGCGGGCGAGTACGTGTCGGTGTCGGCGCAGCGCGACGCGGAGCGGGCCGACCTCCGTCGCGAACGAACCGAGCTGCGCGACCACCCGGCGTCGGAGCTCGCGGAGCTGGCGGAGATCTGGCGGGGTCGCGGGCTGGATGCCGGCCTGGCCCAGACCGTGGCCGAGCAGCTCACCGAGGCCGACGCCCTCGGCGCCCACGCCCGGGACGAGCTGGGCCTCGTCGACGGTGCCCGGCCCGCGCCCGTGCAGGCGGCCGCCACGTCCGCACTCGCCTTCGCCGCCGGTGCGCTCTTTCCCTTGATCGCCTTCCTCCTCGGCCCCCGGGACGGGAGGTCGGCGGTGGTCGTCGTCCTGGCCACGCTGGCGCTGGCCGCCTCCGGCGCTGCTGCCGGGGCCCTGGGCGGCGCCCCGCGCACCCGCGCCGCCGTGAGGGTGGCCGCCGGCGGCCTCGCGGCGATGCTGCTCACGATGGCCATCGGAGAGGCGGCGGGCGCCGCGCTGGGCTGACAACCCCGTCGCCTCGAACGGGAGCCTCGCCACCGCGCCGGACCTGCCCGGGGCGCCTCTCGAACGGCTCGTCGAGCGCGCGGCACGCTCGTCGTGGTCGACCCCCGACGGTCGCGGACGGACTCGTCGACCGCGGAGCCGCCACCGGTCTGGTCGACGTCGTGAACGCGCTCATCGGCAACCTCGACCGTTCGACCCGGTGTCCGGCAACGCCGTACTGAAGGGGATCCCGGTGCCGGTGTCTGCGGCGCGCTAGCTCGCCGAAGCCGCGGTGCCCGCCCCGACCTCGACCGCTGCGTCGGAGCTGGCGCACGCGGCTTGGGGGTTCACGGCGTCCCGGAGGCGACGGAGGAGCCCGCAGAGGGTGGCCAGCTCCTCGGCGTCGAAGGTGCGGTCGAACACCTCCACGAGGTGCTCGAGGTGGTGGGGGAGCACACGGCGCAGGCGCGCCTCGCCCTCCCCGGTGAGGGCGGCGTAGGAGCTGCGCCGGTCGGTCGGGCAGGCCTCACGGCGGACGAGCCCCTCCGCCTCGAGGCGGTCGACGGCCCGGGTGAGTCCGCTGGCGGAGAGCGTGGTCTGGGCGGCGAGGGCGCTCATGCGGAGCCGGTGGCCCGGGGTGCGGGCCAGGCGGAGCAACAGCTCGAACCACTGCAGGCTGAGGCCACCGGTGGCCCCGAGCCCGCGCTCGGCCGCGCTCGTGAACCCTGCGTGCGTCTCGACGAGCAGTCCCACCGTCGTGAGGTGGGGATGCTCGAGGGGGTCTGCGGCGGTGCGGTGGGCAGCCATGGAGATCACTGTACCGAAGGTGGTTGCGAACGCAAGGACTCGGGTCTAGAGTTATTTGCACAAGCAACCATTGCGCCGACAACGGAATCCCCTTACTGGCGCCGACAAGGAGCACCCACGATGACCACGATCACCTCCCTCACCCGCACCGTCGACGGCGTCGAGGTCCCCGCCGCCGGCACCTACGCGCTCGACGCCTCCCACTCGCACGTGGGATTCAGCGTCCGCCACCTCATGGTCTCGAAGACCAAGGGCCGCTTCGCCGACGTCACCGGCACGGTGGTCATCGCCGAGGACCCGCTGGCGTCCTCCGTGGAGGTCAGCATCGCCACGGCGTCCATCGACACCCGGGACGAGACGCGTGACGGGCACCTCCGCTCGTCGGACTTCCTCGACGTCGAGCACCACCCCGCCATCACGTACCGGTCCCGCACGGTGACCCCCGCCGGCTCCGGCCGCTGGGCGGTCGAGGGGGACCTGACGGTTCGTGGCGTCACCCGTCCGGTCGCCCTCGAGGTGACCTTCGAAGGCGGTGCCAAGGACCCGTGGGGCGGCGAGCGGATCGGCTTCACGGCCCGCGGAGAGCTCGACCGTGAAGACTTCGGCCTCACCTGGAACCAGGCCCTCGAGACCGGCGGCGTCCTGGTCGGCAAGGCCGTGAAGCTCGAGATCGAGGCCGAGGCGGTCCGCCAGTAGCGGCGGCCTGTGGACCGACGGGGGGTGCTGTGGACCTGTGGTGGATAACAAACGCCTCAATCCACAGGTTGTCCCTCTGGCGTTCCACAAGGTCCTCTCTTTAGGTTTCGATGCGTGAAGGGGCCGCGACGTGCACGACCGGATTGGTGGTAGTCGATTCACGTCTGTGGTGGGCTGGACGACTCCTTGGAGGACCCGAGCTCGGAGTGCGCCGAGCGCGGCGCTCCGGGGGGCGGGCCCTCTACCTGCGAGTGCGTGTCGCGGCCCCGCACGCTGGGCATGCTGAGGTCGAGGAAAAAACACCCGGCCGGGCGTTGACACAGCTGTAGTTACAGTGCTGTAGTTCTCCCTACATCTTGTGGCTCGGGGGCGTCGGAGGACGAAGCAGCCACAAGACCTTGTGTCAGCGGACCTCGCGTCCCGGGGCACTCGGTCCCGCAGCGCCCTCACCTCCGCACCTCGAACCCAGGGAAGGTCCCAGCAGATGGCAATCGCACCCGAGCAGGCCGGCATCGGCATCCGGCGCTACTTCACGACCGAGGGCGTCGACCCGTACGACGAGATCACCTGGGAGCGCCGCGACGCTCGCATCACCAACTTCCAGGACGGCACCGTCGCCTTCGAGCAGCTCGGGGTCGAGTTCCCCAGCACGTGGTCGCTCAACGCCACGAACATCGTCGCCCAGAAGTACTTCCGGGGCACCCCCGGCACGCCCGAGCGGGAGTCGTCTCTGCGCCAGGTCATCGACCGCGTGGCCGACACCATCACGCAGTGGGGCTTGGAGGGCGGTTACTTCGTCGACGTCGAGGAGGCTCGCGTCTACAACGAGGAGCTCCGGCACCTCCTGGTCACCCAGAAGGCCGCCTTCAACTCGCCGGTGTGGTTCAACATCGGCGTCCCCGGCGTCCCCCAGCAGGCCTCGGCCTGCTTCATCCTCTCGGTCGACGACCAGATGGACTCGATCCTCAACTGGTACGTCGAGGAGGGCACGATCTTCAAGGGCGGCTCGGGCTCGGGGATCAACCTCTCCCGCATCCGCTCGTCGGTCGAGCTGCTGAAGGGCGGGGGCACGGCGTCGGGGCCGGTCAGCTTCATGCGGGGGGCCGACGCGTCGGCCGGCACGATCAAGTCCGGCGGCAAGACCCGTCGCGCCGCCAAGATGGTGATCCTCAACGTCGACCACCCGGACATCGAGGAGTTCATCTGGGTCAAGGCCCGCGAGGAGAAGAAGATCCGCGTCCTCGAGGAGGCCGGCTTCGACATGAGCCTCGACGGCAAGGACATGGCGTCGGTCCAGTACCAGAACGCCAACAACTCGGTGCGGGTCACCGACGAGTTCATGCAGGCCGTCGTCGACGATGCCGACTGGCACCTGCGGGCCGTCACGGACGGCTCGGTCGTGCGCACCGTGCGGGCCCGTGACCTGATGCGGCAGTTCGCGCAGGCGTCCTGGGAGTGCGCCGACCCGGGCATGCAGTTCGACACGACGATCAACCGGTGGCACACCGCTGCCAACACGGGGCGGATCAACGGCTCCAACCCGTGCTCGGAGTACATGCACCTCGATGACTCGGCGTGCAACCTGGCCAGCCTCAACCTGCTCGAGTTCCTCGACCTCTCCGACGAGGCCGTCGCCGGCGCCGGGACCACCGACTCCTTCGACGTCGAGGGCTTCCGCCACGCCGTAGAGATCATGTTCACCGGCCAGGAGATCCTGGTCGGCCGGGCCGACTACCCGACGGCCGCCATCGGCGAGACGTCCCGCCAGTTCCGCCAGCTCGGCCTGGGCTACGCCAACCTCGGCGCCATGCTGATGGCCCTCGGCCTGCCCTACGACAGCGATGCCGGCCGGGCCTACGCCGCCGCCATCACCTCGCTCATGACGGGCCACGCCTACGCCACGTCCGCCCGCACCGCCGGGCGCATGGGGCCCTTCGCCGGCTTCGAGCCCAACCGCGAGCACATGCTGCGGGTCCTCCGCCAGCACCAGGAGGCGGCCGCCGGCATCGACGAGGAGCTCGTGCCCGCCCACCTCCTCGCCGCCGCCCAGACGTGCTGGGACGACGCCAACGAGCTGGCCGAGCACGCCGGCGTGCGCAACTCGCAGGCCTCGGTCCTCGCGCCCACCGGCACCATCGGCCTGATGATGGACTGCGACACCACCGGCATCGAGCCCGACCTCGGCCTCTGCAAGGTGAAGAAGCTGGTCGGTGGCGGCACCATGCAGATCGTCAACCAGACCGTTCCCCGGGCGCTCGCCCGGCTCGGCTACACGGCCGCCCAGGCCGACGAGATCGTCGCCTACATCGACGAGCACAAGTCGATCCTCGGCGCCCCGCACCTGGCCCCCGAGCACGTCCCGGTCTTCGCCTGCTCGATGGGCGACAACACGATCCACTACTCCGGCCACGTCCGGATGATGGCGGCCGTCCAGCCGTTCATCTCGGGGGCCATCTCGAAGACGGTCAACATGCCCGAGGACGCCACGGTGGAAGAGGTGGAGCAGCTCCACGTCGACGCCTGGCGGCTGGGGGTGAAGGCCATCGCCATCTACCGCGACAACTGCAAGGTGGCGCAGCCGCTGTCCACCGCCAAGTCCGCCACCCAGGAGGCGGCGCTGGCCGGTGCCGCCCAGGCCACCCAGGTGGTGGAGAAGATCGTGGAGCGGGTCGTCGAGAAGGTCATCAAGGTCCCCACCCGCGAGAAGCTGCCGCGCCACCGCAACTCGCACACGTTCGAGTTCCGGGTGGCCGACTGCAAGGGCTTCGTCACCGTCGGCGAGTTCGACGACGGCCGTCCCGGTGAGATCTTCCTGCGCATCTCGAAGCAGGGCTCCACCCTCGCCGGGATCATGGACGCCTTCGCCATCTCGGTGAGCTACGGCCTCCAGTACGGCGTGCCGCTGCGGGTCTACGTCGAGACGCTCACCAACACCCGCTTCGAGCCCGCCGGCATGACCGACGACCCCGATCTGCGGATCGCCTCGTCGATCCTCGACTACATCTTCCGGCGCCTCGCGGTCGACTACCTCTCCGTCGAAGAGCGGGCCGAGCTGAACATCCTCACCACCGGCGAGCGCACGCAGCCGACGCTGCCCGGCGTCGAGGAGACGATCACGGAGAACCGGCAGGGGAGCGACATCGCCGCCGACCCGCCCAGCTTCGACGCCAGCTCTCCGCTGCTGTCGGCCACCGATGCCCCGAGGGAGCTCAGCCTGCTCGAGCGGGCCGGCGTCACCGACCCGGCCCCGGCCAAGCCCAACCCGAACATCGCCCCGCCCAAGGTCATCCACGCCGACGCCCCGTACTGCATGCAGTGCGGCGTCCAGATGCAGCGGGCCGGCTCCTGCCACGCCTGCCCCAGCTGCGGCAGCACCAGCGGCTGCAGCTGACGGGAGGGAGGGGGCGTCTGGGTCTAAGCCTGGTCGGTCCAGGCGATGAGGACGGCCTCGACCGGCTCGGCGATTCCCTTGAGCTCGAGGGTGCGCTGGCCGGCCACGGCCACGGCTTGCTCACAGGTTGCGACGAGGTCGGCGCTGGCCAGCACCTCGCCGGGTCCGGCGGCTGCGGAGATGCGCGCAGCACGTGTGACCGCCGATCCGAAGTAGTCGTCGTCACGCGCCGAGGCCTCGCCGGCGTGGAGGCCGATGCGGACGGTCGGCGCGAACCCATGCTCGGCACCATGACGGGCGAGGGCGCGCTGGATCGCGGCGGCACAGCCGATGCCGTCACCAGGCTGGCCGAAGACCGCGAAGAACCCGTCCCCGCCGTGCTTGACCTCTTCTCCGCGCCACCGATCGAACTCGGCGCGCAACGTCCGGTCATGCCAGCGCAGCAGCTGCTCCCAGGCAGCGTCACCCATTGCTTCGGCCAGTCGCGTCGAGTCGACGATGTCCGAGAACAAGAAGGTGCGCACGGTCCGGAGAGCAGGCGCATCATGAGCAGGACCGATGTCGAGGTCGACAGCCACGCCGGCTTCCGTCGCCATCCGCTCGGCGGCCTTGATCTCGAGGCGTGCGCCGGCGACGTCGCCGTCCGCGACGAGCGCCCTCGCCAGCAGGACGCGTGCCTCGACAGCTTCGTAGGGGGCGTCCAGCTCGCACCAGGTCCTGATCCCGCGCTGCAACGCCTCGATCGCAGCGGCGGTGTCTCCCCGGTGCAGGGCCAGTGCTCCGCGGGCTATCGCAGCGGCGGCCGCCGGGCCTTTCGTGCCGAGCCGTGTTGCCAGCGCCTCCAGCTCGGCGACGCTTTCGGCGGCGGCGCGCTCGTCGCCGACCGCCAGCGACGCGTTGACGTGAACGGGGAGGACGAAGACCCGGCGCTCGCGTGCAAGGAACCCGGGGTCGCCGAGCGAGCGGTCGAGGCTCCGGACAGCCGCCTTGGCGTCGCCCTGGGCCAGCAGCAGGCGACCCCGCCCGGGTTGTCCGTCGTCACCCAGCGCCACGGCCTGCGCGAGGGCTTCCTCGGCGCCGGCCAGATCGCCTCGGCGAACCCGGATCTCCACCAGCTCGCTGAACCCCCACCCGGCGCTGTAGCGGTTCACCTCGAGGAGCTCCGCGCACGCTTGCATGACGCGTTCCTCGGCCTCAGCGAGGTGCCCATGGAGCCGGTCGATCTCGCCCTGATGGAACCGGCACAGCCCGGTGTATCCAGCGATCGATTCTCGCTCGCAGTAGCGGGTCGAGACCTTTGTCCATTCGGTGGCGCGGCCCCAGTCGCACAGCGCTCGACAGATCGAGATCACCGAGCAGTACACGTAGCCGGCGTGGATCGGCGCCACCCCCGGCCGCATCGCGAGCGCCGCTGCCTCGTCGACCAGCGGGATGACCTCTCGCATGCCGCCTTCCGCGACCGCGAGATGGGCCAGCCCCTGCACCGCGAGTGCCTCCATGCCCGGGCTGCGCACCCGCCGCGCGATCGCTCGCGCCTCGTTCAGCCCTGCGCGCGCCGCTGCGGTGTCCCCGGCCTCCATGTGCGTGAACGAAAGCGCCCACTGGGCCTGCGCATGCTCAGCCGACTCGGGCTGGTCCTGAAGGTGCTCCAGTGCCCGCAAGAAGCAGGTCAGCGCCACCGCTTCGTCGCCCATCTGCTTGTGGTGCCGCGCTTGTTCGAGGGCCATGCGCGCCGCACCGGCGGCGCTGCCAGCATCCATGAAGCCGGTCTCGGCGCGCTCGAGCGAGTTGACGAAGCCCTCCTGATCGCCAGCCCAGCGGCACGACCACGCCAGACGCTCGACATCGTCGGGAACAAGAGGGCTGCAGGCGTCGGCCTCCAGAAGCGCGGCGCGAGCAGCCGTCCAGTCATTCCGGTTGAAGGCGCTGCGGGCGCCGTCGAGGAGATGCTCGCTCCCAGACACACCAGCATCCTTCCACGCCACCCCAAGGCCGTCTCTCGTCGGTCGACGGTCCCAGCAATGGCATCAGGTGGTGGGTGGCCAAGCTCCCGGTGAGCTCGACGAACGAGCCGGGCGTGCCGCGGGTGCGTTCGCTGGCAGGGATGGGGCGAGTTGCCCATGGCTCAGGGTCCGACTGACCTCGATACTCGTTGTGGGCCTCGCTGGCTTGGCTCGCGTTCCTGTCCGATCCGGGCGCGGAGGGCGGGACTGGCAATGCTGCCAACGAGGCGGACTTCGTGGGGTTGATGGCGGTCGCGCTCGCCGTTGCCTTCGCCGTCGGCTACCTCTGGCATCGCCGCTCGGGCGACTGACAGCTCCGTTGACCGGGCGGTCCCCTCGACGGCGCCGCCTACGCAGGAGCGACGCCGAGCAGGTCGAGGAAGCGCTCGGCGTCGCCCACGCGCGGGAGGTTGTTGAACAGGACGTAGGGGCTCGGCCGGTCCGCGACGAGGTCGCGCAGCCGTCGCAGCTCCTCCTGGGAGTGCACGTGGCGGGACCCGGTGGTGCCGTGCAGGCGGTAGTAGGTGCCGTCAGGCGTGACCGTCTCCGTCTGCATCGGGTCGACGACGTGCACGAGGTCGAGGTCGTGGCACAGCTCGGTGAGCAGCGGGGTGGGCCAGTCGCCCCTGGGCTCCCAGAGCAGCCGACCCTCCGGGCGGGCCACCGTCGTCACGAAGGTGCGTAGCCGCTCGACGTTCGCGTCCGTCGGCCGGAAGCTCTTCGGGCACTGCAGCAGGACGGCCGTGGCACCGAGGATCCGAGCGCACTCGAGGGTGCGCTCCCACGCTCGGAGCACCGGCGGGGTCGACCGGAAGGCGCCCACCTGCCCGTGGTCCTCCGGCGGCAGCCCTCGCTTGAGCCGCCGGTAGGTGGGGCTCCCGGACTCGTGCGTCACGAGCTGCCACGCCTTGCTCGTGAACTCGAAGTCGTTCGGCACCTCGGAGCGCCACCGCCGCAGGAGCGCGTCAGCCGGCGGCTCGTAGAAGGTGTGCTGTACCTCCAGGAGCGGGAACGTGCGGAGGTAGGCCGCTCGCGAGATCGTCCACCCGCACAGGCCGACGCGGGCCCCTGCTCCGGTCATCGAACCTCGGGGGACGCAGGGGTGCCCTCAGCGTCGAGGAGGCGGATGGCACCGACCGGGCACAGGTCGGCGACCTCCCGCAAGCGCTCGTCGGAGAGCTCCGCGCCGGGGCGCACGATGGCGAGGGCCTCGGGACCGTCCTGGTAGGCGAAGGCCTCTGGAGCCTCGAGCACGCATGCCCCCGAGCTGACGCACACGGCGTGGTCGACCTCGGCGCGCAGTGCCATCCTCCCCGGTTACCCGCACCGGTCCGCCGGCATCCGGCGTGCGACGGGCAGGGGAGCTCAGGTGAACGTCTGTCAGCGACGGGCGCGCCGGGCGGACACGACGAGGTAGCGGCTCGTGCTCCGGAACGCCTCCGGGTCCTCGTTGTGCGTCCGCAGCACATCGAGCAGCTCTCGTCGGGCCGCTGCTTCGATTCCACGTCGCTGAAGCACCTCGAAGGCCGTCACCGCCAGGGGATGGGTGGCCAGCTCGGTCTCGAGGTAGGCCTCCGGGTTCGCCGCCTGGAAGGACAGCTCCTGGGGTCCGGCAACGTTCGCGACCATCCCATGGCGTGAGAAGAGGCTGCTCAGCTCGGCGGCGTCGTGCCACGCGAACCTGGGTGCGGGCGCCGGCGCTCCCAGTGCCGTGCGCACCAGTTCCTGCATTGCACCGGCGAAGGCTCCGAGGGCGCCGCCGGGGACCCACGCCGTGAACAGGATGCGGCCGGCAGGCGTGAGCACCCGGCTCAGCTCGGCCGCCGCCGCCTCGGGGTCTGGAGCGAAGACCACGGCGAAGTTGGAGAGGACGCAGTCGAAGGCCGCGTCAGGAGCGGGGATCGCCGCCGCCTCGCCCTCCGCGAACGTGACCTCCAGCCCTCGCTCGGCTGCGCTCTCGGCGGCGACGGCGAGCAACCGCGGTGACGGATCCACGGCCGTGACCGACGCACCGGCGGCCGCGGCGAGGAGCGCGGCGTTCCCCGTCCCGCACCCCACATCGATCACCGTCTCGCCCTCGCTGACGTCGGCGGCACCGACCAGGACCTCGGCCGCGGGCAGCAGCAGCTGTGCGGTCCGCTCGTAGTGGCCGACTCCCCAATCACCTACCGACACCCGCCTAGTTCACCACCTCTCGCCCGTCGGCGAGCTGGGTCAGGCGGGCGAGGCCGGCTTCGGCGTGCGCCTGCAGGCGAGTGGTCGCGGCCACGACCTCCGGATCGGCGCGACGGCTCGGGTCGATGCGGGCGGGGTTCAGCTCGCAGCCGTTGGCCCATGCCGCGATGTCGGGCTCGGCGCCGTAGGTCCGTGCCGCCACGGCGCCGCGTGCCTGCATGCGGGCCCACTCGGTCAGGGTGTTGCCGTAGGCATTCGCAGGGCACACCCGGTTGCGCTCGCGGTCGTCGTCGCGCGTCGCCTCCACGTAGCCGGCCAGCGCCGCGCAGAAGCACGGGAACCCGGCGCGGATCGTCTGGAGCCGGATGACGTCCGGTCCCCAGATCGGGACCATCGGCGGGTGCTGCAGCCCCGAGGCCGCGCAGTGCACGACGACGGCACCGGGGGGCAGCGGAACCTCGCCCTTGTCGAGCACGACGGCCTCCGCGGTCACGTGGCGGATCCGGCCCATTCGCACCACGTGCTCGACGGTGCGCAGCAGGTCGAGCTCCCAGGTCGCGAGCGTCGGGGCCTTGGCCATGCTCGGGGCGACCTGCGGGTCGATCCGGAGCATGACGCCAGCGGTCTCGAGGCGCAGGAACAGGTCGTCGAGGGAGGCGGCGTCGGCCGCTGCCGCCATCGTGTCGGCGGCCAGCCCGATGGCCACCGCCGGGTCCGGCTGCACGACGGCGCGGTTGAGCATCCAGGGATCCCGCGGTCGGATCCACACGATCCCATCGGGATCGACGCCGTTGCGAAGGAGCCAGACGATGCCGTCGGTCGCCGTCTTGCCCGAGCCGACGAACACGTACGCCGTCGGATCACCGTCGAGCCTCGCCAGCTCGTTGATCGTGACGACGTGCGCCCCGGGCGTGACGGCGAAGGGGGGCGGCGTCGTGGCCGGGATCGACGGAGCAAGGTAGGCGGCGTCGACGACCCGCCGTCGCACGCGCACCCGCACCTCCTCGCCGGTGGGCGATGTCGCGATGTGGCCCGTGCTGTCGATCCGATGCTCGTGGCCGGCCAGGAACGTCACCCGGCCGGAGCCGAGGAAGCGGCGGCGGAGGGCGTCGTCGTAGTAGGCGAGGATCTCGGCCCTGTGCGCCCGCTCGTGCAGGCCCGCCTCTGGTCCCTCCTGCTGGATCGAGCCGCTCCCGAGGGGCGTCGAGGCGACGCCGTAGAAGCGCGACGCCTGGTGGAGCTGCACGAAGGGGTAGGCGTCCTGCCAGTGCCCGCCCGGAGCGGGCCGGCGGTCGAGGAGGGTGACGTGGACGTCGGCGTGGTCGATCAGCGCGTCCGTGAACGCCATCCCCATGGCCCCCGCGCCCACGACCAGGTAGTCGGTGTCCACCGAGGCCCACTCTGCCCCGTCCTGCGCACGCGTGCTGGCCGTCCTCCAGGTTCGGGCCGTGGCGCCGAACGTAAGCTTCCTGCGGTCGACGACCGGTGCCCGCAGTGCCTCTCATGATCGAAGGCCGGGTGCGCCGACCTGCGGGACGCCCCTCCGGGGGTGTCACACGGCAGACCTAAGGTGACCGCGTGTCCGCCCCGACGCAGGAGCCGCTGTTCGACCCGCTCGAGCTGGACACCGTCACGGCCGACACGACGCTGTTGCCGAGCGTGGAGCTGCACCCGGCCGTCGCCGCCTGGTTCCGTGAGCGGTTCCCCGACGGGCCGACACCGGCGCAGGAAGCGGCCTGGCCCGCCATCGCCGCCGGCGACCACACCCTCGTGGCCGCGCCCACCGGCTCCGGCAAGACGCTGGCCGGGTTCCTCATGGCGATCAACCGCCTGTACCTCGCCCACGCCCACGGGCACGGCGTCGCCGGCACGAGGGTCGTCTACGTCTCGCCGCTCAAGGCGCTGGCCGTCGACATCGCCGAGAACCTCGAGCGGCCGCTCCGGGAGATCGGCGCGCAGGCCAGGCGGTTAGGGCTGAGCGCGCCCGACCTCACCGTCGGGGTCCGCACCGGCGACACCACCAGCAGCGAGCGGGCAGCGATGCTGCGATCGCCGCGCACGTTCGTCGTCACCACGCCGGAGTCGCTCTACCTGCTGGTCACCGCGGCCAAGAGCCGGAGCACGCTCGGCACGGTCGACACGGTCATCGTCGACGAGATCCACGCCCTGGCCCGGGACAAGCGGGGGAGCCACCTCTGCCTGACGCTCGAACGGCTCGCCCACGTGTGCGAGGTTCCCCCGGCGCGGGTGGGGCTCTCGGCGACGCAGAAACCGATCGAGGTGGTCGCGGCCCTGCTCGTCGGCACGCGCACGAACCCCGACGGTCGGCCTCGATGCACGATCGTCGACACGGGCCACCGCCGGGCCCTCGACGTCACGCTCGAGCTGCCCGACGGTGAGCTCGAGGCGATGGCGTCCGCCGCGCAGATGGACAACGTGCTCGACCGGATCGCCGACCACGTGGCAGGCCACCGCACGACCATCGTGTTCGTCAACACCCGTCGCCTCGCCGAGCGGCTGGCCCACGAGCTCG
>JAUXRW010000054.1 GCA_030681555.1 Acidimicrobiales bacterium
CGACCGTGCCCACCAGCTAGCCGACGTCGGCAACACGGCCCAGGCCGAGGGTTGGCCGCTCGAGATCAGCTCGGCCCTCATCGGATCATGCACCAACAGCTCCTACGAGGACATCACCCGGGCCGCCTCGATCGCCCGCCAAGCCGCCGCGAAGGGATTGCGAACCAGGACCCAGCTGTTGATCACGCCGGGCTCCGAGCAGACCCGGGCCACCATCGAACGGGACGGGCTCCTCGCCGACCTCGAAGCCATCGGAGGCACCGTCCTGGCCAACGCCTGCGGGCCGTGCATCGGTCAGTGGGATCGCACCGACCTCGACCCGTCGAAGCTGAACACGATCGTGAACAGCTACAACCGGAACTTCCCAAAGCGCAACGACGGCAACGCCAACACGCTGTCGTTCGTCACGAGCCCGGACACGGTGATCGCCCTCGCGCTGGCCGGCACGCTCGACTTCGACCCCCGCACCGACGTGCTGGTGAACGACGCCGGTGAGGAGGTGCGGCTCGACCCGCCCGTCGGCGAGGCCCTCCCGAAGGGCGGCTTCGAGCCCGGCGAGGAGACGTTCCAGGCGCCCCCGGAGGACGCGAGCGACGTGGACGTCGTCGTCGACCCGGCGAGCGACCGCCTCCAGCTGCTCGATCCGTTCGAGCCCTGGGACGGCGAGGACTACGCCGAGCTGCCGATCCTGCTCAAGGCCAAGGGGAAGTGCACCACCGACCACATCTCCGCGGCCGGACCGTGGCTGCGGTACCGCGGCCACCTCGAGAACATCTCCGGCAACCTCTACCTGGGCGCCGTGAACGCCTACACGGGCGAGGCCGGCACGGGGAAGGACCCGCTCGACGGCGAGACCCGCCCCTACCCCGAGATCGCCAAGCGCCTCCACGAGGCCGGCATCGGCTGGGTCGCCATCGGCGACGAGAACATGGGCGAGGGCAGCTCCCGCGAGCACGCGGCCATGGAGCCCCGCTTCCGCAACGCGAAGGTGATCCTCAGCCGCAGCTTCGCCCGCATCCACGAGACGAACCTCAAGAAGCAGGGGATCCTGCCGCTGACGTTCGCCGACCCCGCCACCTACGAACAGATCGGGGAGGACGACCGGCTCAGCTTCCACGACCTGGCCCGGCTCGCCCCCGACGTGCCGGTGCGGGCGACGATCCACAGGCCCGACGGCTCCACGATCGAGTTCGAGGCCAACCACACCTTCAGCCCCGAGCAGATCGACTGGTTCAAGGCCGGTGGCGCGCTGAACATCATCCGGTTGCGGTCGAGGGCCCGGTAGCGCTCCTTCGGCACTGGGCCGGGAGTGCTCAGTCGCCCCCCGGGCGTCGGGTCGTCTCGTCGGTCGCCTTGATTTTCCCGCCCGGGTAGGTCCCGGCCAGCTCCGCCGGCGTGGGCGTGCGCTTCTTCCTGGCCTCGGGGGGGAGCAGGGCGGAGATGGCCTTCATGATCTTCTTCGTGTCGGTGTCGGCCTCGCCGGTCAGGCCCTTGACCGGGCGCCCGATGGCGATCGCGATGCGCGGCGGGTGCCGCAGGGCGAGCAGGTTCGGTAGGCGCTCCGACCGCGGCCACACCTTCTCGGTGCCCCACAGGCCGACCGGGATCACCGGGGCGCCGGTCATCTCGGCCAGGCGTGCGGCGCCCCAGCGCCCCTTGAGCACCGGCTCGAAGAACGCAGGGCCGCGCGGGATGGTGCCCTCGGGCATCAGCGCCACGACCTCGCCGGCCAGCAGGGCAGCGGCGGCCTCGGCGAGCGGCTCGTCCGACCCGGTCCCCCGCTCCACGCGGATCCCGCCCATGGCCCGCGCCACCTGCCCGACGATCGGTGCGTCAAACACCTCCTTCTTGCCGAGGAAGCGAACGGGCCGGCCGCCCTTGGCCAGCGCGACCGCCATCGCCATCGGGTCGAAGTAGCTGCGGTGGTTGCCCACGACGATGGCCGCCCCGGTCTCCGGCAGGTGCTCGACGCCGGAGATGTCGAAGCGGGCGTACGGGATGAGCTCGGGCCGCACGATGTTCAGGAGGGCCTTCTGCGGCTCGATGCCCACGATCGGCAGCTTCGGTACCCCCGCCGGGACGTCGAGGTGCAGGACGGGCCAGCGACGTACGAGGGCCATGACCACCATCCGCGGATCGGGATTGACGACGACGGGGTGGCCGACGGCGCCGAGCATCGGGATGTCGTAGAAGCTGTCGGAGTACGCCCAGCTGGCGGCCAGGTCGACGTCGTGCTCCTCGGCCCATCGCTGGATGGCCCGGAGCTTGGCGGGCCCCCACACGAACTCGCCCTCGAAGGTGCCGTCGTAGCGCCCGTCGGGATCAGTGGCATAACGGGTGGCGATGACGTCGTCGAAGCCGAGCGCGTCGGACAAGGGCTTGATCAGGTCGTACGGCGTGGTCGTCGCCAGCACGAGCCGGCGCCCGGCGGCCCGGTGCTCGTCGAAGATCGGCCGGGCGAACGGCTGCACCATCGCGGCCAGGATCTCCGCCGCCTGCTCCCCCGCCTCCTGGACCTGCTCCTGCGCCCACCCCGACGCGAACCGCACCGCCCGTCGGGTGACCTCCATCGAGGGCCGGTTCTCTCCGAAGAGGTCGTAGATCTTCATGAGGACCTGCTCGCCCGGCATCGACCGGTCCGTTACGCCCGCCGCCTTGAGCGCCTTGCCGATCACCGGGGCCGACGCCCCCCGCAGGAGCGTCCGATCCAGATCGAAGAACGCGGACCCAGCGGCAGCCATGGCCGGACCGTAGTGGCTGTGCTGGTCTCCGGCCTCCGGCCGGACGCGGAAACAGCGGCCCGGGGGGAGGGCCGCTGTTCCGCTTCGTGCGGCGGGCCGATGGGGAATCGGCCTCTGCTCGCTCTCGAGGGCACTTGGGGGGAAGTGCTTCCTCTTGTGAGCAACAACCTACGCCCGGGTTAGCAATCCGTCAAACAGTTGTTGCTGATAGGTGCCATCATGAAGAGCGATGGATCTCCGACAGCTCGCCGCCCTCGTGGGCGTGGCCGAGACGGGCAGCTTCTCCGCCGCTGCCCGGGCCATGCACACCGTCCAGTCCAACGTGTCCACGCATATCGCGCGCCTCGAGCGGGAGCTCGGCGTGTCCCTCGTAGACCGCACGACCGGCACCCTGACGCCGGAGGGCCAGGTCGTCGTGCGCCGGGCCCGCCACATCCAGGTAGAGATCGAAGCGCTGGCCACCGACGTGGCCGCCGTGCGCGACGAGGTCGCAGGAGACGTGCGCATCGGGTGCATCGGCACGGTCAGCCGGTGGCTCGTCCCGCTGGTACTCGAGCGGATCATGGCCGAGCACCCGAAGATCCACGTCGTCGTCGTCGACGCCACGACGACCTCGCTGGTGCCGCAACTCCTCGCCGACCGGCTCGACCTCGCTGTCGTCAACCTCCCCGTCAACGATCCGGAGCTCGTCATCGACCCGCTGTTCGAGGAGGACCGCCTGGTGGTGGCGCCGCACGGCCACCCCTTGGCCGGCCGTGGGAGCGTGCGGCTCGAGGAGCTCGGGGAGCACGAGCTGCTGCTCGAGCCGAAGGGCACGTCGTTCCGTGACGAGCTGGACACGGACGCGACGGCCGCCGGCGTCACCCTGCGGCCCCGGGCCGAGGTGGACGGGCTGCGCCTCATCGCCACACTGGCCTTCCAGGGGTTCGGGGCGGCCATCATCCCGGCCACGGCCGCGCCTCCGTCGCTCGAGGGCAGCTGGGACCGCGTGCGGGTGGAGGGCATCGCCCGTCGCTCCGTCGGCCTCGCCCGACAACGCCGAGGGCTCCTGTCCGCGCCCGCCCGCGCGCTGCGTGAGGCGGTGCAGCAGTCGGTGCAGGACGAGGCCCCGGGCCTGGACGGCGTGCACCCGTACGAGGCGCGCCTGCCGACCTGACGGCGTAACCACGGCCGGCCCGCTGGGGTCGCACCGCAGCATGCCCCTCGTCCCCGTCGCAGCCGATCACCCCGGTTCGCTCGAGGCGCAGCTCACCACCATCGCCGGTCGCGAGGTCGTGCTCGTGGAGATCTCCTCGGAGACCCGGCGCGGCGCGATCTCCGAAGCCGACGGGCGCACGTTCGCAGCCGCCGCCGACCACGCGTGCCGGGCCGGGATCCCGCTCCTCGCCCTGATCGCGTCGAGCGGGGCCGACGTCAACGACGGGGTCGCGGCCCTGCACGGCTGGGGCTCGGCCGCCCTGGCCATGGCCCGCTGCTCCGGGCGCGTTCCCGTGCTCCTCGCGGCCACGGGCCCGGTCGTGTCGGGCCCCGCCCTCCTGTTGGGCCTGGCTGACCAGGTGGTGATGACCGAGGACGCCTACGCCTTCGTCACCGGACCTCGCATGGTGGAGACCTTCACCGGCGAGGCCCTCGACGCGACCGAGCTCGGGGGGGCCGCCGTGCACGCCGCGGGGACGGGCGTCGCCGCGCTCGTCGTACCCGACCGCGACGCGGCGCTCGCCGCGCTCGGAGACCTCGTCGCCTACCTCCCGTCGAACGTCGACGACGAGCCGCCCCGCTGGTACACGACGGATCCGGCCGACCGCAGCACGCCCGAGGCCGGCGCCTGCGTCCCGGCCCCCCCCACCGGCGGCTACGACGTGCGCGACGTCGCTCGGGCGATCGTCGACGACGGCGACCTGCTCGAACTCCGGGAGCGATGGGCCCCGAACCTCGTCACCGCCCTGGCGACGATCGCCGGCCGCCCGGTCGGCATCGTGGCCAACCAGCCCGTGTCGATCGCCGGCACCCTCGACATCCCCGCCTCGCAGAAGGGGGCCCGCTTCGTGGCGTTCTGTGACGCGATGGGCGTGCCGCTGCTGACCCTCGTCGACACGCCTGGCTTCTACCCGGGAAAGGACCTCGAGTGGCGCGGCATGATCCGCCACGGCGCGCAGCTGGCCTTCGCCTACGCCCGCGCCACCGTGCCCCGCGTCGCCGTGGTCCTCCGCAAGGCCTACGGCGGCGCCTACATCGTCATGGACTGCCGCACGATGGGCAGTGACCTCTACCTCGCCTGGCCGTCGGCCGAGATCGCCGTCATGGGGGCCAAGGGCGCGGTCGAGGTGCTGCACCGACGGGAGTCGCCGGAGCGCCGGCTCGAGCTCGAGGAGGAGTACGAATCGCGGTTCCTCAACCCGTACGTCGCCGCCGATCGGGGGGCGGTGGACGCCGTCATCGACCCGTCGGACACGCGGCGCGAAGTCGCAGCGGCCTTCGAGGTGCTGGCGACGAAGCAGGAGCGCCTCGTGGCGAGGAAGCACGACAACACCCCGCTGTGAGCGGGCGCAGGCCCCGTGTCTGCACCTCGCTGGCCGACCTCTAGTCTGGAGGCCGTGGCTGAGAGCATCACGATCACCGACAACCGCACAGGCGAGTCGATCGAGGTGCCCATCGTCGACGGCGGGGTGGACGCCGCCGCCTGGCGCAAGCTCATGCCCGGCACCTGGTTCTACGACCCGGCCCTGATGACCACGGCGGCCACGTCGAGCTCCGTCACCGAGCTGGACGGCGAGAACGGCGTGCTGCGCTACCGCGGCTACCCGATCGAGCAGCTGGCGGAGCACTCGAGCTACCTCGAGGTGGCGTACCTCCTCATCCACGGCGAGCTGCCCACCCAGGAGCAGTACGAGCCGTGGGTGCACGACATCACGTACCACACGTTCATCCACGAGAACGTTCGCAAGCGCTTCCTCGAGGGCTTCCACCACGACGCCCACCCGATGGGCATGCTCGTCTCCGCCATCGCCGCGCTGTCCACCTTCTACCCCGACGCCGGGGAGATCCACGATCCCGAGAACCGGCTCAAGCAGATCGTGCGGCTCATCGCCAAGATGCCCACGCTCGCCGCGGCGTGCCACCGTTTCAGCGTCGGGATGCCGTTCGTCTACCCAGACAACTCACTCGGCTTCACCTCCAACTTCCTATCGATGCTGTGGAAGGTGGCGGAGCCCCGCTACGACGCCAACCCGGCGCTGGCCCGGGCGCTCGACGTGCTGTTCATCCTCCACGCCGACCACGAGCAGAACTGCGGTACCACCGCGATGCGCGTCGTCGGCTCGGCCCATGCCGACCCCTACGTCAGCACGGCCGCTGCGGCCGCGGCCCTCTACGGTCCACGGCACGGCGGCGCGAACGAGGCCGTGATCCGCATGCTCAAGTCGATCGGCTCGATTGAGGAAGTACCCGCCTTCATCGAGTCCGTGAAGGCCGGCAAGGGCCGCCTGCAGGGCTTTGGCCACCGGGTGTACAAGAGCTACGACCCGCGGGCCAAGATCATCAAGCAGACGGCCGACGAGGTGTTCGCCATCACCGGCAAGAACCCGCTGCTCGACATCGCGCTGAAGCTCGAGGAGGTAGCACTCTCCGACGAGTACTTCACGTCGCGGAAGCTCTACCCGAACGTCGACTTCTACTCAGGCCTGATCTACCAGGCGATGGGCTTCCCGGTGGAGATGTTCACCGTGCTCTTCGCCATCCCCCGCACGGCCGGGTGGCTGGCCCACTGGGTCGAGGCGCTCGAGCAGGACCAGAAGATCGTGCGACCGCGGCAGCTGTACGTCGGCCACGACGCGCGCGACTACGTCGGGCTCGACCAGCGGAGCTGACCTCGGACGAACGCATCCGGCGGGCCGTCGACACCGCGCTCGCCGCCATCGTCCTCGTCGGCGGCCGTCCGGTGGTCGAGCGCTACGCCGAGGGCATCGACGCCGCCACCACGCTGCCCTCCTGGTCGATGGCCAAGAGCATCCTGCACGCAGCCGTCGGCGTGCTCATCGGCGAGGGGCGCCTCTCCCTCGACGCGCCCGCCCCCGTGCCCGGCGCCACCCTGGAGGACCTCCTCGCGATGCGCGACGGCCTGGCCTGGCAGGAGCACTACGAGCCCGGAGCGCCGTCGGACGTGCAAGAGATGCTGTTCGGAGCCGGGCGTGCCGACACCGCCGCCTTCACGCTCGGCCGATCGGTCGCCCACCCGCCCGGCGAGGTGTTCTGCTACTCGAGCGGCACCACGAACGTGGTGTCGTCGATGGTCGCCGACGTGGTCGGCCGCGGCGATGCGTACCTCGCCTGGCTGCGCAGCGCCGTGCTGGAGTCCGCCGGGATGCCCTCGGCCGTCCCGAAGTTCGACGGGGCCGGCGTGTGGATCGCCTCGTCCTTCTGCTACTCGACCGCGCCGGAGCTGGCTGCCTTCGGGCGCCGATGTCTCGACGGGGGGACCGGCTGGTTGCCCGCCGGGTGGATCGCCGAGGGCACGCGCCTGCGATCGAGGGACGCAGACGGGCAGGGCTACGGGCTCCACTGATGGGTCGTCGACGACGACCTCGGGACGTTCGAGGCGCGCGGCTACGACGGCCAGTCGATCACCGTCGTCCCCACCCTCGATCTCGTCGCGGTGCGCCTCGGGCGCACGACGGCTGCCCAGGGCCCCGCCCTGCGCGCGTGGCGCCGCTCGCTCGTCGCCGCCGCACGCTGACGAGCGGTTCGCGCCTGCAAGGCTGCGCGGATGCATGCGGTCACCATCGTCGACGGCGCCCTCGACTGGCGTGAGCACCCCGATCCCGAGCCCGGCCGAGGGGAGGTCGCCGTGCGGGTACGAGCCGCCGGGCTGAACGGGGCCGACCGACTCCAGGTCGCCGGGATGTACCCACCGCCGCCCGGCGTCGCGCCGGACATCCCCGGCCTGGAGCTGGCCGGCGAGGTCGCCGCCCTCGGCTCCGGTGCCACGCGCTTCTCGGTGGGCGACCGCGTCATGGCGGTGGTCGCCGGCGGCGGCCAGGCCGAGGTCGCGGTCGTCCACGAGCGTCACCTCCTGGCGGTGCCGGATGGCGTCCCCTGGGATCAGGCGGGCGGGTTCCCGGAGGTGTTCACGACCGCGTTCGACGCCCTCTTCACCCAGTGCGGGCTCCAGGTCGGCGAGCGGGTGTGCGTGCACGGCGCGGCCGGGGGCGTGGGGATCGCCGCCGTCCAGCTGGCGGCGGCGGCGGGCGCAGCGGTCGTCGCCACCGTCCGGCACGAGGAGCTGCGCGACGGGGTCGGCGCGCTGGGCGCAGCCGGTGCCGGCACCACCGTCGTGCCCCCGGAGGGGTTCGTCGACCACGGTCCGTTCGACGTCGTGCTCGAGCTGGTCGGTGCCCCCAACCTCGCCGGCGACCTGCGATCCCTCGCCACCGGGGGGCGGATCGCCGTGATCGGCGTGGGCGCCGGGGCCAAAGCCGAGCTCAACCTGCTCGAGCTCATGGGCAAGCGGGCGCGCGTGCACGGCTCGACGCTCCGCGCTCGCTCACTGGAAGAGAAGGCGGAGGTCGCACGGCGCATGGAGCGCCACGTCGTGCCGCTCCTCGCCGCCGGTCGGATCGCCGTGCCGGTCCACGAAACCTGCGCGATGGCAGATGCGGCGGAGGCCTACGCCGCGTTCGCGGCCGGCGGGAAGCTCGGCAAGATCGTGCTGCTCGCCTGACCCGCGCGAACCACCGGATAGGTTCCGATCGTGGACTACCGACTCTCCGACGAGCTCCTCGAGCTGCAAGCCGACGCCCTCGAGGTGGGCCGCGCGGCGGCCACGCAGGCCAATGTCACCGAGGACACCTGGATGGTCGGCCACGACCGCTCGTTCTCCGTCGAGCTGGCGGAGCGCGGTTGGCTCGGCATGACGTGGCCGGTCGAGTTCGGCGGAGGAGGACGGCCCCCGATCGAGCGCTTCATCGTCTTCGAAGCGCTCATCTCCAGCGGAGCGCCCGTCGCCGCGTCCTGGTTCGCCGACCGGCAGATGGGCCCCACCATGCTGCAGTTCGGCACCCCCGAGCAGCAGCGCAAGTACCTCCCCCCCATCCTCGACGGCACGTCCGCGTGGGCCATCGGCATGAGCGAACCGGATGCCGGGTCGAACGTCGCCGGCATCCGCACGCGGGCCGAGCGGGACGGCGACGACTTCCGGGTCACCGGTCAGAAGATCTGGACCTCCGGCGCGGCGACGGCCGACTTCATCTACCTGATCGCCCGCACCGACCCGGACGCCCCGCCTCACAAGGGCCTCTCCGAGCTCATCGTCGACCTCCACTCCCCCGGCGTGACGATCGAGCCCATCACGGACATCGTGGGCGACCGCCACTTCTGCGAGGTGTACTTCGACGACGTCGTGGTGCCCGCCGAGAACCTCGTGGGCGAGCTCAACGGTAGCTTCGGCCAGGTGATGCGCCAGATGGAACACGAGCGCGGCGGCATCGACCGCCTCGTCTCCAACAAGCGGCTCTTCGACGACTGCCGGCCCCTCGCCGACACCACCCGCCCGCTCGTGCGCCAGGAGCTGGCCGCCCTCGAGACGGGCTACCGCATCGGCCGCCTGATGGTGCTCCGTGAGGTGCTCGGCCAGGCCCCGAAGCAGTTCTCCGCCGCGACGAAGACCTTCTGCACCGAGTTCGAGCAGCGCGTGGCCGCCTTCTGCGCCAGCGTCCTCGGCCCCGACGCCATGCTCGCCGAGCCCGGCCTCAGCGGCCGGGTCAGCCGCAACCTCTGCTACGCCACGGCGTACACGATCATGGGCGGCACCTCCCAGATCCTCCGCAACATCCTCGGCGAGCGCGTTCTCGGGCTCCCCCGCCCATCGGTCTCGGAGCAAGCTCCTCGACCGATCTGAGGGGTGCGGCCTGGCCGCGCTCACTGCTGCTCAGGACCGGCGGAGCCGGCTCCTTCGCGGGCGAGGGGGCTACCGCCCCCTCCCGCTCCCCCGGTGGCGCTCACAGCTCGGATCGTCAGCTGTGCCTCGACGATGGTGGCGGCTCCATCGCTGACGATGACGGGGTTGAAGGTCACCTGAGCGATCTCCGGGACCTCTTCGACGAGCGCACCGAGCCGCAGGAGGAGCTGCTCGACCCGCTCGTGCGCAGAAACTGACAGGTACGGGGCCAGCCGCGAACCCGCCACCATGCGGCGGGCCTCGAGGTCGCCTACGGGGAGCACCCGCACGTCGGCGGCGCGATCGAGCGCAGCCGCCGCGCCACCCGGTCGGAGCGACACCACCGGACCGACCTCGAGGTGGTCGTCCACGGCCACGGCGACATCGACACCCGGCTCGACCATCGATTGCACCAGGGCCGGCGCCAGCGCGTCGCCGAACCGCTCCGCCATGCGGGCCCAGGCGCTCGCCAGCGCCGCCTCGTCCGCCAGGTCGAGGGCCAGGCCGGCGACGACCGTCTTGGCCATCGCGTCCCGGCCCGCCGCCTTCAGTGCCACCGGCCACCCCAGCGAGGCCGCCGCGGAGCACGCCTCGTCGAGCGAGCCCACCTGCGCCGTCGGCACCACGGCGAGGCCGGCCGCCCCGAGCACCGCGCTCGTGTCGGCGAGCGTCAGCGTGGCATCGCCCCGGTCGAGAGCAGCGACCACGACCGCGCGGGCGTCGGCCGCCAGATCCGGGTCGAGCTCGACGGGCGCCCCTTCCGGGGCGGCGAGCCAGGAGGCGTACTCGGCCACACGCCCCAGCGCCCGCGCAGCGGCGTCGACGGCCCGGTACACCGGCACCGACAACGGGTCCGGATCGGCGCGCAGCACCGGCGCGTCGCCGTAGAAGCACGCCGCCACCGCCACCGATGGTCGGCGCCCGGCGTCGAGCGCGTCGCGCACCTCCTCGGCGGTCGCCCCGAGCGACGGGGCGTAGACCACCAGGACGACGTCGACCCCCTCGTCGGCAGACAGCAGCGCGGTGGCCCGTTCGAACGCCTCCCGGTCGGCCCGCAGGCCGAGGTCGATGGGGTTGGCGTCACCGACCGCATGGTCGACCAGCGCACCCAGCCCGTCGCGCGTGGCCGCGCCCAGGGCGGCCAGCTCCAGGCCTGCCTCAACGGCTGCGTCCGCGCCGATCGCCAGCGACCCGCCCGCGTTGCCGAGGATGGCGACGCGACCGCCCGCCGGGACCGGCTGGCAGACCAGGAGCCGCGTGGTGTCGAGGAGCGCGGAAAGCGTCGGCACGCCGATGATCCCGGTCTGGCGGAGCAGCACGTCGTCGGTGGCGTCGGGCGGGCGCGGCGGCCGAGCGGTGCCCGGGAGCCACCCCGCCTTCACCGCCACCACCGGCTTGGCCCGGGAGAGCCGACGCGCCTGGCGGCTGAAGTGGCGGGCGTTGCCGAACGACTCGATGTACATGCACACGACGTCGGTGTGCTCGTCGCCCTCCCAGTACTGCAGGAGGTCGTTGCCGGACACGTCGGCGCGGTTGCCCAGGGCCAGGAATGAGGAGATCCCCACGCCCACCTCCCGCGCCTGCCCGATGATCGCGGCGCCCACCATTCCCGACTCGGACAGCAGTGCCACCCGGCCGGGCAGGGGGAACGCCGGCGCGAACGTGGCGTGGAGCCGCACCGCGGGGTTCGTGTTGATCAGGCCGAGGCAGTTCGGTCCCACGACCCGGACCCCCCAGGTGCGGGCGACGCGCAGCACCTCTGCCTCGAGGGCGGCCCCGACCGCTCCGGACTCGGCGAAGCCCGCCGAGAGGATCACCGCCCCGTACACCTGCTTGCGACCGCACTCCTCGACCACCCCGACGACGAGCGGAGCGGGCACGGCGATGACGGCGAGGTCCACGTCGTCGGCGATGTCGAGGATGCTGTCGACGGCGCGAACCGAAGCGACGTGGTCGGCCTTGTCGTTCACGGGCCAGACGGGGCCTTGGAAGCCGACGCGCTGCAGGTGTCGGATCACCTCGTGGCCGATCCCGCCGGGTGCCCGGCCGGCCCCGATCACCGCCACGGAGCGGGGCGACAGGAGCCGGCGCACGGCCTGCGACGCAGCGCACCGCGCCCGACCCTCGATGGCCGCCTCCGCCTCGGGGGTGGGGGCGAGCCCCAGTCGCACCTCGACCACGCCGTCGGCGAACTTCGTCGCCGTCTCGAAGCCGGCCT
>JAUXRW010000103.1 GCA_030681555.1 Acidimicrobiales bacterium
CCTCGGTGGTCATCACCACCACCGGCGCGTCGCCGTTGATCGAGTTGTCCCCGGTGAGCAGGCCGACGCGGTTGGTGCCGTGCCGTCGGGCGAGGTCGGTGTACTTCTGGTTCGACAGTGCCTTGATCGGCGCGGTGTAGAAGGCCTTGCCCCCCTCCGCCAGCGCCTTGGCCACGGCGTACTCGGCGACGACGGTCTTGCCCGACCCGGTCGGAGCGGCCACCAGGACGGAGCGACCGGCGTCCACGGCGTCGAGCGCCCGCAGCTGGAACGCGTCGAGGGCGAAGTCGTAGCCGGCGAGCAGCTCGGCCCGCTCGGCCATCAGGCCGTGGCGGCGGTTCTCTTGCGCCGCTCGAGGATGCGCCCGGCGATGATCGAGATCTCGTAGAAGAGCACCATCGGCACCGACAGCATCAGCATGCTGATCGGGTCGCCCGACGGGGTGATGACGGCGACGAGGACGCAGATGCCGACGATGGCGTAGCGCCGCCCGGACTTCAGCGTGCCCACGTCCAGGATGCCCGCCATCTGCAGGAAGATCAGCAGGATCGGGAACTCGAAGCCGATCCCGAACGCCAGCATCATGTAGGTGATCAGGGTGAAGTACTTGCTCGGCGCGAAGGCGGTGACGAAGTTGTCGGACCCTCCGATGTCGACGAGGAACTCGAGCGCACGAGGGAGCGTGTAGTACGCCAGCCCGGCGCCGAGGACGAAGAGGAACAGCGCGCTGAGGAGGAAGGGCACGGCGTACCGCTTCTCGTGGGCGTAGAGGCCCGGCGTCACGAACTGCCACAGCTGCCAGAGGATCACCGGCATGGCGATGGCGATGCCGCCGTACGCGGCCAGCTTCATCCGGATGCCGAAGCCCTCGAGCGGGTCGACCTGCAGCAGCCGGCCGTCGCCGAGCGTGGACTCCGGGCGGTTGCTGGCGACCTGCTCGTAGGGCTCGAGGAGGAAGTTGAAGATGTGGTTGTAGAGGAAGAAGGCGATGACCATCCCGATCACAACGGCCAGGGCCACCTTGATCAAGCGGTCGCGGAGCTCCGTGAGGTGCTCCATCAACGGCATGCGGGCGTCATCGTCCACGGCGGTGAGGGCAGCGGTCATCGAGCGGTACTACGGCGCGCGGCGCCACCCGGGACGCCCGTGCGGCGCGTCTTCTCGGCCGCTGTCTTCCTAACCGCCGCCTTCTTGGCAACCGCCGTCTTCCCCGCCGCCGCCTTGTTGGTGGGGGCAGCCTTCTTGGCGGGGGCAGCCTTCCTCGAGGAGGGAGCCGCCTTCTTCCCCGTCGCAGCCGCCTTCTTCTTCGTCGCAGGCGCTTTCTTCGCAGGCGCCGCCTGCTTCTTCTTGGCCGGTGCCTTCTTCGCCGTCCCCGTGGCCTGGTCGCTCACCGCGGCCACCGCTGCCGTGACGGGGCTCGGTCCGGCGTCCGGGGTGGCCGATGCGGTCAGCACGTTCCGGCGCTCGGTCCGCTTCGACGAGTCGTCGGCATCTGCGAACGCACCCCGGACCTCGTTCTGGAAGCCGCTCGACATCTTCCGCAGATCGCCCATGACCTTGCCGGCCTGCCGGGCTGCCGTCGGCAGCCGCTGCGGACCCAGGACGATCAGCGCGATGAGAGCGATCACCAGCACCTCGCCCCCACCGATGTTGAACATGGGCCGGAGTGTACCGGGGCCCTTCAGCGGGCCCAGGGCGGCGGGCGTGTGCGCACCCGCTCGGCGGTGACGAGGGTGTCGTCGGCGGCGGCGCTGAGGTGGTCGAGCGCGGTCCGAACGTCCCGGAGGCGCTGCAGCTCGACGGCTACCTCGCGAGCGGCCAGATCGATGCGCCGGAGGCCGATTAGGGCCAGTAGGCCCCCGACGGCCACCACGCCCGGTGCGATGGCCCACAGCGGCGACATGGGGCGACGGTAGCCTCCGCCCGATGCCCCCCCGCCTCCCCTCGATCCGCCGTCCGCCCATCGGGTTCGCCCACCGGGGTGCTCGGGCCAACGCCCCGGAGAACACCATCGAGGCCTTTCGGCTGGCCCGCCGGCTCGGGGCGACGGGGCTGGAGAGCGACGTCTGGCTCACGGCGGATGGCGTCGCCGTGCTCGACCACGACGGCGTCGTGCGATCCGGCCTCCGCAAGCAGGCCATCGGCGACCTCCCCCGGGCCCGGCTGCCGGAGCACATCCCCACCCTCGCCGAGCTCTATGCCGAGGTGGGCACCGAGCCGGAGCTGTCGCTCGACGTGAAGGACCCGTCGGCCTTCGACGCGGTGGTCGCCGTCGCCCGAGCGGCGGGCGACGGGGCCCTCCAGCGCCTGTGGTTGTGCCACCCCGACTGGGAGCTGGTCGCGACGTGGCGGACCCGGTGCCCGGAGGTGCGCCTGGTGGACTCCACCCGGCTCAAGCGGATCCCCGAGGGCGTCGAGCAGCGCTCGGCCGCGCTGGCCGACGCCGGCATCGATGCCCTCAACCTGCACCACTCCGAGTGGAGCGGGGGCCTGGCCGCGATGGCCCACCGTTTCGGGGTGCTGTGCTTCGGCTGGGACGCGCAGCACGTCCGGGTACTCGGCGAGCTGCTCGATGTCGGTCTCGACGCCGTGTACTCCGACCACGTCGATCGCATGGTCAGCGCCATCGACGCCCTGGGCTGAGTCAGAGCCCGCCGACGTCCCCCGGCGGCCAGACCTGGATGAAGGCGCGGCCGACGATCGTGTCGATGGGAATGGGTCCGCGGTTCGCGTACCGACTGTCGGCCGAGTTGTCGCGGTTGTCCCCCATCACGAACACGTGGCCCTCGGGCACCTTCTTGCGCTCGATCGGTGGGCTGTCCGTGGTGACGCCATCGGAGAGGTACGGCTCCTCGAGCCGCTTCCCGTTGATGTAGACGATGCCGTCACGCGTTTCGATCACGTCGCCGGGGAGGCCGATCACCCGCTTGATGAGGTCCGTGATGCCGTCCGGGCCCACCTTGTCGGTCGGAAGCTCGAAAACGACGATGTCGCCCCGGTTCACGTCGTGCAGGTCGTAGCTCAGCTTGTTGACCAGCACCCGATCGCCCTTCTCGAGCGTGGGCTCCATCGACGCCGACGGGATGTAGAAGGCCTGGAAGAGGAACGTCTTCACCACGAGGGCGACGACCAGGGCGCCCACGATCACCGCGACCCACTCGACGATCGAGCGCACGCGGTCGCGCTCCTGCGTGCGCCGCCGCGCCCGGTGCTTGGGGGCTGTGCCCTCGCTTCCGGCGGGTGGCTCGCTGCGGACCGGCGCCTTGCCCGTAGAAGCCGATGCACCCCGATCCTCGAAGAGCCACTGGGGCTCGTTGTCGTCAGGGGTGTCGGTCACGGCCGCTCAACGGTAGCGGGCCAGGATGCGGGCGGCGGCGCGCCGAGCGGAGTCGGCCAACTCGCCCGGAGCGGACCGGATGCGGGCCTCCGGACCGAGGCTGATGAGCAGCCGGTCCAGCCACGGGGCGGCCGCTACGGCCAGGGTCACGACCGTGGAGCCGTCGGGTCGCTCCTCCACCGCCTCGACCGGATGGACCTCGCTGACCCAGTGGGCGGTGGGCGACAGCTCCAGCACCACCCGCGGATCTCCGTCGTCCGCTGCGAACACCTCCGCGGTGGCGTCGTCGTCGGGAGGGGGGAAGGTTGTGTCGAGGAGGGTCGCGGAGGCGATCCGGTCCACCCGGAAGCGACGGCGGCCCCCGGCGACGTGGCAGTGCCCCACCACGTACAGGCTGCCCTCCTGGGCCTGGACGAGGTGCGGATCGATGTCCCGGTCCGTGCGCGAGTCCCGGCCGTGGGAGTAGTAGTCCAGCCGCACCTGCCGGTGCTCGCTGGCCCCCCTGCGGAGCACGTCGAGGATCTCCGGCGGCGCTGCTCCCAGGTCGATGTCGAGGATCTGCTCGGCGTCCACCCCCAGGACCCCGGCCAGCTTCTCCACGCCGCGGGCGAGGAAGCCCTCACTGTCCGCACCGGGGAGGGCGAGCACGGAGGCACCGGCGGTGAGGAGGGCCACCGCCTGGTCCGGGGTCAGCCGGTGGGCGGACTCGAACACCTCGGCATAGTGGATCCACACCCGATCGCCCTCCTGCACGACGTCGACGAGGGCGTCGGGCGTGTAGGGCGGGAGGCCCACCAGCCAGATGACCTCCAGGTCGGCCGCCAGCTGCGCAGGGGTGATGTCGAAGCGCTGGGAAACCTCGGCGAGGGTGGGACCGTCCTGGGCGGCGATCCAGGGCACCATGGCCAGCAGTCGCTGCAGGCGCTCGGCCGACGGGCTCGGAGGGGCGGGCGGCTTGGTGCTCAACCCGCCATTGCCTCCAGCCACGCCACGATCTCGTCACGCAGCTCCGGTGGCTCGAGCACCTCGGCGTGGTCGAGGAACCCCAGCACGAACGAGCGGAACGCCTGCCGGTTCGTGACCGGCAGCTCGACGACGACGGAGTCCTCGCCCTGTACGGAGACGATGTTGTCGGGGCCGAGGTGCTGGATCGCCCAGCGGGCCTGGGGGCCGTCGATCTGCACCTTCGCGTTGATCACCGCGTCACCGCCGAGGGCCCACGGGCCGCGAGCCCGCCCGGGCGTTGCTGTGGGAGGGCCCTCGAACGTCGGACCCTCCAGCACCTCCACGGAGCCCTGGACGCGGTCGAGCCGGAAGTTCCGCTCCTCGTCGTGGGAGTGATCGCGACCCGTGAGGTACCAGCGACCCCGCTGGAACTCGAGGCGGTAGGGGTCGACCTCGCGCTCCCGGTCGTGGTAGCGGACACGGACGGGTCGTCGCGACGACACCGCGCCGAACAGCAGTGACAGGTTGGGATCGGCGGGCAGGTTGGCCACGCGCACGCCGATCTCGTGGCCACCTGCGGTGGGCACCAGCCCACCGAGCTTCAGGAGGCCGGCGGTGGGCGACATCCCCTCCACCTGCACCGCCGAGGCGGCCAGATGCAGCGCGGCCAGCTCGTCGGTGGTGAGGCCCGGGTCACGGAGGGCGTACTCCTCGCGCGGGATGCGGTACCCGTCCACCTCCGGCATCCGCCCGGGCACCCGCTCCACCCGCAGCGGGATGCCCATGCTCCGCAGCTCGTCCTTGTCGCGCTCGAAGGCCCGGCGGAACGCGGCCTGATCTTCCGGGTAGCCGAGCTCCCGCTGGATCTGCTCGGCCGTCACCGGCAGGCGCGCCGCGAGCAGCAGCGCGGTGAGGTTCAGCAGCCGCTCGAGCTTTGGGGCAGGCACGCGGCGACTGTACCTACTGCTCCGATCGGATCTGCCGCTCCTCGCCCAGCAGTGACGCTGCCAGGTGCCCGGCTGCGCCCGCCGCCTCGAAGAACAGCGGATCGGCGTCCGGCAGCCGTCCCATGGTCGTCACCCGGAGGCCGGCGGCCTCCAGCAACCCGGCCACAGCGGGCTGCTCCACGACCCGGACCTCGTGGCGCTCGTCGGCCAGGAGGTCGCCCGCCGGGACCGGCACCAGCACCGACGAGCGGGCCAGCTGCAGTGCGGTCCGGACGTGGTGGCTGACGCCCCGGTGACGGGGGCGGGGGTCGCCGGACGACATCCGCACCGCCAGGATCGGGCGCCCGCCGAGGGCCGCCGCCGCATCCAGGATCCCCGCCACCTCCACCGAGCTGGTGCCCAGCCCGGAGCCCGTGCCGACGACGCCAGGTCCCATCCCCACGATGGCGACGTCCGCTCCGGCGACGTGGCGCGCCAGCGCAAGTGCCCCGGGGACGGAGACGGCCTCGAGGTCGCCACCGAACGCATGCCCTGCGGTGATCGTGACGGCCAGCAGGTCTGCGGCACGGAGCGAGGCCACGAGGTCGGACAGCGCGATGGGGAGGGCGGCACCGTCGGTCATCACGTACGCGATGCGGGCGGCGGGGGCGAGCGCACGGATCGCGACGGCCACGCAGGGCACCTGGCTGTGCACGCCGCAGACCACGACCGGCATGCCGTCGATGGCGGACGGCAGGTCCGGGTGGTCCTCCTCGGCCGCTCCTGCGTCGACCTGCAGGCTCGTGTAGCGCAGCTTCATGATGTGGCCGGGGCCCGGCTGCACCACTTCGTCACGCGCCAGGTTCCAGTGCACGACGTGCCACCCGCCCGTGCCCAGCCCGAGGTCGACGGCAGTCGTGTTGAGCACCACCCGGTCGCCGACCGCGACCTCGCCGAGCAGCTGGGTGAGGACGTAGGCCCGGCCGAGGTCGGTGTCGACGCGCTGCAAGCCCGGCCGCTCCTCGAAGAGCGCGGTGACCACCGCCGTTCGGAAGGCGGGCACCGCTACAGGGAAGCGATGAGCTTCTCGACCCGCTCGTCGCGGGACTTGAAGGGGTCCTTGCAGAGCACGGTCCGCTGCGCCTGGTCGTTGAGCTTCAGGTGCACCCAGTCCACGGTGAAGTCGCGGCCTGCCTCCTGCGCGGCCGTGATGAAGTCGCCACGCAGCTTCGCGCGGGTGGTCTGCGGTGGTGTGTTGACGGCCTCGTCGATCTGGTCGTCCTCGGTGATTCGCTTCGCCAGACCCTTGCGCTGCAGCAGGTCGAAGACGCCGCGGCCGCGCTTGATGTCGTGATACGCCAGGTCG
>JAUXRW010000105.1 GCA_030681555.1 Acidimicrobiales bacterium
GACGTGCACGGGTGTGGAGATGTTCCGGAAGCTGTTGGATCAGGCGCAGGCGGGGTACAACATCGGGGCGTTGTTGCGGGGGACGAAGAAGGAAGAGGTGGAGCGTGGTCAGGTGTAGTGCAAGCCGGGTTCGATCACGCCGCACAGCGAGTTCGAGGGCCAGGTGTATTTGTTGACGCAGTCTGAGGGGGGTCGGCACAAGCCGTTCTTCTCGAACTACCGGCCGCAGTTCTTCTTCCGGACGACTGACATCACGGGTCATGTGGAGCTTCCGGAGGGCACGGAGATGTGCATGCCGGGGGACAACACGGTGATGACGGTGGAGCTGATCCATCCGATCGCCATGGACGAGGGCCTGCGGTTCGCGATCCGTGAAGGTGGCCGTACCGTGGGCGCCGGCCGCGTCACCAAGATCATCAAGTGATCGGATCCCGAAGCGGAGCTTCGGGACCGAGCTTTGACGAACCGCCTTCGGCGGTGCTGTCCTTAGATCGAACGACCGGCAGAGCCGGACCGTCCGATGGCGAGGGGAAGGACACCTCCCCCTCGAACTCCCCCTCGTGGGCCGAACCTTGAAAAGCGAGCTGGCCAGTGGCTGAGAAGCAGAAGATCCGGATCCGTCTGAAGGCGTACGACCACGAGGTCATCGACCAGTCGACGAAGAAGATCGTGGAGACGGTGCTGCGCACCCAGGCCACCGTGCGCGGCCCGATCCCGCTCCCCACGGAGAAGCACCGCTACACGGTGATCCGGTCGCCCCACAAGGACAAGGACAGCCGCGAGCACTTCGAGATGCGCATCCACAAGCGCCTGCTCGACATCCTCGAGCCGTCGCCCAAGACCGTCGACTCGCTGCAGCGCATCGAGCTGCCCGCCGGCGTCGACATCGAGATCAAGATCCAGCAGGCCTGAGCCCCACCCCGCGCCGCCGGTTCGTCACCCTGGCGGCGGGCGCCGATGTCGTCGTCGGCGGCCACGCCCATCGCCTGCAGGGCGGCGGCCGGCTCGGCGACGCGGTGGTGCACTACGGCCTCGGGAACTTCCTGTTCCGGGCCAACAGCTCGGAGGGCGCTCGTACCGGCGTGTTCGAGGTGACCGTCACCGGTCGGCGGATCGACGGATACCGGTGGGTGCCGGGCCGGATCTCCGACAGCGTTCCCCGCCCCCTCGCCGCCGCCGAGGCCGCCTCCGAGCTCATCTACTGGGACAGCCTCCGCGCCTGCGCCGACCTCGACCCCTGACCCCCTCAACCCGATCTGTGATGCCCCCAGGTCAGCGCCCCGACGACGTCACAGAACGGGGTCCAGGAAGGCGGCGGTGGTGCCGCCGAGGGCCTGGGCGGGCATGCCGAGCCTGCGGTGGTCCCAGGTGCGGGAGCGCTCCGCCCGGATGCGGACGGCGACCCGCTTCGTGAGCATGAACTCGACGAGGGGCTTGACCTCCTCGGAGTACGGCCCGTTGTAGCGCTCCCACACGCTGACGCCCACCGCCCACAGGGCGTCGGGGTCCTCGACGATCTCGGCCGAGCCCTCGAGCTCGACGCCACGGAGGGTGTCGTAGGTGTGCCCGGCCTCGACGAGGGCGCTGATGCGGGGGTCGCGCCGGAGGTTGACCACCTTCTGCGACTTCCCCTTCGTCTCGAACCACATGTCGCCGTCGACGACGGCGTACCACATGGCGACCAGGTGGGGATGGCCCGTAGGGCCGATGGTGGCGATGGTGGCCACCCGCTGCTCCTCGAGGAACTGGGCCACCTCGGCGTCGTCCATCGTGATCTGGCTGCGCTGGTTCGTCCCCATCGGCCGGACGCTACGCCAGGCGAGGGTCCGCCCCCTGGTCGCCGCCACGCGCTAGAGGGCCCTTTGGACGGGGGTGGCCCCCGCCGCTATCCTCTCCAAGCCGCTGTTCCGGGCATGCGCGTCCGGACGGCAGCTCGCAATCGAAGTCCGGATAGGCCCGCTCGGGAACCGGCCGGCACAACCGAATCACGCTCCGCCGGGTCCCCCGAGCGGAGCGTTCGCGTGGAACGGGGCCACTCCGGTCCCACCAGCCCCCAGAGAGAGACGCAGTCGTCATGGCGACAAAGGCAATCGTCGGCGAGAAGGTAGGGATGACCCAGGTCTGGGACGACGACAACCGCGTCGTGCCCGTGACCGTCCTCCGGGTCAAGCCCTGTCGCGTCGTGCAGGTCAAGACCGACGAGCACGATGGCTACTCCGCCCTCCAGGTGACCTTCGGCACGAAGAAGGCCACGAAGATCAGCAAGCCCAAGCTCGGCCAGTTCGAGAAGGCCGGCGTCGACCCGGGGCCGCGCCTCGTGGAGCTCCGGCTCGACGACGTGTCGGACTACCAGGTCGGGCAGGAGCTCCGGGCCGACCTGCTGTCCGACGGCGACAAGGTCGACGTGACGGCCGTGAGCAAGGGAAAGGGCTTCGCCGGCGGCATGAAGCGCCACGGCTTCAAGGGCCTGCCCGCCAGCCACGGCGCCCACCGCGTGCACCGTGCGCCGGGCTCCATCGGCGCCTGCGCCACGCCATCCCGGGTGTTCCGGGGCACGCGCATGGCCGGTCGCATGGGCAACGAGAAGGTCACCACCCTGAACCTGACGGTCGTCCAGGCCGACGCCGAGCGCCAGCTCGTGCTGGTCCGGGGCTCCGTGCCCGGCCCCAAGGGCGCTCTGGTCCTCATCCGTGACGCCGTGAAAGCAGGTCGCTGACATGGCCACGCTCGACACCAAGGACGCCACGGGGGCCAAGGCCGGTACCGTGGAGCTCGACGACGCCATGTTCGGCATCGAGCCGAACGTGCCCGTCATGCACCAGGTCGTGACCGCCCAGCTGGCGGCCCGCCGCAGCGGCACGCAGTCCACCAAGACCCGCGCCGAGGTGCGCGGCGGTGGCGCCAAGCCCTGGAAGCAGAAGGGCACCGGTCGGGCCCGAGCCGGCTCCAGCCGATCCCCGATCTGGACCGGTGGCGGCGTGGCGCATGCCCCGAAGCCCCGCTCCTACGCCCAGCGAACCCCCAAGAAGATGATCCGCCTGGCGCTGCGGTCGGCGCTGTCCGACCGGGCGGCATCCGAGCGCATCCTGGTCATCGACTGGGGGATCGACACGCCGAGCACCAAGGCAGCCGTCGACATCCTCGCCAGGAACGGCGTCACCGGCCGCGTGCTGGCCGTCCTCCGCAACCAGGACGACGTCGTCTGGAAGAGCCTCCGGAACCTGCCCCAGGTCCACATCTGCAGCGCCGGTGAGCTGAACGCCTACGACGTCCTCGTCTCCGACTGGCTGATCTTCACCCCCGACACGCTCCCCGTCGACCGTCCGGTCAAGAGGGGCCAGCCCGTCGCACAGGAGGTGTCGTCGTGAAGGACCCCCGTGACGTGATCATCGCCCCGGTGGTGAGCGAGAAGTCGTACGCCCTCCTCGAGAGCGGCGCCTACACCTTCAAGGTCCACCCCGAAGCGTCCAAGCCCGAGATCCACGACGCCATCGAGGCCATCTTCAACGTCAAGGTCGTCAAGGTGAACACCCTCAACCGCAAGGGCAAGCGGAAGCGCAACCGCAAGACCTTCGGCTACGGCACCCGCCCCGACACCAAGCGAGCCATCGTCACCCTCGCCGCTGGCGACACGATCGACCTCTTCCAGGCATAGGTCAGGACCCATGGCACTCCGCAAGCGCAAGCCCACCAGCCCCGGCCGCCGGTTCCAGACGGTCTCCGACTTCTCGGAGATCACGAAGGACACACCCGAGCGGTCGCTCCTGGCGCCCAAGCACAACACCGGTGGTCGCAACAGCTACGGCCGCAAGACCGCCCGGCACAAGGGCGGCGGCCACAAGCAGCGGTACCGCATGGTCGACTTCAAGCGGACCAAGGACGGCGTCCCGGCCGTGGTCGCCGCGGTGGAGTACGACCCGAACCGGAACTGCCGCATCCTCCTGCTCCACTACCTCGACGGCGAGAAGCGCTACATCCTCGCCCCCAAGGACGTGCACGTCGGCGATCGGCTGCAGTCGGGCCAAGGCTCCGAGATCCGTCCGGGCAACGCCCTCCCGCTCCGCTACATCCCCGTCGGCACCACCGTGCACGCCATCGAGCTCCAGCCCGGCGGCGGCGCCAAGATGGGCCGCTCGGCCGGCACCTCCGTGCAGCTCGTGGCCAAGGAGGGCGACCACGCCACCCTGCGCCTGCCCAGCACCGAGATGCGCCGCGTCCCGATCGACTGCCGGGCCACCATCGGCGAGGTCGGCAACTCCGAGGCCGAGCTGATCAAGGTGGGCAAGGCGGGCCGCAACCGCTGGAAGGGCGTGCGCCCGCAGACCCGCGGCGTCGCCATGAACCCCGTCGACCACCCGCTCGGCGGTGGCGAGGGCAAGACCTCCGGTGGCCGTCACCCCGTGTCGCCCTGGGGCAAGCCCGAAGGCCGCACCCGAGACAAGACCAAGCCGTCCCAGAAGCTCATCGTTCGCCGGCGCCGTACGCGCGGCAGCCGGAGGTAGGACCCATGCCCCGCAGCCTCAAGAAGGGCCCGTTCGTCGACGACCACCTCCTCAAGAAGGTGGACGTGCTCAACGAGAAGGCCGAGAAGAAGGTCATCAAGACCTGGAGCCGCCGCTCCACGATCATCCCCGAGATGGTCGGCCACACGATCGCCGTCCACGACGGGCGCAAGCACGTCCCCGTCTACGTGACGGAGGCCATGGTCGGGCACAAGCTCGGCGAGTTCTCCCCCACCCGCACCTTCAAGTTCCACGCGGGCATGGAGAAGCAGGCACGAGGACGACGATGATTCGCACTCACAAGCAGAGCTTGCTCGGCGAGCCGGCGGCGCCTTCGCCGACACGGCGGAGCCGGATCGGCTACGGCACAGAGGGAAGCATCTGATGGCCTTCGGAGCCAAGACCAACGAGCGGCCAGGCACGCGCGCCCAGGTCAGCTACCTCCGCGTGTCCGCCTACAAGGCCCGTGAGGTGCTCGACATCATCCGTGGCCTGCACGTCGACGACGCCGACGGCGTCCTCGAGTTCACCGACCGCGCCGTCGCCGCCGACATCCGCAAGCTGCTCGCGTCGGCCGTCGCCAACGCCGAGCACAACGACGAGATCGACCCCAACGAGCTCTACGTCTCGGCCTGCTTCGCCGACGAGGGGCCGACGCTGAAGCGCTGGCGTCCCCGTGCTCGCGGCCGGGCCACCCGGATCCGCAAGCGCACCTGCCACATCACGCTCATCGTGAGCCGCATGGATTCGGCCAAGCTCGAGCAGCGTCACGCCCGCAGCGCCGCCGCCGTCGGCCGCGGTGGCGTCCGGCGCGATGCCGCCGAGGCCCGTCGTGCCCGGGTCGCCAAGAGCCGTGCGGCGGCTGCGCCGGAGCACGACCACGACCACGACCACGACCACGACCACGACCACGACGACCACGACGACCATGGGATCCCGGGCGAGCCCACGGAGGCGACGATCGAGATGGCCGAGGAAGCCGAAGCGAACGACGCTGACCTGACCGACGAGGTCCTGGACGCGGCGGAGGCCGAGGAGCCCGGCATGGCCGAGGAGAACGTCGAGGCCGCAGTCGAGGAAGCGGCTGCAGACGCGGCCGCCGATGAGCCCGACGCCGACGCGTCCGGCGAGGAGAAGAGCTGATGGGTCAGAAGGTCAACCCCTACGGGTTCCGCCTCGGTGTCACCACCGAGTGGAAGTCCCGCTGGTTCGCCGACCGCAAGGAGTACGGCAACTTCATCATCGAGGACTGGAAGATCCGGAACTTCCTGATGACGCAGCTCCCCCACGCGGCGATCAGCCGGGTGGAGATCGAGCGCACCCGGGAGCGGCTCCGCGTCGACGTCCACACCGCCCGCCCGGGCATCGTCATCGGTCGCCGCGGCGCCGAGGCCGACCGCCTCCGCGCCGGCCTCACCGCCATCTCCGGCAACCACAAGGTGCAGCTCAACATCCAGGAGATCAAGCAGCCCGAGCTCGACGCCGCCCTCATCGCGCAGGGCGTCGCCGACCAGCTCGCCGGCCGCGTGGCGTTCCGCCGGGCCATGAAGCGGGCCGTGCAGAGCGCACAGAAGGCCGGCGCCCTCGGCATCCGGGTGCAGTGCTCCGGCCGCCTCGGCGGCGCCGAGATGTCTCGCACGGAGTGGTACCGCGAGGGTCGCGTGCCACTGCACACACTCCGCGCCGACATCGACTACGGCTTCCGCGAGGCTCGCACCCCCGCCGGTCGCATCGGCGTGAAGGTGTGGCTCTACAAGGGCGACATCCTTCCCTACAAGGCGCAGAGCGCCGACAAGATCAGCCGGGAGGCGGCCATGGCCGTCGGCGAGACCTCCGGTGGGCCCGACGCGCCGCGCCGGGTCGTGTCCTCGTCGGCCGCCGCTCGCCGGAGCCCGGCTGCGGAGGGCGACGCCGCTGTCGAGGCCGAGCCCCTGGTGAAGGAGGCAGATCCGGAGCTGGAGCGCCTCCTCGCCGAGGAAGAGGAGATCGAGCGCCGGGTCCACGAGCCGCACGAGACCCCGAAGTTCCATCCAGGAGACTCCGACTGATGTCTACGACTCCCAAGCAGATCTCGCTCGCCGAGCTGCAAGGCGCTCGGACCGTCCGGATGAGCCGGATCGGCCTCCGGATCGAGAGCGGTGTCTCATGCTGATGCCTCGCAAGGTCAAGCACCGCAAGCAGCAGCGCGGGCGCATGAAGGGCAACTCCAAGGGTGGCACCGAGGTCACCTTCGGCGAGTACGGCATCCAGGCCCTGGAGCCCGGGTGGATCACGGCCCGGCAGATCGAAGCCGCCCGAATCGCCATGACCCGCAAGACGCGCCGTGGCGGCAAGGTGTGGATCACGGTCTTCCCCGACCACCCCGTCACCGAGAAGCCGGCCGAGACCCGCATGGGCTCCGGCAAGGGCAACCCCGAGCACTGGGTCGCCATCGTGAAGCCCGGGCGCATCCTGTTCGAGCTCTCGTACCCCGATCCCGCGCTCGCTCGCGTCGCCATCGACCGCGCCATCCAGAAGCTGCCGATCAAGGCCCGCTTCGTCGCCCGAGAGGAAGCGCTCTAGTGCCTTCCAAGCAGACGGCCTTCCGTGAGCTCGACGACGCCAGCCTCGTGCGGGCGCTGGCGGACACCAAGGAGGAGCTCTTCAACCTCCGCTTCCAGCACGTCACCGGGCAGCTCGACAACAACAGCCGCCTCCGCCAGGTGCGACGCGACGTCGCCCGCATCAACACCGAGCTCCGGGCCCGCGAGATCGCGGCCGCCGAGGCGCTCGACACCGAGAGGGAGAACGCGTGATGGCCGACGCCACCACCGACCGGCCGAACACCCGCAAGGTGCGCGAGGGCATCGTCACCTCCGCGGGCATGGACAAGACCGCGGTCGTCACGGTCACGACCCGCAAGCCGCACCAGCTGTACCGCAAGACGATGGTGCGGACGAAGAAGCTTTACGTCCACGACGAGGCCAACGACGCCAAGCTCGGCGACAAGGTCCGCGTCCAGGAGACCCGCCCGCTCTCGAAGCTGAAGCGCTGGCGCCTCGTGGAGATCCTGGAGCGGGCCCGATGAGCGAGCGCAGCGAGCGAATCAAGAAGCTCAGCGGTTCGACGTTGGTCATCGGGGGGCACCCCCGATGATTCAACAGGAGAGCCGCCTCCGGGTGGCCGACAACAGCGGCGCCAAGGAGGTCCTCTGCATCCGCGTGCTGGGGGGCACCAAGCGCCGGTACGCCTCGATCGGCGACATCTTCGTGGCGACCGTGAAGGACGCCATCCCGGGTGCCGCCGTGAAGAAGGGCGAGGTCGTGAAGTGCGTCGTCGTCCGCGTGAAGAAGGAGAAGCGCCGTCCTGACGGCAGCTACATCCGCTTCGACGAGAACGCCGCCGTGCTCATCAACGACCAGATGAACCCTCGCGGCACCCGCATCTTCGGCCCGGTGGGCCGCGAGCTGCGGGACAAGAAGTTCATGAAGATCGTCTCCCTCGCACCCGAGGTCCTGTGATGTCGCACTCACAAGCAGAGCTCGCTCGGCGAGCCGTAGGCGCTTCGGCCGACCGGATGAACCGGCTCAGCCTGCGCAGGGAGGGCGTCGTCTGATGGCTGGCCTGAAGATCAAGAAGGGTGACCGCGTCCGCGTGCTCACCGGCAAGGACCGCGGCAAGGCCGGTGAGGTCATGCGCGCCATCCCCGAGACCGGCAAGGTGATCGTCGACGGCGTCAATGTCGTCAAGAAGCACCAGCGGGCCACCAAGGCCACGATGCAGGGTGGGATCATCGACAAGGACATGCCGATCCCCGTGGCCAACGTGGCCCTCATCTGCCCGAGCTGCGGCAAGGCCACGCGGGTGGGCTACAAGTTCGGCGGCGACGGCACCAAGGTGCGCGTCTGCAAGAAGTGCGCAGGAGAGATGCCGTGACCGACACCGCCACCACCCCCACCACGGTCGAGGCGCCGCGCCTCAAGGTCCGGTACGACGAGGAGATCCGCGCCGCCCTGCAGGAGAGCCTCGGCCTCCCGAACATCATGCAGGTGCCGCGGCTCGAGAAGATCGTCCTCAACATGGGGGTCGGCGCAGCCCTCGGCCAGCCGTCGCTCCTCGAGGGCGCGGTCGCCGACCTGACCCGGATCGCCGGCCAGAAGCCGGTCGTCACCCGGGCGAAGAAATCCATCGCCAACTTCAAGCTGCGCGAGGGCTACGCCATCGGCACCAAGGTGACGCTGCGCGGGGCCCGGATGTGGGAGTTCCTTGACCGGCTCATCAGCCTGTCGATCCCCCGCATCCGTGACTTCCGCGGCCTCAACCCGCGGTCGTTCGACGGCCGTGGCAACTACACGTTCGGCGTAACCGAACAGCTGATCTTCCCCGAGGTCGACTACGACTCGATCGATGCCCCCCGCGGCATGGACATCACGATCGTGACGACTGCGACCACCGACGCCGAAGGCAAGGCCCTGCTCGATGCCTTCGGCTTCCCGTTCAAACGTGAAGGGCAGAGCTGATGGCCAAGAAGGCGCTCATCCAGAAGCAGCAGCGGACCCCGAAGTTCAAGGTCCGGGCGTACACGCGCTGCAAGCGGTGCGGTCGTCCGCACTCCGTCTACCGGAAGTTCGGCCTCTGCCGTGTGTGCCTCCGCGAGATGGTGCACGCGGGGGAGATCCCCGGCGTGACGAAGGCCAGCTGGTGAGGGGAGCCGCACGATGACCATGACCGACCCCATCTCCGACATGCTGACCCGCATCCGCAACGCGAACGTCGCGATGCACGACGACGTCCGCATGCCCAGCTCCAAGGTGAAGGAAGCCCTCGCCGAGATCCTCCACAAGGAGGGCTACATCGACGGCTACGAGGCCTCCGACAACCCCGAACGCCCCGGCCGCGTGCTGCACATCCGGATGAAGTACAGCCCGGAGCGCGCCCGGGTGATCTCCGGCATCCGCCGGGTGTCCAAGCCAGGCCTGCGCGTCTACAGCCAGTCCACGAAGGTCCCTCGGGTCTTCGGCGGGCTCGGCGTCGCAGTTCTCTCGACCAGCCAGGGGCTCATGACCGACCGCGAGGCGCGCAAGCGTCGCGTGGGCGGCGAGATCCTCTGCTTCGTCTGGTAGGGAACCATGAGCGAGCTTGCGAGCGAATCCAACAGCGCAGTCCGGTCGTTTGCCGGCACGCGCATGACCCGAGCGCGAGAGGAAGACTCTTGAGCCGAATCGGCAAGGCCCCCATCCCGGTACCCAGCGGCGTCGACGTGACGATCGCGGACCGCCACATCACGGTGAAGGGCCCGAAGGGCACCCTCGAGCGTGACCTCCCCGGCGTGATCACCATCCGCCAGGACGGCGACGAGCTGCTCGTCGAGCGTCCCAACGACGAGCGCCAGAACCGCGCCATGCACGGCCTGGTGCGCTCCCTTGTGAACAACATGGTGGTGGGCGTCCACACCGAGTTCACCAAGGAGCTCGAGATCATCGGCGTCGGCTACCGCGCCGCCGCCCAGGGCCCGACCAAGCTCGACCTCGCCCTCGGGTTCAGCCACCCCGTCTCGGTCGAGGCGCCCACGGGCGTGACCTTCGAGGTGCCCACCCCCAACCGGGTCATCATCCGAGGTGTCGACAAGGAAGCCGTCGGCCAGGTCGCCGCCAACATCCGCAAGATCCGCAAGCCCGAGCCCTACAAGGGCAAGGGCGTCCGGTACCTCGGCGAGCAGGTCGCCAAGAAGGCCGGGAAGACGGGCAAGTAGAGGACCACCATGAGCGTCAGCGCACAGCACAAGCGAGAGTCCCGGATCCGGCGCCACCGCCGCGTCCGCAAGAAGGTGGAGGGCTCGTCCGAGCGTCCTCGCCTCGCGGTGTTCCGCTCGAACAAGCACATCTCCGCCCAGGTGATCGACGACCGCACCGGCCGCACGCTGGCCGCGGCGTCCACCACCGAGCCCGACCTCCGCGGCGGCGCAACCAGCAACAAGGCGGCCGCCACCCAGGTGGGGCAGCTCGTCGCCGAGCGGGCCAAGGCCGCCGGCGTCACCAAGGTCGTCTTCGACCGCGGCGGCAACCTCTACCACGGGCGCGTCGCCGCAGTCGCCGACGCAGCCCGTGAGTCCGGATTGGAGCTCTAGACATGTTTCGCACCCACAAGCAGAGCTTGCTCGGCGAGCTGATGAGGTCTGCGCCGATGAGGTCTGCGCCGACACGGCAACGCCGGATCGGCTCCGACACAGAGGGAAGCGTCTGATGGCAAACGGATCAGGTCCCCCCCGCGGTCGCGATCGCGCTCGCGAGGATCGCGAGAACCCGCGGCAGTCCACCGACACCACCCTGCGCGAGTCGCGGGTGATCAACATCAACCGCGTCGCCAAGGTGGTCAAGGGCGGTCGGCGCTTCAGCTTCACCGCCCTGGTCGTCATCGGCGACGGCAACGGCCGGGTGGGGCTGGGCTACGGCAAGGCCAAGGAGGTACCCCTCGCCATCCAGAAGGGCACGGAGGAAGCGCGGAAGAACCTCTTCCAAGTGCCGCTCGCCGGTTCCACCGTCACGCACCAGATCATCGGGCAGATGGGCGCCGGCCGGGTGCTGCTCAAGCCCGCCGCTCCCGGCACCGGCGTCATCGCCGGTGGCGCCGCCCGCGCCATCCTCGAGGAGGCCGGCGTGCACGACGTGCTCTGCAAGTCGCTCGGGTCGTCCAACCACATCAACGTCGCCCGCGCCACGATCGCCGGGCTCAAGGCGCTGAAGCGGCCGGACGAGATCGCCCGGTTGCGTGGCCTCGATCCCGAGGACTTCGTCCCGAAGGGCCTGCTCGAGGCGTACCGCCGCAGCGAGCGCGGTCCGCAGGCCCACGTGCCCGAGGAGGTCGCCTGATGGCCGGCGAAGGCACCATCACCGTCACCCAGGTGAAGTCCGCCATCGGCACCAAGCCGAAGCAGCGCGGCACCCTCCGCGCCCTCGGCCTCGGCCGCATCGGCAAGTCGAACACCCTTCCCGACCGTCCCGAGATCCGGGGGATGCTGGCCCGAGTGCCGCACCTCATCTCGGTGGAGGAGCAGCAGGCCAATGGCTGAGCCCATCAAGATCCACGACCTCAAGCCCCCCGCGGGCTCCAACAAGCGCAAGAAGCGCGTCGGCCGCGGCATCAGCGGCAAGGGCGGCAAGACCGCCGGCCGCGGCACCAAGGGCCAGAAGGCCAGGAGCAAGGTCCCCGCCAGCTTCGAGGGCGGGCAGATGCCGCTGCACATGCGGATCCCGAAGCTCAAGGGCTTCAACAACCCGTTCCGGGTGGAGTACCAGGGCATCAACCTCGACGTGATCGAGGCGACCGAGCTGACCGAGGTCAGCCCGGCGATCCTCCACGCCCGGGGCCTGGCGCACAAGGGCGCGCTCATCAAGGTGCTGGGGCGCGGCGAGCTGAGCCGTGCGGTGACCGTGGAGGCGCACGCCTTCTCGAAGTCCGCAGAGGCAGCCATCACCGCCGCCGGCGGTACCGTTGAGATCTTGTCCAAGCCGTGGGGCGACCGTCGCCCGCCGGTCAAGGGCAACCAGTTCGCCAACCGCTGATCGACATCGTCCGCTGCCGCTGGCAGCGCTGCTGACCAGGAGCCCAGCCTGTGCTGTCCAGCGTCCGGAACACGTTCAGGGTCCCCGATCTCCGGGGCAAGATCCTGTTCACCCTGTTCATCCTCGCCCTCTACCGGTTCGGCGGCTTCATCCCTGCGCCCGGCATCGACCTCGACGCCGTGGAGGAGCTGCGCCGCCAGGCGGAGCAGGGTGCGGGTGTGCTCGGCTTCCTGCAGCTGTTCTCCGGCGGCGCGCTCACGCAGTTCGCCCTGTTCGCGCTCGGGATCATGCCGTACATCACGGCGTCGATCATCATGCAGATCCTCACGGTGGTGATCCCCAAGCTGGAGGAGTGGCAGCAGATGGGGGCGGTGGGCCAGCGCAAGATCACGCAGTGGACCCGCTACCTCGCAATCACCATCGCGCTGCTCCAGTCCACGGGCCTCGCCTTCCTGTTCCACAACGGCGGCGGCGGCCTGCTCGGGGGCGGGGGGAACTCCACCGGCCTCGACGTCCTGCCGACGTTCACGCCGTTCCGCGTGATCGTGGTCGTGCTGACCCTCACGGCGGGGCACGCCCTGCTGATGTGGATGGGCGAGCTCATCAGCCAGCGCGGCATCGGCAACGGCATGTCGCTGCTCATCTTCGCCTCCGTCGTCAGCTCCTTCCCCGCCGCCGGCGCGCAGCTCCGCGCCGAGAAGGGCACCGCCCTCCTCGTGATCCTCCTCGGCCTCGCCATCGTGCTGCTCGTGGCCATCGTGTTCGTCGAGCAGGGGCAGCGCCGGATCCCGGTCCAGTTCGCCAAGCGGGTGGTGGGCCGGCGCATGTACGGCGGCCAGAGCACGTACATCCCACTGAAGGTCAACCAGTCGGGCGTGATCCCGATCATCTTCGCCAGCTCGGTGCTCTACCTCCCGGTGCTGCTCACCAACGTGCTCCCCTCGTCCGGGTGGGGCGCCTCCGTGCAGAGCTGGGTGAGCAACAACCTGGTGCAGCCCGACTCGATCTTCTACGTGATCGTCTACGGCTTCCTGATCATCGGCTTCGCCTACTTCTACACGGCCATCGCCTTCGACCCGGCGCAGCAGGCCGAGAACATCCGCAAGCAGGGCGGGTTCATCCCGGGGATCCGCCCCGGTCCCCAGACCGAGCGCTACCTCGGCCGGATCCTCACGCGCATCACGCTGCCGGGCGCCCTCTTCATCGCATTCATCGCCCTGCTCCCATCGCTCCTCCTGGCCTTCGCCGACGTCCAGAACTTCCCGTTCGCCGGCACCTCGATCCTCATCGCGGTCGGCGTGGCCCTGGAGACGATGAAGCAGATCGACAGCCAGCTCATGATGCGCAACTACGAGGGGTTCCTGAAGTGAGCCCCCCCAGGTTGGCCTCGTGATCGACGGCACCCGGCTCGTCATCCTCGGGCGCCAGGGCGCAGGCAAGGGCACGCAGTGCGTGCGGCTCTCCCGCCACTACGTGATCCCCCACATCTCCACGGGCGACATGCTCCGGTCGGCGGTGAAGGAGGGCACCGAGTTCGGGCTCAAGGCCAAGGCGATCATGGACGGCGGCGACCTCGTGTCCGACGACATCATGGGCGGCGTCGTGCGCGAGCGCCTCGATCGTGACGACACGCGAGGCCGCGGCTACATCCTCGACGGGTTCCCCCGTACGGTGGGCCAGGCGGAGATCCTCCACGAGATCACCGTCGACGACCCGCTCAACCTCGTCATCGACCTCGTGGTGCCCACCGAGGTGGTGCTCGAGCGCCTCGCCGCCCGCCGGGTGTGCACCGACTGCGGTGCGAACTACTCCATCGACGCACCCCCCAAGTACGGCTGGGTGTGCGACAACTGCGGCGGCGAGGTGGTGCAGCGGGCGGACGACACTCCCGAAGCGATCCAGAAGCGGCTCGACCTGTACGAGCGCGAGACGGCGCCCCTGATCGCCTGGTACGAGGAGCGCAAGCTGCTCGCCGAGGTCGATGGCCTGGGCGCGGCGGACGAGGTCACCAATCGCATGGTGGCCGCCATCGACGCACGCCGCTGAGGCGCTCCGGCATGCGGCGCTCTGCGGACGACCTGGCGAAGATGCGTCGCGCCGGGCGCGTGGTGGCCGAGATGCACGCGGCGATCCGCCAGGCCCTCCGGCCCGGGGTGACGACGGCCGAGCTGGACCGCATCGGCCGTGGCGTGATCGAGCGGCGCGGCGCAAGGTCCAACTTCCTCGGCTACGGGTACCCGCCGTTCACCGGCGTCATCTGCGCCTCGCCGAACGACGTCATCGTCCACGGTGTGCCCGGCCCGGTCCGGCTCGAGGAGGGCGACATCATCTCCATCGACTGCGGGGCGATCGTCGAGGGCTGGCACGGCGACGCCGCCTTCACCGCCGGCATCGGTGCGATCGACCCGGAGGCAGCGCGGCTGATCGAGGTGACGGAGGCGTCGCTCGCCGCCGGGATCCGGGCCATGCAGCCCAGCGGGCGCCTGTCCGACATCGGCGCAGCGGTCCAGCGGGTCGCCGAGGAGGCCGGGTTCTCGGTCGTCCGGGAGTACAGCGGGCACGGCATCGGCCTCGCCATGCACGAGGATCCGGACATCCCGAACTGGGGCGTCCCCGGCAAGGGGCGGCGGCTCGGGCCCGGGCAGACCTACGCCGTCGAGCCGATGGTGTGCGCGGGGCGACCGGAGACCCAGCTGCTCGACGACCAGTGGACCGTTGTCACCCGGGACGGCTCGCTGGCTGCCCACGTGGAGCACACGATCGCCGTCACCGAGCACGGACCGGAGATCCTCACCTCGGCCTAGTGTCCCGGCAGGCTGACTCGCTGCGAAATCGATCGGCCAGATCCGTCCCTGGCTGCGTCCTCGGCCTCGCATTCGCTAGGGGAGTCCGTCGGCCTGCGTCTTTTGCCAGGACCGAACCTGACTCGCCCATCTCATCAACGGACCGACCTGCCGGGGAACGAGCCCGCTCCAGCTCGGGGTGGCCCCGGGCGTGCAGGCCCTCGGCGCGAGGATGCGGATCGAGCGGCGGCCGGAGGGTCGCGCGCGGGGCGTGGGACGGGGGCTAGGGTACGGGCGCTGCCGGCCCGACCCGCTGCAGCCGGTGGCGACGCCGAGTTGGCTTCGCCCGTCCTTGCGGCCTAGCATGGCTCCTCGGCCCTGGGTCCTCCGCGGTTGCACGCGCCCCGTGCACCCGGATCGGACCCGCCACGAAGACCCCCAGGAGCGCACCACTCTGGCCAAGCCCAAGGAAGACGCGATCGTCCTCGAAGGGACGGTGACCGAGCCCCTCCCGAACGCCATGTTCCGGGTCGAGCTCGAGAACGGCCACAAGGTGTTGGCCCACATCTCCGGGAAGATGCGGATGCACTACATCCGGATCCTCCCCGGGGACCGCGTTCAGGTGGAGCTCACCCCCTACGACCTCACCCGGGGTCGGATCACCTACCGCTACAAGTGAACGAGAGCCAGTGATGAAGGTTCGACCCAGCGTCAAGAAGATGTGTGAGAAGTGCAAGGTGATCCGCCGCCACGGGCGCGTCAGGGTCCTCTGCACGAACCCCCGGCACAAGCAGCGCCAGGGCTGAGCGGGACAAGGCAGGCAACGCACCCATGGCACGTATCGCAGGCGTCGACATCCCCCGTGAGAAGCGGCTGGAGATCTCGCTGACCTACATCTTCGGCATCGGCCGGACCACCGCCCAGAAGATCTGCGCCGAGCTCGACCTCGACGTCGACACCCGAGTGCGGGACCTCACCGACGAAGAGGTCAACAAGATCCGCGCCTACGTCGACAACAACCTCGAGGTCGAGGGCGACCTCCGGCGGGAGGTCCAGCAGGACATCCGCCGCAAGATGGAGATCGGCTGCTGGCAGGGCCTGCGCCACCGCAAGGGCCTCCCGGTCCGCGGTCAGCGCACCCAGACCAACGCCCGCACCCGCAAAGGCCCGAAGAAGACCGTCGCCGGCAAGAAGAAGGTGCGCAAGTGACCATGCTGCTGAGGAGCCGAGCCCCGCGAGGCCACCAGACGGCGCAGCGCCAATCCATGCGGGGTGTCATTGGAAAGGGCATCGGGCGGACCTGTCCGGCCGAAGGCTCCGCTGAGCGGGCCTTCGAAGCTCCGCTTCGGAGGTCCATCTAGATGGCGAAGCCCAAGCCCGGCGGTCGCCGGCCCCGCAAGCGCGAGCGCAGGAACGTCTCCCACGGCGTCGCTCACATCAAGAGCTCGTTCAACAACACGATCATCACGATCACCGACCAGGAGGGCAACGTCCTCTCCTGGGCCTCGGCCGGCAACGTCGGCTTCAAGGGCTCCCGCAAGTCCACACCGTTCGCCGCTCAGATGGCCGCCGAGAAGGCCGCCCGAGGCGCGATGGAGCACGGCGTCCGCAAGGTCGACGTGCAGGTGAAGGGCCCCGGGTCGGGTCGCGAGACCGCCATCCGCTCGCTGCAGAACACCGGCATCGAGGTCACCGGCATCAAGGACGTCACCCCTGTTCCCCACAACGGCTGCCGCCCTCCCAAGCGGCGCCGGGTCTGAGGCCCTCCCATGGCTCGATACACCGGCCCCAAGGTAAAGATCTCGCGCCGCCTGGGCGTGAACATCTTCGAGAACGAGAAGGGCCGCAAGGCCCTCGAGAAACGCCCGTACCCCCCGGGGGAGCACGGGCGCTCGCGGCGGCGCCAGCCGTCGGAGTACTCGATGCAGCTGCAGGAGAAGCAGAAGGCGAAGCACATCTACGGCGTGCTCGAGAAGCAGTTCGAGAACCTCTACAAGGAGGCGACCCGCGAGAAGGGCGTCACCGGCGAGAGCCTGCTCCGGATGCTGGAGCAGCGGCTCGACAACGTGGTGTTCCGGGCCGGCTGGGCCCGCACCCGTCCGCAGGCCCGCCAGTTCGTGAACCACGGGCTGGTCGACGTCAACGGCCGCCGGGTCGACATCGCCAGCTTCCGGGTCCGCAAGGGCGACGTCGTCTCGCTGCGCGAGAAGAGCCAGCAGATGATCGTCATCCAGCACAACCTCGACACACTCGACGTGCGCCTCCCCGCGTGGATGGACGCCGGCGAGGGGGGTCGCTCGATCACCGTGCGCGAGCTTCCGCTGCGCGAGCAGATCGACGTCCCCGTGCGTGAGCAGCTCATCGTCGAGCTGTACTCCAAGTAGTCCGTCCCTCCCGCCGCCACCGATTCCAGAGGTAGCAGACCATGCTCGTCATCCAGCGCCCCACCGTCGAGGCGATCGGCGAGGCCGAGGGCAACCGCCAGCGCTTCGCCGTCAGCCCGCTGGAGCCCGGCTTCGGCCACACCCTGGGCAACTCCCTGCGCCGCACGCTGCTGTCCTCGATCCCGGGGGCGGCGATCACGCAGCTCCGCTTCGACGACGCCCTCCACGAGTTCGACACCATCGCGGGCGTCACCGAGGACGTCACCGACATCATCCTGAACCTGAAGGACCTCGTCCTCATCTGCCACAGCGACGAGCCCGTCACGCTGCGGCTCGACGCCAAGGGCGCCGCGCAGGTCACCGCCGCCGACATCGAGGCGAACTCCGACGTCGACATCCTCAACCCCGAGCTCTCGATCGCAACGCTGAACAAGGCCGCTCGGCTGGCCATAGACATCACCGTCGCCAAAGGCCGCGGCTACGTCTCGGCCGACCGCAACAAATCGAGCCAGACGATCGGCGTGATCCCGGTCGACTCGATCTTCTCCCCCGTCCGCCGGGTGTCGTTCCAGATCGAGCCCACCCGGGTCGAGCAGTCCACCGAATACGACCGGCTCGTCCTCGACATCGAGACCGACGGGTCGATCGAGCCCCGCGAGGCGCTGGCCTCGGCCGGCGACACGCTCCGCTCGCTGGTGGCCCTCGTCGCCGAGATGAGCGACGACCCGCAGGGCCTCGAGCTCGGCGAGGTCGCCACGGCCACCGCCGGGTCCCCCGACCTCGACCTCCCGATCGAGGACCTCGACCTCTCCGAGCGCCCCCGCAACTGCCTCAAGCGGGCCCAGGTCAACACGATCGGCGAGCTCCTGCTCAAGACCGAGGACGACCTGCTGGCCGTCACCAACTTCGGCCAGAAGTCGCTCGACGAGGTCATCCAGAAGCTCGACGAGCGCGGCCTGTCGCTGCGCACGAAGGACTAGGACGCCATGCCCGCCACCCCCAAGACGGGGCGCCGCTTCGGCGGCAGCTCCTCGCACCAGCGCCTGATGATGGCCAACCTCGTCGCGTCCCTCGTGGCCGCCGAGGGGATCGTCACCACCGAGGCCAAGGCCAAGGCGCTGCGGCCGGTCGCCGAGAAGGTCATCACCAAGGCCAAGAAGGGCGGTCTCCACAACCACCGGCAGGTCGTCTCGTACCTGGGCGACAAGGAGATGGCGCACAAGCTCTTCACCGAGATCGGCCCGCGCTACGCCGACCGCAACGGCGGCTACACGCGAATCCTCAAGCTCGGCAACCGCCAGGGCGACAACGCTCCGATGGCGAGGATCGAACTCGTCTGAGTTGCCTGCTGCGGGCGTCGCTGCGCTCCTGCCTCCGCAGGTGCCTCCCGGCGACCGGCGGAGCCGGCTCGCCTTCGGCCTGGCCACCGACCACCGCAGCCACCTGATCGGTTCTCCGTGACGCTGTTCGATCCACCTCCTCCAGCGGCCTCCGGGCCGCTGGTGCGCGTTCGGATGGTGGTGGCCTACGACGGCTCGGGGTTCCACGGGTTCGCCGTGCAGCCGGGGGTGCGGACGGTCGGCGGAGCGCTGGGCGAGGCCATGTCGAAGGTCGTCCGGGTGCCGGTGGAGCTGACCTGCGCCGGGCGCACCGATGCCGGCGTGCACGCGTGGGGCCAGGTCGTCCATGTCGACCTGCCCGAGGGCACCGACCTGGACCGCCTGCACCGGTCGCTGCTGAAGCTCCTCGGTCCCGCTGTCGTGGTCCGCACCGTCGAAGCCGTCGACGGGAGCTTCGACGCCCGCTTCTCGGCCCGCTCGCGCACGTACCGCTACTCGGTGCACAACGACCCGGTGCCCGACCCGTTCACCGCCCACCTGGCCTGGCACGTGCCGGAGGCGCTCGATCTCGACCTGCTCGCCCTGGCCTGCGACCCCTTCGTTGGTGAGCACGACTTCTCGGCGTTCTGCCGGCGGCCCAAGGGTCCGGACGACAGCGAGCCGGCGTCGCTCGTCCGGCGCGTGCTCCGGGCCGGGTGGACCGACCTCGGCGACGGGCGGCTGCGCTTCGAGGTCGAGGCGACGGCCTTCTGCCACCAGATGGTGCGCAGCATCGTCGGCACCATCGTCGCGGCCGGCCACGGCCGGACGCGGGCGGGCGACATCCGCGGCATCCTCTGGTCCGGGGATCGAGCCCAGGCCGCCCCGGTGGCGCCGCCGCACGGGCTGTGCCTGTGGCAGGTCGCGTACTAGCGGATCAGGCGGCGAAGTTGCGGGACCCCTCGGAGCGGCCCTAGTTTTGCCCTTCGCTTGTGGCGCCTTCGCGCCCAGCAGCCCTGTCTGAAATCTCCGAGGACGTCCGCGTGCGCACCTACAGCCCGAAGGCCAGCGAGATCGACCGCAAGTGGTTCGTGATCGACGCCGAAGACCTCGTCCTCGGGCGCCTCGCCACGGAGACGGCGCGCATCCTGCGCGGCAAGCACAAGCCGTGCTTCGCTCCCCACCTCGACATGGGCGACCACGTCATCGTGGTGAACGCCGAGAAGGTCGTCGTCACGGCGAACAAGGCCGAGCAGAAGATGGTCTACCGGCACTCCGGCTTTCCCGGTGGCCTCAAGTCCCGCAGCTTCGGCGACGCCCATGCGCGACGCCCGGAGGAGTCCGTGCGGCGAGCCGTCCGCGGCATGCTCCCCAAGAACCGCCTCGGTCGCCAGATGCTGACGAAGCTCAAGGTCTACGCCGGGCCCGTCCACCCTCACTCGGCCCAGCGGCCCGAGCCTCTCGACCTCGCCGACGCCCGGCGTCCCGCGTAGGAGATCTGATGCCCCAGCCCATCGTGCAGTCCACCGGTCGCCGCAAGCGCGCCGTCGCCCGGGTGCGCGTCCACCGCCGTGAGGGCGAGGGCGAGGGCACGATCACGGTCAACAAGCGGCCGCTCACCGACTACTTCCCGTCGAAGACGCACATCATGGTGCTGACCGAGCCGCTCCGGGTCACCGAGACCACCGAGCAGTACGACGTCGACGCGACGCTCGCTGGCGGCGGGCCCACAGGCCAGGCGGGCGCCCTGCGCCACGGCATCGCTCGGGCCCTCATCGAGATCGACCCCGAGCTGCGGCCCGTCCTGAAGCGGGCCGGCTTTCTCACGCGAGACGATCGCAAGAAGGAGTCCAAGAAGTACGGGCTCAAGAAGGCCCGCAAGGCCCCCCAGTACTCGAAGCGCTAGCCGTTGTGCTCCAAGGGGGCGTCGCCCCCCTTCGCATAACCCCCCATTGCCTCGCGCTCGCGAATTGGCCCCTCCGGTGGGCTCTGGCACGCTCTGTCCGTGCTGAGGTTCGGGACCGATGGGGTTCGAGGGGTGGCGAACCTCGAGCTCACGCCTGAGCTCGTCCTCGCGCTCGGGCGCGCGGCTGCCCGGGTGCTGCGGGCCTCGCACTTCGTGGTGGGGCGCGACACCCGGAGGTCCGGGCCGCTGCTCGAGGCCGCGCTCGTCGCCGGCCTGACGGCGGAAGGGGCGGACGTGGAGCTGCTCGGCGTGGCGCCGACGCCGGCGGTGGCCTGGCTCTCCGCGCGCGACGGCCTCGCCGGGGCGGTCATCTCCGCTTCGCACAACCCGTACCAGGACAACGGCGTGAAGCTGTTCGGGCCGGGCGGGCGCAAGCTGAGCGACGAGATCGAGGACGCCCTCGAGGCCGAGCTGCACGCACTGCTGCACGGCGAGGCCCTGCGCGATCCGCTGGTAGGGGCGTCCGTGGGCACCGTCACGGAGGGCGGCGCCGACGTGGCGCGGTGGATGGAGTCGGTGGTGTCGTCCACCGACGGACGGGGACTGCAGGGGCTGCGCGTGGTGGTCGACTGCGCCAACGGCGCCGCCACCCTCCTCGGTCCGAAGGTGCTCCGGGCGCTCGGCGCGCACGTCGAGGTGCTCCACGCCGACCCCGACGGCACGAACATCAACGAGCGGTCGGGCTCGACGCACCCGGCAGATCTCCGGCGTGCCGTCGTGCAGTCGGGCGCCGATGCCGGCATCGCGTTCGACGGCGACGCCGACCGGGCGCTGGCCGTCGACGCCGCGGGTCGCCTGATCGACGGCGACCAGATCATGGCCATCGTCGCCATCGACCGGAAGGCGCGCGGCGTCCTCGTTGACGATGCCGTGGTGGTGACCGTCATGACCAACCTCGGCTTCCGTCGGGGGATGGCCGACCACGGGATCGACGTGATCGAGGTGCCCGTCGGCGATCGCCACGTGCTCGCCGTCCTCGACCAGCGAGGGCTCAGCCTGGGCGGCGAGCAGAGCGGTCACGTCATCTTCCACGACCTCGCCACGACCGGGGACGGCCTGCTCACCGCCGTCCAGCTGCTCGATGTCGTCGCCCACTCGGGGCGCCCGCTCGGGGAGCTGGCGGACGCTGCGATGACGAAGCTGCCGCAGGTGCTGCGCAACGTCGCCGTGCCCGCGGCAGGGCGAGACGTGGCCGCCGAGCTCACGGCCGAGGTGGCCGCCGCCGAGGCGGAGCTGGGCGAGCACGGGCGGGTCCTCCTGCGCCCGAGCGGCACCGAGCCGCTGGTCCGGGTGATGGTCGAGGCCCCCACGATGGACCAGGCGGAGGGCCTTGCGGACCGCCTCGCCGGAGCCGTCGCCGAGCTCGGGTAGATCCGGCCGTAGCGGTACGCTGATCGGGTTCCCGACCCGGAAGGACCGCAGCCGTGTGCGGCATCATCGCCCTCGTGCGCGCCCCCGGCGCTCGTCGCCACTGGGCCGCGTCGGACGTCCTCGATCGCTTCGACGCGATCCAGGCCGGCCTGTCCCCGGAGGGTGACCTCGTGGCCACGGCGGAGGCGGCGAAGCGGGCCCTCGCCGAGCTGGATGCCCTGCTGCTGGACACCGACGGCGTCGCGCTCCTGGTGCGGGAGCAGAAGATCGCCATCCGGGCGCGCGCCGTATGCGCGACCGTCGCTGACTGGGTCGAGGCGGCCGAGTCGCGGCTCGACGTCGACGGGCCACCGCCGGGCCAGCCGCTCGAGGCGGCCAACGCCGCGCTCCTCTCGCTGAAGGACGCGCTCTGGGCCGTCGAGCGCGATCGGCTGCCGACGGCGGAGCGCGTGCGCGACTTCGTCGGGGCGGGGGCGTCGTGGTCGGCGATCGAGGTCGCCACGTCGATCCAGCAGGCCCTCAGCGCCCTCGACCGGCTGGAGGTCCGCGGGCGCGACTCGGCCGGCCTCACCGTTCTGGTCCAGCACCACGGTCTCGATTTGGCCGACCCGGCCATCGCCCGCCTCGTCGCGGCCCGAGACGCCGACGCGCTCTTCCGCTCGCTGTCGGTCCGCACGCCCGAGGGCCACCTGAGCTTCGTCTACAAGGCCGCTGCGGAGATCGGTGAGCTGGGGGACAACACCCGGAGCATCCGGACCACGATCGCCGGCGACGACCTCCTCCGCCTCGCGCTGGCCGCCGACACCGCGACGGCGGTCGTCCTCGGCCACACCCGTTGGGCGAGCGTCGGGATCATCTCCCAGCCGAACGCGCACCCGCTCGACAGCCGGGAGCTGGAGCGCCCCGACGGCCCGTACGTCACTGCGGTCCTCAACGGCGACGTCGACAACTTCGCCGACCTCAAGGCGGCCGACGGCCTGCGCGTGGCGGCCGAGATCACCACCGACGCCAAGGTCATCCCCACGCTCGTCTCCCGACGGCTCGCCGGAGGTGTCGACCTCACCAGCGCGTTCCGGAACACGGTGGCTGCGTTCGAGGGGTCGGTGGCCATCGCCGCCAGCTCGGCGTCGCAGCCCGACCAGCTGCTGCTGGCGCTGCGGGGGAGCGGGCAGGCGCTCTACGTCGGGCTCCTCCCCGGCTGCTTCGTCGTCGCCTCCGAGCCCTACGGCGTGGTGGAGCTCACCGACACCTACCTCCGCATGGACGGGGAGACGCCGGCCAACGAGGACAACCCCACCGCCAGCCGCGGGCAGATCGTGCGGCTCGACGGCGCACGGGCCGGACGCCACGAGGCGATCCTCCGGCAGTCCTACGACGGCACCGACCTCCCGGTGGCAGAGGCTGATCTCTCGCACGCCGAGATCACGACCCGGGACATCGACCGCGGCGCGTTCCCGCACTTCCTCCTGAAGGAGATCACCGAGGCGCCGCAGAGCTTCCGCAAGACGCTGCGCGGCAAGCTCGTCGACGAGGGTGCCGGTCCGGTCGTGGTCCTCGGTCCCGACGTGCTCCCCCCTGACGTGGTCGACGACCTGCAGAGCGGCGCCATCGAGCGGGTCGAGGTCATCGGCCAGGGCACCGCCCACGTGGCGGGCCAGAGCCTGGCTGCTGCTCTGCTCATCGCGGCGCCCGACGGGCGGCTGCGGGTGCAGGCCCAGCAGGCGACCGAGCTCTCCGGCTTCGGGCTGCGGCCGGAGATGCGCGACACGCTCGTGATCGCGATCAGCCAGTCCGGCACCACCACCGACACGAACCGTACGGTCGACCTCGCGCGGGATCGCGGGGCTCGGGTCATCGCTATCGTCAACCGACGGAGCTCCGACCTCACGGACAAGGCCGACGGCGTCCTCTACACCTCCGACGGCCGTGACGTGGAGATGAGCGTCGCTTCGACGAAGGCCTTCTACTCGCAGATCGCGGCGGGCTTCCTCCTCGCCTGGGCCATCGCCACCGAAGTGGGGGGCACCGTCGACCCCGAGGTGGTGAGCGCCCTGCGCTCCCTCCCGGAGGCCTTGGAGGCCACGGTCTCGCGCCGTGCCGCCGTGGCGGCGGTGGCCCAGCAGCTCGCCCCCCCGAAGCGGTACTGGGCCATCGTTGGCAACGGGAGCAACCGCATCGCGGCGGAGGAGCTGCGGATCAAGCTGAGCGAGCTCTGCTACAAGGCCATCGCCTGCGACGCCACCGAGGACAAGAAGCACATCGACCTCTCCTCCGAGCCGCTCATCCTCGTGTGCGCCGCGGGCCTCGAGGGCTCGACCGCCGACGACGTGGCCAAGGAGGTCGCGATCTACCGCGCCCACAAGGCCACACCGATCGTGCTGGCCAGCGACGGGGAGGAGCGCTTCGCCGCTGCGCTGCAGGTGCTCTTCGTGCCGGCGACGCACCCGCAGCTCGCCTTCGTGCTCGCCTGCATGGCGGGCCACCTGTTCGGCTACGAGGCGGCGCTGGCCATCGACGCACAGGCCCTGCCGCTGCGCGCCGCCCGGGCGGCCATCGAGGAGGCCGTCGGCGAGTCGGCGGCCACGGACGGCGACGACCTCCTCCGCTCGCTCCGCCCGGCGATGGCGCGGGCGTCCGGCCAGTTCTTCGACGGGCTGCGCAGCGGTGCCTACGACGGGCACCTCGAGGCGAGCACCGCAGTGCGGCTCGCGTCGTCGTTGCGCTACGCCGTGGGCGTGGCTCCCCTCGAGTCGTACCAGGCCGAGCACGGGCGGATCGGCACTCCGGCGGTCGTCATCGACGACCTGACCGCCGCCCTCACCCAGGGCATCGAGGAGCTCACCCGCCCCGTCGACGCCATCAAGCACCAGGCCAAGACGGTGACCGTCGGCATCTCCCGCAGCGACGAGACCCTCCTCCAGCCCGCCCTCGTGCAGGCCGTGCTGGCGGCGGGCACCGCGCGCGACCGGCTCACCTACAAGACCCTCCGCACGCTCGCCGACCTCGACCCGGCCGTTGCCGAGGTCACCGGCTGGATCCGCTACGAGATCGAGGGCGATGCGGAGGACGGCGAGGTGCCCGTGGCGGTGGTCGACCGCGGAGGCATCGCCCTCGACATCCCCACGCGGGCGGAGAAGATCGGCACCCTGCGGGGCACGAAGCACACCGTCGCCCTCGAGCGGCAGGTGTTCGTCACCCGGGGCCGCAAGGACGGGCGCACGATCGTCATCGTGCCGGAGACCAAGGACGACCGCGCCACCGGGATCACGCTGCTCCACGTCCGCTTCCACGACCACCTCTCCGTGGGCGCGGCTCGCGGCGCCCTGCAGGGGTACCGCAACCGGTGGGCCGCCCTGCGGGACGCCGTGCTCGAGACGGAGCCGACCTTCCGGGACGACCTGCTCACGACCGTGCCGACGGTTGATCTGCTGGTGGCCCCGTTGGCCGATCTGGCCGACCGCTGGCGCACCAAGGCCTCGTGATCGGGATCGGCGTCGACCTCTGCGAGGTCGAGCGGATGCGCACAGCCCTCGAGCGCACCCCGACCCTCCGCGGCCGGGTGTTCACCGACGCCGAGCAGCACTACTGCGACCGGCGCAGCGATCCGACCGAGCGGTACGCCGCCCGGTTCGCAGCCAAGGAAGCGGTGCTGAAGGCCATGGGCCTGGGCGTCGGCGCCTGCAAGTGGCGCGAGATCGAGGTCATCAACGCACCCAGCGGCGCCCCGTCGGTACTGCTGCACGGCGGGGCACGGCAGCTCGCCGACGAGCGAGGCATCGCCTCGTGGCGGCTCACCATGACCCATACCCACCGGACGGCAGAGGCCATCGCCGTCGCGCTGGCGACGGCATGATCCCGATCGTCACGCCCGAGGAGATGGCGGCGATCGACGCCGCTGCGCCCCAGCCCGTGGAGGTGCTCATCGAGCGGGCGGGCGCAGCCGTCGCGCGCACGGCCCTCGAGCTTCTCGGCGGCGCCTACGGGCGGCGCGTCGTGGTGCTGGCCGGGAAGGGCAACAACGGTGCCGACGGTCGTTCGGCCGCCGCCCGGCTGCGCCGGCGCGGCGCGCGGGTGGAGGTGATCGACGCCGGCAGCTCGCCCGACCGCTTCGGTCCGGCCGACCTGGTGATCGATGCCGCCTACGGCACCGGGTTCCACGGGCAGCACCACCCGCCCGAGCCGGGCGGGGCCCCCGTCCTCGCCGTCGACATCCCCAGTGGCGTGTCCGGCCTCACGGGGGAGGTGGGGGGTTGGGCGCTCCCTGCCGTCCGCACCGTCACGTTCGCGGCGTACAAGCCGGGGCTGCTCCTCGAGCCCGGTCGGGGTCTGGCGGGAGAGGTCGAGGTGGCCGACATCGGCCTCGACGTGGCAGGCGCGGCCGCGGGGATCGTCGAGCGCGCCGACGTCGCGGCCTACCTGCCACGGCGGTCGGTCGCCTCCCACAAGTGGCGGGCCGCGGTGCTGGTCGTGGCCGGTTCGCCCGGAATGGCCGGGGCGGCACAGCTCGCGGCCGCCGCCGCGCAGCGCGCCGGTGCGGGGATGGTACGGCTCGCCTCGCCAGGCTTCGACGACCCCACCCGCCCCACCGAGGCGGTGGGCATCCCGCTGCCGGCGCGCGGCTGGGCGGACGCCCTCCTCGGCGCCGTCGGGCGCGAGCACGCCATGGTGATCGGCCCGGGGCTCGGAGCGGGGGACGCCACCCGCCAGGGTGTGCGCAAGGTGCTCGCGCACACGGACCTGCCCGCGGTGATCGACGGCGACGGCCTCACCGTGCTCGGCGTGGACGCTGCGGACGTGCTGCCGGAGCGAGCCGCCCCCACGGTGCTGACACCGCACGACGGCGAGTTCGAGCGGCTCGTCGGGCACCCACCGGGAGCCGACCGACTGGCCGCCGCCCGGCAGCTGGCCGCTGCCACCGGAGCCGTCGTGCTGCTGAAGGGCCCGGTCACGATCGTGGCCGCGCCCGATGGCGAGGTGCAGGTGGTCACCGCCGGTGATGCCCGGCTGGCTACGGCCGGAACGGGCGACGTGCTCAGCGGCATCATCGGCGCCCTCCTGGCCCAGGGCGTGCTGGCCATCGAAGCGGCGGCTGCGGGCGCCTGGCTGCACGGCCGGGCCGGGTCGCACGGTCCTGCACGCGGCCTCGTCGCCCACGACCTGCTCGACCTCCTGCCGAGCGCCCTGGCGGAGGTGGGGGCGTAGTGGCCCGGGCGTGGGCCGAGGTGTCGCTCGGGGCCGTGGCGGCGAACGTCGCTGCGCTGCGGGCCGAGGTGGCGCCGGCGGAGGTGTGCGCGGTCGTGAAGGCCGACGGGTACGGCCACGGTGCCGCTCCGGTCGCTCGCGCGGCGCTGGCCGCCGGTGCCGGGTGGCTGGCGGTCGCGCAGGTCCCGGAGGCCACCGAGCTGCGCGATGCCGGGATCGACGCGCCCATCCTCCTGCTGTCCGAGCCTCGGCTGTCCGAGCTCGACGAGGCGCTGGCCGCCCGCATCCGGATCACGGTGTACACCCCGGAGGTCATCGAGCGCCTCGGCAGGGCTGCTGGTGCGGCCGGACCGCCGGTGCCGGTCCACCTGAAGGTCGACACGGGCATGCACCGCGTCGGCGCCGCGCCGGAGGACGTGGTGGCACTGGCGAAGGCGATCGGGGCGCACCCGAGCCTCGCTCTCGAAGCCGTGTGGACGCACTGCGCGGTCGCGGACGAGCCCGACCACCCCTTCACCGCCGAGCAGCTGGAGCGGTACGAGGCGTCGCTGGCCGACCTCGCGGCCGCCGGGTTCCGGGTGCCGCTGCGCCACGCCGCCAACTCGGCGGCCGCCATCGCTCACCCGGCCAGCCGCTACGACCTCGTGCGCTGCGGCATCGCCGTGTACGGCATCCCCCCGTCTCCGGCGCTGGCCGGCTCCGTCGCCCTCGTCCCTGTGGTGCGGCTGGCCACCGAGGTCGCCGCGGTGAAGCGCGTCGCCGCCGGCGACGGCATCTCGTACGGGCTGCGCCACCGGCTCGAGCGCGAGAGCCTCGTGGCCACCCTGCCGATCGGCTACGCCGACGGCGTGTTCCGCAGCCTCAGCCGCTCCGGACAGGACGTGCTCGTCGGCGGTCGCCGTCAACCGATGGTGGGCACGATCACCATGGACCAGCTGATGGTCGACCTCGGCCCGGACAGCGAGGTCCGGGTGGGCGACGAGGTGGTCCTGCTGGGCGCGCAGGGGGAGGAGCGCATCTCACCGGACGAGTGGGCGGAGCGGCTCGACACCATCTCCTACGAGGTCGTCTGCGCCATCGGCGCGCGGGTCGAGCGCCGCTACACGGCGTCGTAGGGTCGGGGCGTGCCGACCGCCCTCGAGGAGCTCGCCGTGCAGGCCTCGACCTGCGTCGCCTGCCGCCTCTCGGAGCATCGCACGCAAGTGGTGTTCGGCATGGGGGACCCCGCCGCCGACCTGATGTTGGTCGGGGAGGGGCCGGGTGCCGAGGAGGACCGGCAGGGCCTTCCCTTCGTCGGCCGCTCCGGTCAGCTTCTCGACCGCCTCCTGCTGGAGGAGATGGGCCGAACCCGCGACTCGGTGTTCATCGCCAACACCGTGAAGTGTCGCCCTCCCGGCAACCGTGACCCGAAGCCCGACGAGGTCGAGACGTGCTGGGGCTGGCTCGAGCAGCAGCTCGACCTGATCGCCCCGGCCGTGGTGATCACGCTCGGCAACTTCGCCAGCAAGCGGCTCCTCGGCACCGACGTCGGCATCACGAAGCTCCGCGGCAGCGCCTACCCGTACCGCGGCGGCTCGCTGGTGGCGACGTTCCACCCAGCGGCCGCGCTACGCGGCGGCGGCGCGGTGCTGGCCCAGATGCGGTCCGACTTCGTGCGGGCCAAGCTCCTGCTCGACGGCCACGGAGCGGGTCGGTGACGCTCGTCGTGGCGACGTCGGCCGTGGACGACACCCGCCATGTCGGGGAGGCGCTCTCGGCGCTGGCCCGGCCCGGCGACGTCGTCGTCCTGGCCGGCGACCTCGGCGCCGGGAAGACTGCGTTCGTGCAGGGGTTCGGGCGAGGCCTCGGCGTGCCGGACCGCATCACCAGCCCGACCTTCACGTTGGTGCACGTGTACGACGGCCGGCTCCCGGTGCACCACCTCGACGTCTACCGCCTCGACCAGCTGAGCGAGGCCCTCGACCTAGGGCTGGCGGAGATGCTCGACGAGCCCGGGGTGGTGCTCGTCGAGTGGGGCGACGCCATCACTCCCGTGCTCCCGCACGACTACCTCGAGGTGCGCCTCACGTTCGGGGAGGGCGACGACGACCGCAACCTGGCCCTGCGGTGCATCGGCCCTCGCTGGACGGCGCGGCAGAGCGCCCTGGCCTCCAGCCTCGCCCCGTGGGCACCGACCGAGGAGACGGACTGATGCTCATCCTTGGCGTCAGCACGTCGACCGCACGGGTCGGCTGCGCCATCGGCGGCCACGAGGGGATCCTCGGGGCGGTGCACTCATCGCGCGGCCGCCGGCACGCCGAGACGCTCACGCCGGCGATCGAGTTCCTCTGCCGCCAGACGCGGGTCGAGCTGTCCGAGATCGGGGCCATCGCCGTCGACCTCGGCCCCGGCCTGTTCACCGGCTTGCGCGTCGGGGTCGCCGCCGGCAAGGCGCTGGCCCACGCCCGGCGGCTTCCGATGATCGGGGTGGCGAGCCTCGACCTGCTGGCCTTCGCGTTGCGGCACTCCAGCCGGCGGATCGTCTGCGCCATCGACGCCGGGCGCGGCGAGATCTTCTCGGCGTCGTACCGGCAGTCCCCCGGTGGGGTGCAGCGGCTCGGGGACCCTCAGGTGGGCACGCCCGACGACCTCGCCGCCGAGCTGGCCGCCGGCAAGGAGGAGCTGCTCCTCGTCGGCGACGGCGCCCTGCGCTACCAAGAGGCCTTCGAGGGGATCCGCCGCCTCGAGCTCGGCGACTCGGGCGTCGCCCACCCGTCGGCCGGGTCGCTCGTGCAGCTGGCGCACGCCCGGGCCCTGCGGGAGGACTTCGTGCTGCCCGCCGACCTCACGCCGCTCTACCTGCGGCGGCCGGACGCAGAGATCGGGTGGATCACCCGGGATGCGCCGCGATGATGGCGCGCGCCGAGCCCTTCCCCGCGCCCGACGGCCTGCGCGTCGCGCTCGGACCGATGCGCCGCCGGCACCTGCGCGGCGTGCTGCGCATCGAGCAGCAGGTGTACCCGCGGCCCTGGTCCATGGGTCTGTTCATGAGCGAGGTCGGCTACCGGAGCGGCCGGGTGTACCTGGTGGCGCGCGTGGGGCCCACGGTCGTCGGCTACGGCGGGCTCATGCTCGTCGCCGACGACGGTCACATCACCACGCTGGCCGTCGATCCGGCCTGGCACCGGCACAAGATCGGCACCCGGGTGCTCCTCACGCTGGCACGGGCCTCGATCGACCGGGGGGCGCGCAACCTCACGCTCGAGGTGCGGCTGGGGAACGAGCCCGCCCAGGCGCTCTACCGCGCCTTCGGGTTCGCGCCGGCGGGCATCCGGAAGGGCTACTACGTGGAGACCCAGGAGGACGCGCTCATCATGTGGGCCAACGACGTCGACTCGCCGGCTTATCAGGCCCGGCTCGAGGGGCTGGCCGCCACCGTGCCAGGCACCACGCTCGTCGAGGAGCTGGACAGATGAGCTTCGACACCGGGCGTGGTCGCGTGCTCGGCATCGAGACGTCCTGTGACGAGACGGCTGCGGCCATCGTGCAGAGCGGCACGTCGGTGCTGTCGTCCGTGGTGAGCAGTCAGGTCGACCTGCACGCCCGCTACGGCGGCGTGGTGCCCGAGATCGCCAGCCGCGCCCACGTCGACCTCATCGTGCCCGTTGTCGCCCAGGCGTTCGTGGAGGCGGGCCTCTCCGACCGGCCCGTCGAGGGCGCTTCCTGCGACGTGGACGCGGTCGCCGCGACCTACGGCCCCGGGCTGGTGGGAGCCCTGCTCGTCGGCGTGTCCGCAGGGAAGGCGCTCGCCTTGGCGTGGGACGTGCCGTTCATCGCCGTCAACCACCTCGAGGCCCACCTCTACGCGGCGCTGCTCGACGAGCCGGAGCTAGAGCTGCCCGTGATCGTCCTGCTCGTGTCCGGCGGGCACACGCTCATCGTCCACATGGAGGACCACGGCCGCTACCGGGTGCTCGGATCCACCATCGACGATGCGGCGGGGGAGGCCTTCGACAAGGTCGCCAGGTTTCTGGGCCTCGGGTACCCCGGTGGCCCGGCCATCGACCGCATCTCGGTGGGGGGCGATCCGACGGCCGTGCGGTTCCCCCGACCGATGCTCGGTGACGGCACCTTCGACTTCTCCTTCAGCGGCCTGAAGACGGCGGTCGTCAACTACGTGCGGAAGCACCCGGAGGTCTCTACGCCGGACGTCGCGGCTTCGTTCCAGGAGGCGGTCGTCGACGTCCTGCTGACGAAGACGAGGGCCGCCGCGAAGGCGGTGGGAGCCAGGGGCCTGTGCCTCGGCGGTGGCGTGGCTGCGAACTCCCTGCTCCGCGAGCGGTTCCTCGACGCCTGCCTCGAGGATGGCATGCCGGGGTATCTGCCGAGCTGGGCCATGTGCACGGACAACGCGGCGATGATCGCCAGCGCCGCGTGGTACCGATGGCGCTCCGACGGCCCGTGGCCGCTCGACACGGGCGCGCTGCCGAACCTCGGCCTCCCCGTCGCCTGACGACGCCGGTCACCGACCCTCCCCTCGCTGATTCACTCCTGCCGCCCCCGAGGCAGGCCGTGTGGCCGTGGGGAGCACTCGGACCGGTGCCGAATGCACTGGTTACCCGGCAACCACGTGCTGCCCCTGAACCGGTGGCCTACCTCCGCGACATGCGGGAGATCATGGAGACGGTCGGCTTCGCGTGACGCGCTGGCACTCGACGGTTGCGAGTGCTGACGAACTGGGCGTAGGGTTAGCACTCGCACGACCCGAGTGCTAACCGCATCACCAGCGTCACGGAGGCGCCCAGCCATGTCATTGCAGCCCCTCGAGGACCGGATCATCGTCAAGCCGGGTGAGGCCGAGGAGACCACGATCAGCGGTCTGGTCATCCCCGACACCGCCAAGGAGAAGCCCCAGCAGGGCGAGGTCTTGGCCGTGGGTCCCGGCCGTCGCTCCGACCAGACCGGCGACATCATCCCCGTCGACGTCAAGGTCGGCGACACCGTCGTCTACAGCAAGTACGGCGGCACCGAGATCACCGACGGCGGGGAAGACCTGCTCATCCTGAACGCCCGCGACGTCCTTGCGGTCGTCGTCAACGAAAAGAAGAAGAAGTAACCATGGCCAAGCTCCTGAAATTCGACGATGAGGCGCGCCGCGCCCTCGAGGCCGGCGTGAACAAGCTCGCCGACACCGTGAAGGTCACCCTCGGCCCGAAGGGCCGGAACGTGGTCCTGGAGAAGAAGTTCGGCGCTCCCACCATCACCAACGACGGCGTGTCGATCGCTCGCGAGGTCGAGCTCGACGACCCCTTCGAGAACATGGGTGCCCAGCTCGTGAAGGAGGTGGCCACCAAGACCAACGACATCGCTGGTGACGGCACCACCACCGCCACCGTCCTGGCCCAGGCCCTGGTGAAGGAAGGCCTCCGCAACGTGGCCGCAGGCGCCAGCCCCCTCAGCCTCAAGCGAGGCATCGAGGCCGCCGTCGCTGCCGCCGTGGCCGACATCCAGGCCCAGGCCAAGGAGATCGACGACAAGTCGGAGATCGCCCAGGTCGCCTCGATCTCGGCTGCCGACCCGTCCATCGGCAAGGTGCTCGCCGATGCCATCGACAAGGTGGGCAAGGACGGCGTCGTCACCATCGAGGAGTCGAACACGTTCGGCATGGAGCTCGAGTTCACCGAGGGCATGCAGTTCGACAAGGGCTACCTGTCCCCGTACTTCGTGAGCGACCCGGAGCGGCAGGA
>JAUXRW010000119.1 GCA_030681555.1 Acidimicrobiales bacterium
AGCCCCCCAGCCGCCCGGGGGCTGAGCGTGAGGGTTCCGTCGTGCGCTTCGGTGATGCTCTTGACGATGGCCAGGCCGAGGCCGACGCCTGCGTGGTCGGCGCGTATCCGTCCGGTGCCGCGCTGAAACGGCTCGGCCAGCGTGGAGGCCAACCGTGGGTTGAGCTTCACGCCGGTGTTCTCGACGGTGAGCACCACGCTCTCGGGGTGAGCGCTCGTCGTGACCCACACGGTGCCCTGTTCGGGCAGATTGTGGACGATCGCGTTGTGCACGAGGTTGGTGCTCAGCTGCAGCAGGAGCGCGTACGAGCCGATGGTGGGGGTCAGGTCGCCGGAGGTCTCGATGGTGACGCCGCGCTTCTCTGCGAAGGGGAGGAGCGTTTCGGTGGCTTCTTCGGCGATGAGCGACAGGTCGAACTGGTCTCGGACGAAGGACCGCTGGTCGGCGCGGCTGAGCAGGAGCAGCGCTTCGGTGAGGTCGATCGCTCGGGTGTTGACGAAGTGGAGGCGCTCGACAAGCTCGCCGTTGTCGCGGTTCGGATCGTTGCGGGCGACGTCGAGCAGCGTCTGCGTGATCGCCAGCGGGGTGCGCAGCTCGTGCGAGGCGTTGGCGGCGAACCGCTGCTGTTCGGCGACGTGGGCTTCGAGCCGCGCGAGCATGCTGTCGAAGGCGTCGGCCAGCTCGCGGAACTCGTCCCTGCGGCCCGGCAGCCGGATTCGGTGGGCGAGCGATCCGGTCGCAGCCGTGTGGGTGGCGTCGGTGATGCGGTCCAGCGGGGCGAGCATGCGGCCGGCGAGAAGCCAGCCTCCCACCAGACCGAACACGAGCAGGAACGCCAGCACCATGGCCGCGGGGTAGGCGAAGCCGTTCAGGGGATCGGAGCGGTCCGGGGCGATCCACGGAAACCCCCCGTAGACCACCCCGTCGGGTATGTAGCGCAGGATGCACACCCAGATGGCCGCGAGCATCAAGGCGCTGGCCACCATGAGGAACCCGGCGTAGCTGAGGGTGAGTTTGAGGCGAACGCTCAGGCCGGGGGCTCTATCCACGGTCTGCTCCCTGGCGCCCGGTGTCCGGTTGCGTGTCGATCCGGTACCCGGCGCCGGTGACGGTGGCGATGATCGTGGGTTCGCCGAGCCGTTTGCGCAGGGCCGAGACCGTGATGCGCACGGCGTTGGTGAACGGGTCGGCGTTCTCATCCCACGCCTGTTCCAGGAGCTCCTCGGCGCTGACGACACCGCCCTCGGCGGCAACGAGCACCTCGAGCACGGCGAACTGCTTGCGGGTCAGCGCGACGTAGCGGCCGTCGCGGTAGACCTCGCGGCGAAACGGATCGAGCCGCAGGCCGGCGATCTCTCGCACGGGCGGCCTGTTGTGGGCGCGCCTGCGGTCGAGCGCTCTGAGACGGAGCACGAGCTCGCGCAGCTCGAACGGCTTGGTGAGGTAGTCGTCGGCGCCCAGTCCGAACCCGGTGGCCTTGTCGTCGAGACGGTCGGCAGCGGTCAGCATGAGGATCGGCATGCCGCTGCCGGAGGCGACGATGCGTCTGGCGATGTCGTCGCCGGATGGTCCGGGGATGTCCCGGTCGAGGACCGCGATGTCGTAGGCGTTGACGCTCAGCAGATCCAGGGCGGCGTCGCCGTCACCGGCGATATCTGTCGCGATCGCTTCCAGGCGCAGGCCGTCGCGGATGGCTTGCGCCATGTAGGGCTCGTCCTCGACGAGCAGCACGCGCATCCACCGATGCTACGAGCTGGCGCATATCGCCGACGTATCGAAAACCCCATACGTGCTGGCAACACCACGCTGCCTTGACTGGTGGCGTGACCAACCGCCGACCAGTACGAACGACCCCTCGGATTCGGATTCGCAGGATCCGTGGCGCCGGCCTCCTCGTCGTCATCGCGGCGATCGCCGCTGCCCTCGGCCACCAGTTGCCGGCGTCCTCGTCCTCGTCCTCGAGGGCCGCATCGCCCCTCGACGTCCTGCGCGGTGAGCAGCGTGGTGCGCTCGGCGAGGCTGACGGCGCCGTCCCCGACCGCACGTCGGTGTTCGACGACGGGATCGCGGGAGTCGCCAACCTCGATCCGGAGCTGCTCGGCGCCCTACGCCAGGCCGCCACCCATGCCGGGATCGAGCTCCTCGTCGAGGGTGGCTGGCGCTCCCCCGGGTACCAGGAGCACCTGCTGCGCGAGGCGGTCTCGCGGTACGGCTCGGAGGAGGAGGCCGCCCGCTGGGTGGCCACTCCCGGGGCGTCCGCTCACGTGTCGGGCGACGCGGTCGACGTCGGGCGCGCCGCTGCCGCGGGGTGGCTGTCCGAGCACGGCGCCGCGTACGGGCTCTGCCAGATCTACGGCAACGAGCCCTGGCACTTCGAGCTGCGCCCCGCAGCGGGCGATCAGGGGTGCCCTCGCATGTACCCCGACCCCACGCACGATCCACGGATGCAGCGGTGACCAGCATGAGGAGAACTCTCCGGCCGCTGGCCGCCCTGGCCGTGGTCGCCCTGATCGGCGCGGGCTGTTCAGACGGATCGGCCGAGGACGCGAGTCCCGGCGGCAGCGGCGCCACCAAGAGCGCCGCCCCCCGCGATAGGGCGGTGGAGTTCGCCGAGTGCATGCGCGACAACGGCGTCAGCGCGTTCCCGGACCCGAGCGCGTCGGGCGACCAGGAGCTCGTCGCCGCGATCGAGCGGCTGGACCCGGGCTCCGCGGCGTTCAGGCAGGCCATCAGCGCGTGCAAGGAGCTGCAGCCACCGGGCTTGCTGGGCGGCAGGGCGAGCCCCCAGGAGATGAGCGCGCGCCTCGAGTTCGCCCAGTGCATGCGCGACAACGGCGTGGGGGACTTCCCGGACCCCGCCAACGGCGAGCCCCTCATCGACACGAATCGGATCCCATCCGCCGCAGGGAGGGGGGCTCGGAGCATCCCGGGCTTCCAGGCCGCGATGGAGCAGTGCCGCGATGTCATGGCAGACGCACTGGGGGGCCGGTGACGCGCACGGCGCGGGTGGCGGCCGCGGCGGCCGTCGTGGTCGCGGTATCCGTCACCGGCGGCGTGGTCGTGATGTCCGGTGCCGAGGACGCGACCCCGGCCGCCCCCGGGCCGCCGGCGAAGACCGTGAAGGTGCAGAAGGGGGAGCTGTCGGCCATGGTCTCCCTGCACGGGACCCTGACCCACCAGGCGCGATCGGACGGCTCGCCGTACTCCGCGATCAACCAGGCCCGCGGCATCTACACCAGGCTGCCCGACGAGGGCGACAGGGTCGCGTGCGGCGACGTCTTCTACCGCGTGGACGACGACCCGGTGCTGCTGCTGTGCGGCACGGTCCCGGCCTACCGCGACCTGGCCATCGGCGACGACGGCCACGACGTCCGTCAGCTCAACCGGAACCTGCGCGAGCTCGGCTACGACGCGGACGCCGACATCGATCCCGGCGAGGGCGACTTCACCTGGCAGACGCAAGCAGCGCTCAGGAGGCTCCAGCACGACAAGGGCTTTGACGTGACCGGAGCGCTCGAGCTCGACGATGCGGTCCTCCTGCCCGAGCCGGTGCGGATCGCCAAGGTGGCCGGCGAGCTCGGGGGATTCGCCCGGCCGGGCGGCCGGGTCGCGCAGGCCACATCCGGCACGCTCGAGGTGCAGGTGGCCCTCGAAGCGGCTCAGCAGGGCGCGGTGAAGCAGGGCGACCGCGCGCAGATCACGCTGCCCGGCAACCGCTCCGTGCGGGGAAGGGTGGACCGGCTGGGGAACGTCGCCCGGACCGCCGGGAAGGACGACCACGTCGGGAACGCGACGATCCCGGCCTACATCAGCCTCGACGAGCCGGCGCAGGTCCGCGGGCTCGACAGCGCCCCGGTCCAGGTGGACATCACGACGGCGGGCGTGATGAGCGCCCTGAGCGTCCCGGTCACCGCGCTCGTCGGGAAGTCCGGCGGCGGGTTCGCGGTCGAGGTCGTGCACGACGGCGGGCGCCGCGAGCTGGTCGCCGTGACGCTGGGCCTGTTCGACGCCACAGACGGACGAGTCCAGGTCGACGGCGCGCTGGCGGAGGGCGATCACGTCGTGGTGCCGTCGCCATGAGCGACGAACCGGTTCTGAGACTGGACGGGGTGACGAAGGTCTACGGCGAGCAGCCGCCGGTGCCCGCCCTGCGGGGGGTCTCCTTCTCCGTCCGGCGGGGCGAGCTGGTGGCGATCGTCGGGCCATCCGGATCGGGCAAGTCCACGCTGCTGCACGTCATGGGGACGCTGGAGCGGCCCAGCAGCGGCGTGGTCTGGATCGGCGGGGTCGACGCGGCGCGGCTGAGCGACCGCGAGCTGTCGCTGCTGCGGGCGCGGCAGATCGGGTTCGTCTTTCAGCAGTTCTTCCTGGCCGAGCATGCCACGGTGCGCGAGAACGTCGCCGACGGGTTGCTCTACGCCGGCGTCCCCGCGGCCGAGCGTTACCGGCGCGCCGACGAGGCGCTCGAACGGGTCGGCCTCGCCGCACGCGCGAGGTTCAAGCCCACGAGGATCTCCGGAGGGGAGCGCCAGCGCGTGGCGGTCGCCCGGGCCCTCGTCGGGCGTCCGGCGATCGTGCTCGCCGACGAGCCGACCGGGAACCTCGACAG
>JAUXRW010000128.1 GCA_030681555.1 Acidimicrobiales bacterium
CCCTGGGTGGTGCCCGTGCCGGCCGTGCCCCCGTCGCCGACCGTGATGGTGTGCGCGCTGCCGAGCAGGTCCGCGGAGCCGGTGACCACGTTGCCACCGCCACCGCCACCACCGGCCATGCGCCGGTTGCTGACCGGGCCACCACCCCCACCTCCGGCGACGACGAGGTAGGTCGCCGGCACCGTCTGGGGCGGGGTGAACGTCCCGCTCGCGGTGAACGTGTGCACGTTGTAGAAGATCCCGTTGGAGTCCTTGATCGTGGTGATCGTCCCGCCGGTGGCGGTGCAGTTCGTGGGTGCCGCGGCGCCGGCGGGACTGACCGGGGCAAGGATCAAGCCCGCGACCACGGCAGCGGTTGCCCCGCCGGCCAGGAGGGCGGCGGCACTGGTTCGTCGGATCATGATGCGCATGAGGTGTCCATCAACTGTAACCGTACGGGAAGCCGCTGTAGGTGGCGTCGACGTCGCCGGTGCCGGAGATGTTGTTGCGGGCGTCGGCCGAGCCGGTCAGCCGGATCAGGGTCGGGGCAGCCCACACGGGGCGCGACTGCTCCACCGGACGCCCCTTCCTCCCCATGCCGGTATCGGCAGATTGTGGGGTTCTAGGGCAAGGATAAGCCAGAATAAGCCACGACGGAAGCCAGCCGGGCCGGCCGGCCGGCTGGCTACGGGACGGTGTAGGTCAGCTGGGTCGCCGTGGGGATCGGGGCCGAGCGGCCCAAGGCCGACGCGGTCCTTGCGAAGACCCGGAACACGTATGTCTGGCCGCTGACCAGGTTGCTGTTCGTGAGGAGGCAGGTCCAGCCCGAGTTGTTGGTGGTGCAGTCCGAGATGGTCTTGCCGGTGACGTTGATGCTTGTCGCCGCGGAGCCGCGGGCGTAGATCCCCCACCCTGTGCTGCCGTTGCCGTCGGCCTGGTTCTTGTAGGTCACCGTGTAGGACGTCACTGATTGCCCGCTCGGCACGAATGCCGGGGCCCCCCACGACAGCGTCGGGCTGGAGAACGAGACCGAGGTCGGTGCGGACGGCACGCCGCAGTACTTCGGGTATCGGATGATGACGACTCCGCTGCCACCCAAGCCACCGGTCACCGACGCAGTGGTCGAGCGTGCACCGCCACCGCCACCGCCACGGTTCGTGGTGCCCGCCGTGCCGTTTCCGTTGGTTGCACCCGCCCCGCCCGCGCCGCCCGCCGATCCGGCCGTGGCACCGCCGCCGCCGCCGCCGCCGCCGTATGTCACGGCGCTGCCGGTGATCGAGTTGCTCGTGCCGCCGCCGCCGGCACCGCCGACGCTTGCGGCCGAGGCCCCGCCGGCCGACCCCGGCCCGCCACCGCCGCCGCCGGCGCGGATCGTGCCCGTGGCACTCAGGGTGCCCGCCGACCCGATATTGCCCGCGCTCGCGGTTCCGCCGCTGCCGGCGGTGTCACCGCCCGAGCCGCCGCCACCTGATGCCCCGTTGCCGCCGTTGTCCAAGTCCCCAGCGGAACCGCCGCCACCGCCGCCGGCCGCCGTCACCAGAGCCGCGATGCTGCTCGGGTTGCCGGGGCCGCCGTTCGCGGTGACGCTTCCCGCCGTCCCCGCGATCCCGACGGTGATGGCCTGCGCCGACGAGATGGTCAGGCTCGAGCCCGACACCACCGCCCCGGACCCACCCCCGCCGCCCGCGCCACGACCGGCCTGGTTGCCGCTGCGGCCGCCGCCGCCGCCGCCGCCCGACCCGACGACGAGGTAGTCCGCGACCACAGATGTAGAGGGCGTGAACGTCCCGTTGCCGGTGAAGGTGTGCACGTTGTAGAAGATCCCGTTGGAGTCCTTGATCGTGGTGATCGTGCCGCCGGTGGCGGTGCAGTTGGCGGGGGCCGCGGCGATCGCCACCGGCACGGGTGCGGCGACGAGCAGCGCAGCGATGACAGCGCCACCTGCCGCTGCGACCAGCAGGCCACGCCGCGTCCGCGACGTCGTCGCCGTTCCGCTCATGGCACCTCTTCCGCACCGGCCGGCCCAGTCCTGCCACCAGAGTACGTCGGAACGGCCCGGGCAGCACCATCGCCGGAAAGCCCAATCCGTTCCGTCGGGCCTATCCTGACCGCGTGCCCGGCCCCCAACTCGACAGAGACGAGACGACCTGGACCGGCTCGTTCGCCGGGCTCGGCACCGTCGCTGTGGCCCTCGACGGGGAGGTCACGGCGCACCCCGACGGCCAGGACGAGGACGGATCCCGGGCGCAGGCCCTGCGCCACGGCTGGGGGGGCCTGCTCTCGTGGGCGGGCCGCGGCTTTGCCCTCGCCAACGCCGCCTCCCTGGCCATCGGGGAGCGCGGGCTGCTCGTGACGGGCGAGCCCGACGACGTGGCCGCCACGCTCCTCGGCCTGGCTCGTCATGGCTTCGTGGTCCTCTCCGACCGGCCCTCCCCCACTCGCTGGGTCGGCGGAAGCCTGGTCGCCTACCCCCGCGATGCCCCGATCCTCGTCCCGCGGCGGCGGGCCGAGCAGGCCGGACTGACCGGCACCCCGGTCCGCGAGGGATCCACGTCCGTCGCGGTCGACCTGCCACGAGGGGTCGAGCCGGTGCCGTGCGCCTCGATCGCCCACGTCGTGCGGCAGCGGCCGGACGAGGAGGCGCTGGACCGCCTCGCCGGCACCCGCCGGTTCGAGCGGGCGGCCACGTTGATGCTGCGTGGTGCGCTTGCTCCCGCCGGTCCCACCGAGCCCGACCCGCGGGAGGTGTTCGACGAGCACCTGAGGCTCGCCGCGCTGCCATCCGTCGTGATCCGCATGGAGGGCCGTGACGACCCGCTCGTCGCGGACCGGCTGCTGGACTGGTGGCGGTCGACCGTGGACGCGGCGACGTGACATCCGCCGCGCGCACGGTCTGGCTGGCCTCCTACCCGAAGTCAGGCAACACCTGGGTGCGGGCGGTCGTGACGGCGCTGGGCACCCACCCTCACCTCTTCGGCGTCGACCACCTGGTGTCCGGCGCGCAGCCGCAGCACGTCGGAGCGGCCCTCGGTGCCTACGGCCTCGACCCGCGGTGGCTGTCCGGCGACGAGCTCGACGTCCTGCGCGACGCCCTCTGCCGGCGCATGGGCGCCGGAGGGCCGGGCGACCCGCCGGTGCTGCGCAAGACCCACGAGCGGTACCGGCCCGGGATGCCGGGCCGCGAGCCCTTCCCTGCCGACGCCACCCGCGCCGCGATCCTCGTCGTGCGCGACCCGCGCGACGTGGCCTGCTCGTTCGCGCCGTTCTTCGACGTCACGATCGACGAGGCCATCGCTGCCATGGCCCGCGACGGCGGCGAGCCCGAGGCAAACGCCGCGCAGGCGCAGACCGCGAGCCCCTGGGGCACGTGGAGCACGCACGCGATGTCGTGGCTGTCCGACGATGTCCCGTTCCCCGTCCACCTCGTTCGCTACGAGGACCTGCAGTCCGATGCCGCCGGCACGCTGCAGCCGGTGCTCGAGGCGGTCGGGCTGCCCTGCACCCCGGACACGCTCGCCGCGGCGGTCGAGCAGGCCCGCTTCGACCGGCTGCAGGAATCCGAGGCGACCCGCGGGTTCAAGGAGACCAGCCCGCGGACACGGCAGTTCTTCCGCAGCGGACGGTCCGGCGGCTGGCACAACGAACTGGCGGCCGGCCAGGCCGCCGCGATCGTGGACGCCCACGCTGACGCCATGCGGGTGCTCGGCTACCTGCCCGCGGACGACCCGCTGCACCTGCCGGCCGCCCTCGGCATCCGGGTGCGCAGTGGGTCGGTGCCTGCCGGCCTCGCCGATGCGGTCCGTCCACGCCCCTGGATCCAGGTCACGCCCACGGCGGCGCTCCTGCGGTTCCGCGGCGGGGCCGGACTGCTCGTCGAGGACGGAACCGACGTCACGGTCGACGCCGGCACAGGCCAGGCCGACCAGGTGGGCTGGATGGTGCAGGGCTGGGCGGTCACGCTGGCCATGCTGCAGCGGGGGCTGCTGAGCCTGCACGCCTCGACCGTCGTGGTCGGCGGGCACGTCCTGGCCATCGCAGGCGATCGGGGCGCGGGCAAGTCGACGACGTCGATGGCGCTGCGCACGCGTGGCCACCGGCTGCTGTGCGACGACGTCACGGTGGTGGAGTTCCGAGACGGCGGCGCATGGACCACGCCGTTCTGGCGCAACGTGCACCTGCTCGAGGACGCGGCCGCGGCGGTCGGGGTCGACTTCGCGTTGCTGCCCGCGCTGGGCTCCGGCCGGGTCAAGTCGGCGTTCCGCGCCGAGGACCCGGCCGACGTGCCGCAGCGGCTCGAGCGGATCGTCGTACTCGCACCGGGCGACTCGGACGAGGCCGTTCGCGTCGAGCACCCAGCGGGAGCGGCCCGGCTGGCCACGTTGGTCGCGCACACCAGCCGCGACGGCGTCGCGCCGGTCGTGCTCGGGCAGGAGCGCTACTTTGCGCAGGTGGCCCACCTTGCCGACGTCGTGCCGATCACGGTCGTGCACCGGCCGCGGTCCGGCTGGTCCCTCGACGCGGTGCTCGACGCGATCGAGGCCGACGCGGACGGTCCCGGCTCGGATGGCTTGGCCCGATGACGGGTGACGCGCGACTGCTGCTCGCCACCGCCTGGCGCATGTCTCCGCGGCGCGTGCTCCTGCAGGTCGCGCTGCTGGTGGCCAACGGCATCGTCGGCGGCGCGAGCCTGCTCCTGCTCATCCCGATCGTGCAGTCGATCGCCGACGCGGGCGCGAGCATCGACCTGCCCGGCCTCGGGACGGTGGCGCTCGGCGGGATCCCGCTGGGCGTGCTGCTCGGCCTGTTCGTCGTGCTGGTCGCCGTGCAGGCGGTGATCGCGTATGCCACCGCCACCACCACGATGCGGACGCAGCAGCAACTCGTCGACCGCCTGCGCGAGGAGGCCTTCGCTGCGGTGCTCGCGGCGCGCTGGTCCTTCCTGCTGCGGCGTCGGCGCAGCGACGTCATCGCGATCGTGAGTGTCGGGGCATCGCGGGCCGGGCTGGCCTACAGCCAGATGCTCCAGGTCGCCGTCGCCGCGATCCTCGCCTTGGTGACCGCCGGGGTGGCCCTGCTCGTCTCCCCGGTCATCGCGCTCATCGCGATTGCGGGCGTGACGGTGCTGGGCCTGGCCCTGTCGGTGTCGGTGCGGCCCGCGCACCGGCTCGGCGTAGAGCTAGGCGGCCGGCACCGCGAGTTGCAGTCCGTCATCACCGACTCGCTCGACTCGCTGCGGCTCGTGCGCGCGCACTCCGCGTCGGTCGTCTGGACGGGACGGATGGCCGAGGCGTTCGCGGGTGCTCGCGAGGTGCAGGTCGCGAACGTGCGGCGGCAGTCGCTCGTCTCCGGGCTCACCGTGGTGGGCACAGCGGTCGCCGCATCACTGCTCGTGCTGGTGGCCGTGGCGCTGGACGTGCCGACCGCCGACCTCGTCGTCGTCCTCCTGCTCGTGGTCCGCCTAGCCCAGCACGTGCGGCAGATGGTGACCGCGACGGCGACGATGGCGAATGCGCTGCCGGCCGTGCGCGACCTCAGCGATCTCACCCGCGATGCGAGCGCGGAGGTCGAGATCGCTGCCGGGAGCGCGAGCACGCGGCCTTCGCTCGGCACCGGTACGGGCGTGCCGCTGCTGCGGTTCCGCGACGTGTCCTACACCTACCCGGACTCCGACGGCGGCGTGCAGGGGCTGGACCTCGAGGTTCCCCGGGGGGCGGTCACCGTGCTCACCGGGCGGTCCGGTGCGGGCAAGTCCACCGCGGTGGACCTCGCCCTCGGGCTGCTGCTGCCTGACGCCGGCGAGGTGCTGGTCGACGGCACGCCGCTGGCGGTCGGCGACCTGGAGTGGTGGCGCCGCCACATCGCCTACGTCCCGCAGGAGACCCTGCTGCTGCCCGGCACGCTGCGCGACAACCTCGTGTGGTCGGTGCCCGGGGGGTGCACCGACGACGAATGCTGGCAGGCACTCGACCAAGCGGCCGCGGCCTTCGCGCGTGGCCTGCCGGACGGCCTGGACACCCTGCTCGGCGACCGCGGGGTGCGACTGTCCGGCGGCGAGCGCCAGCGGGTCGCACTAGCCAGGGCGCTGCTGCGCCGGCCGGCGCTGCTCGTCCTCGACGAGGCCACCAGCGCGCTCGACGAGGAGACCGAGCAGCAGGTGCTCGCCCTGCTGGCAACGCTGACACCCGAGGTCACGGTCCTGGTCATCGCGCACCGGCGCTCGACGATGCAGGCCGCCGACCACGTCGTGCGCCTCGGCGACTGACCCACCCTGCCGACCTTGAGGTTGGCGTGCGGATCCGGCACGGATTCGCACG